>NZ_JARGZF010000002.1:923140-1230854 GCF_029222705.1 Knoellia sp. p5-6-4
GCTCGTTCTCGTAGGTCATGTCGGCATCGGTCCACACGACGATCTCGCCATAGGCCTGCTGGGTGCCGATGCGTCGGGCCGTGCCGCTGCCACCGTTGCGCCGGAAGGGCATCACGCGGATGTTGGCGTAGCGCTGGGCCGCGTCGTTCAGCACCTCGAGGGTGTTGTCGGTCGACGCGTCGTCGATGCAGAGCAGCTCGTAGGTGAACTCGCTCGCGTTCATCGCCGCGGTGATGCGGTCGATCTCGCGCAGCACGTGCTCACCCTCGTTGAAGCAGGGCAGCACGATCGTGACGTAGGGCCGCGGCTGCGCCCCGTCCGTCTCCTGCGGTGCGGCCTGGGTGGCCGGCGGCATCTCGTGCGCGGGCGCCCGGAGCGCGTCCTCGTATGCCGGCTGGCCGGCCGGCGCTGCCGGGGCACCGAGGCCGGCGTCGACGGGAAGCGGCTCGGTGGGCGGGGACGCTGCCGGAGCGGGCGCCGAGGGGGTGTCGGTGGCGGTGTGCTCGTTCATCGTGCTCAGGAGCCTACCCGGCACGCGGGGCGCCCTGATTAACGCCGAGCCGGGCCCGTGTGGAACGGTGGGACCCGTGGACACCAACGCGGTGCTTGACCTGATGAAAGACGTCGCGGCCGAGGTCATCACGCCGCGCTTCCGCTCCCTCGCCTCGGGCGAGGTCATGGAGAAGAACCCGGGCGACCTGGTCACCGTGGCGGACCAGGAGTCCGAGGTGCTGCTGACGCGGGCCCTCAACGCGGCCTACCCCGACGCCTTCGTCCTGGGCGAGGAGGTGTCCTCCGTCGACCCGACCGTCCTCGAGCGCTACCTCGCCGCCGACCACGCCTTCACCGTCGACCCGGTGGACGGCACCAAGAACTTCGTGCACGGCTCGCTCGACCACGCCGTGATGGTCTCGGAGACCCGCGCCGGCGAGACGGTGCGGGCGTGGATCTGGCAGCCCGAGCACGAGGTGGCCTGGGTCGCCGAGAGGGGCGCCGGCGTCTGGCGCAACGGCGAGCGCGTCGTCCGCAAGCCGGTGGCCGACGCCGACGAGCCCCGCGGATGCACGTCGATGTGGCCCCTGCGCGGCCACTCCTTCGGGCCCATGCCCCCGCTCGTCGGGTCGTGGGTCTGCTGCGGGGTCGACTACCCCAAGCTCATCGAGGGCGCCGTCGACTACGTGCTCTACGGCCGCAACAGCCCCTGGGACCACTCCCCCGGCTCGCTGATGGTGCACGAGGCCGGCGGCTGGGTCGGGCACCCGGACGGCACGGTCTACGGCCCGCGCAGCCGGGTCTCCGGCATCATCGTCGCCGCCGACAGGGCGACGTTCGCCCACGTGCGCCGGCACGCGGGCGAGGCCATCGCCCGCCGCTGAGCCGCGGGGCCGCCGGCCGCTGAGCCGCAAGGTCAGCGGGCCGGGCCGAGCCACACCTGCAGCGGCAGGGTGACGAGGTGGTCGGGCCGGCGCTCGAGCAGCCGGGGGTCCTCCAGCACCGTCGTGTCGAGCACCTGCTCGACCTCCCCCGACGAGAGGGATCGGACGGCTTCGTCGGAGTCGGCGCCGAGCAGCACCAGGCGCATCCCCCGGTCCTCGACGGCCCGACTCACCCGGGTGACGGCGTCGGCGAGCGCCTCCGGGTCCTTGCGCAGCGTGCCGGTGGTCGACAGGGCCGACACCCCGCACTGGCCGCGCAGCACCTGGGGCCACTCGTTCGCGGCACGCGAGTCGACCATGAGGGCCACGTCCCCGGGGCGGAACGAGCGGCACACCTGCTCGACTGCGGCCAGCTCCCCCTTCTCGACGCGCTCCGTGGCGTGCGGCCAGGTGGCGAGCGCTGTGGGCACGAGCAGGGCGAGCACCGCCAGGGCGCTCGTCGCGACCAGCACCGGGGCCGGCATGCGCCGCGCCGACCAGCGGGTGCACACCGCCGCTGCGGCCACGACCAGGAGGATCACCGTCGGCAGGGCGATGACGAGCCGGCGGTCGGCCCACGGGTGGTCGGGGGTGATGCCCGGGCGGTACCACGTCAGCACCGAGGAGCCGAGACCCACGAGGAGCGGCCCCACCCACGGCTGGAGGTCGCGTCCGGCCGTCCACGCGCGCAGCGCCCGGCGGACCAGTGCCACCGCGGCAACCAGGGCGATCACCAGCGCGACGGGCCCGACCCACCACGACATCCAGACCAGCGACTGCTCGGCGTAGGTGCGTCCGCCGTCGACGGGCAAACCCTGGCGGAGCTGCAGCCCCGCGACCACCCGCGAGCCGGGGTCGGCGGCGGACTGGCGCACGGTCTGCCACAGCGGCCGGCTGGCCAGGACGAGCGCCACGAGCACGACGGCCGCGGCACCCGCCCGGGGCAGCCAGAGCGCGGCGGCCGCGGGGAGCCGGCGGTGCCGCCCCGCCCGGAGCAGGGCGGCACAGACGACCACCACGGCGACACCGAGGGCGACCAGGGGCAGCAGCGAGCCTGCGATGCTCCTGAGGTACTCGCTCGAGGTCAGCCAGGTCAGCCCGAAGGCAGCCGCCGCAGAGCCACCGGCTGCCAGCAGGAGCGGCCGGGCGTGGGGCTGGCGCTGCGCCGCGGCGAGCGCGGCCACCGGCACGAGGAGCACGACCTCCCTCAGGCTGTCGACCCTGACGAGCACCCCGGCCCCGACCAGTCCCCCGGCCACGGCTGCCGCCCCGCGGGCGACCGCCACCTCCCGCGCGCGCGCCGCCCGGGACGCCTGCACGAGCGCCGCCATCGCCGCCATGAGGACCACCACCGCCAGCGGCTCGCTGTAGGTCGACCGGTTCACGTGCAGGAGCGGGAAGCACAGCGCCAGCCCGAGCGCCGCCAGGGGCGACCAGCGCGGCCCGACGGTCAGGGCCGCGAGCAGGCCGAAGGCGAGGACGCCGAGCCCCCCGAGCACGGCGGGGGCCCAGAAGGCTGCGCCCGCGCCGCCCAGCCACCACGCGAGCGAGTACCACGCGGACGGCCCGACGGGGAACTGTGGCTGGATGGCGGGGTCGTCGGGTGTGCCGACCTGGTAGAAGGCCGGGCTGTCGAGCGTGATGCCGTCGATGCGCAGCACGTCCGGTCCGCCGACCGACTCGGGCGAGAGCTCGATCGGCCGCTCGTGCCCGCGCGCCAGCTCGAGCGAGGACTGCAGGTAGCTGCCGGAGTCACGGCGGGGCAGGACCTGCTCGGAGTGGGTGAGCCCGGCCCACAGGGTGGCGCCCAGCGCCACGACCGCCAGGGCGAGCGCCACCCAGACCGGCATGGGGCGCGATGGGACGAGTGCGGCGACCCGGACGGCGACGGCGGCGAGCACGAGCAGGACGACCGCCGCGACGAGCGGCTGCCACAGGCCGGCCAGGGCGAGCAGCCCGCAGGCGGCGGCGCCGAGGAGCACCCAGACGGCTGTGGTGACGACCACCCGCCCGACCAGCCAACCGGCGAACGCCTCTCCCCGCAGGAGCGGCAGGTCGGTGGGCTCGGTGGCCATCGGGTAGCTGCGGGGCGCGCGGCTGCTCACGGGCGGCCACGCTATCGCTCCTAGGCTGGGGGCCATGCGCGCCCCACGCACCCCTGCCGAAGTCCTCGCCGAGATGCTCCGCTCCGACCCCGCCAAGCCGCGGGTCACGTGGTACGACGACACCCCGGGCCCGACGGCGGGTGAGCGGATCGAGCTGAGTGCCAAGGTGCTGGCGAACTGGGTGAGCAAGGCCGCGAACGCCCTGCAGGACGAGTTCGACGTCGCCCCCGGGTCGACCGTGCGGCTGGCCCTGCCGCCGCACTGGCGGGCGCTCTACTGGGCGCTGGCCGTGTGGTCGGTGGGCGGGTGCGTCAGCCTCGAGGACGGGGACGCCGACCTCACCGTCACCGACGACCCCGAGGTGGCCGGCGACGCCACCGCAGCCGTGCTCGTGACGCTCCCCGCGCTGGCCCGCTCGGCTCCGGGTGGTGCGCCCGCCGGTGTCGTCGACGAGGCGCGCGAGCTTCCCTCCTTCGGCGACCAGTTCGTCGCCTGGGAGGAGCCCTCCGCGGACGACGCCGCGCTGCGCACGTCCGCCGGCACCACGGCATACGGCGCCATCGTGCCCGGTCGGGACTGGCCGGTGGGCACCCGTCTGCACACCCGCTCCACCGACCTCGAGCCGGTGCTGCGCGACGCGCTCGCCGTGTGGGCGGTCGACGGCTCCCTCGTGCTCTCGCGCGGGCCGGCCGCGGCCGAGCGCGACCAGGCGCGCCTCGAGGCCGAGGGCGTCACCCGCGAGGGCTGAGGCCGGTCAGCGGCGGCGCAGCTCCGCCTCGAGGGCCTGCCAGGTCAGCGACGCGACCACGCCGGTGCGGGCGATCTTGGCGCGGCCCTGGAGCGCCTTGACGGCGGCCTCGGTCTGCGGGCCGAACATGCCGTCGGCGCCCACCCGCAGCGCCTTCTGCAGCACCACCACGGCGGCGCCCGAGGACCCCTTCTTGAGGACAGTGCCCCGGTACGCCAGCAGCGGGTAGTCGCGGGCCTCGAGGGCCTTCCACACCTTCGCGTCGGTCACGCCGGTGGCCTTGAGCTTGTGCGCCTTCTGGAACGCGGCGACGGCCGTGGCGGTGCGGGGGCCGTAGTGGCCGTCGACGGCCAGTCCCCCGAGGGCGCGCTGGAGCACCCGCACGGCGGTGCCCGTGGAGCCCGGCCGCAGCACCACCTTCGAGACGGCCGTGTATGCCGTGGTGGACGACGGCTTCACGGCCACCTTGGGCGGGGTGCTCTGCACGGGCGGCCGGGCCGTGCTGCGCGAGGGCGTCGAGGCGGTGCCGGGGCCCTGCCCCATCAGGGCCTTCCACGTCGACGCCGACACGATGCCGTTCACCGTGAGCTTCGCGCGGCTCTGGTAGACCCGGACGGCGCCGTCTGTCTGGGGGCCGAAGTGGCCGTCGGCGGTGATCTTGAGGGCCTTCTGGAGGGCGACGACCGCGGCGCCCGTGGACCCCTTCCGCAGGGTCGTGCCCGCGTAGGGGGCGAGCGGCGAGGTGGCCGGCTTGGCCGTCGTCGACGGGGTGGACGGCGTGGCGGTGCCCGGCTGCACCGAGCCGCGCGCCGGCACCTTGCCGAGGGCGACCATCCTGGCCCAGGTGGCCGCGTCGAGCCGGCCGGTGACCGGCACCTTGTTCGCCGCCTGCCACTTCTTCAGCGCCGCCAGCGTGACGGGGCCGAAGTGGCCGTCCGCCGGCACGCCGATCACCTTCTGGGCGAGCGCCACGTCGGGGCCGGTGCTGCCCTGCACCAGGATGGCGTAGACACCGGTGGGCGCCGTGGGAGGGGCGCTCGGGCTCGGCTTCGCCGGCGCGGGGCCGGGGTCGATGGTGGTGACCGCCTTGCCGGTCCACCAGGAGGTGCGCTTCATCGCGCCGTCCCACGTGAACGAGAAGTGGATGTGGTCGGTGTGGGGCGAGGAGCCGGAGTAGGCCGCCCAGCCGCGCGCGGGGTCGTAGGCACGCCACATCCGCTTGTTCCAGATGATGTACATGATCCCGAAGCGCCGGGCCATCGCGCCCTGCCTGCCCTGGGCGTCGGGCGCGGTCAGCCACGCCACCACCGAGTCGGCGATGGCCTTCTGGTCCTTGTTGCCGGCGTTGAGCATCCAGTCCCACGCGCGGCCGTCGGAGTGCTCGGTGACCCCGCTGTTGCAGCTCCGCTCGATGTACCACGGCGCCGCCGAGCCGACCTTGTAGTGCGCCACCATCAGCCCGGCGAAGGCGACCACGCCCGGCTTGGCGTGGGGGTCGCAAACCTTCTGGCCGTTGTAGGGCGGGGCGATGTCGAGCGCGGCCGGGAGCGACTTCGTCGGCGGCTTGGGCACGGAGGCCGCCTGCGCGCCCCCCGCCACGAGGGGCACACCGAGGACGGGGATGGACAGGGCACCGAACGCGCGGGCGGCGAAGGACACGGGCACTCCTTGTGACGTCGCCACCTTGGGTAGGAGGCGGATCGGTACGCAAAAGGCACAACACCCAGAGTCCCCAGACGTCCCTGCAGTCCCCGAGCCAGACATTTGTCCCACTGGTTCAATCAGGCCACAACCGCTTCC
This sequence comes from Knoellia sp. p5-6-4, assembly GCF_029222705.1. NCBI lineage: Bacteria > Bacillati > Actinomycetota > Actinomycetes > Micrococcales > Intrasporangiaceae > Knoellia > Knoellia sp. p5-6-4. The sequence goes on from NZ_JARGZF010000002.1 coordinate 929,209, forward strand.
GTCGAACTACAGACGTGGAATTTCGCTCCCCATCGGCCGAACGGCTGATGCCGCCCAGGGCGCGTCCGCGCCGGGGATGCCGTTCGGCCCTGTCCCGTCGCACTCCGCTTCGTCGTCGGCTCACCGCGTGTGTGGTGAGCATGCTCGCTGCGGCCTTTGGTGGTGCGGGGGCACGCATGGACCGGCTAGGCGCGGCGCTAGAGTCCGGCCATGGACAAAGTCGTCTCCTCAGCATCCGGGGCCATCGACGGGATCGTCGACGGCTCCTCCCTCGCGGTCGGTGGGTTCGGCCTGTGCGGTGTGCCCAGCGTGCTCATCGCCGCACTGCACGACGCGGGGGTGACCGACCTCGAGGCCATCTCCAACAACTGCGGCGTCGACGACTGGGGACTCGGCATCCTGCTGCGCGACAAGCGCATCCGGCGCATGGTGTCGTCGTACGTCGGTGAGAACAAGGAGTTCGCCCGCCAGTACCTCCAGGGCGAGCTCGAGGTCGAGCTGACGCCGCAGGGCACGCTCGCCGAGCGGCTGCGCGCCGGCGGCGCGGGCATCCCCGGCTTCTACACGATCACCGGTGCCGGCACGCAGATCGCCGAGGGCGGCCTGCCCTGGCGCTACAACACCGACGGCTCCGTCGCGGTGGCCTCGCCGCCCAAGGAGACCAAGGTCTTCGAGGTCGACGGCGAGGAGAAGGAGTTCGTCCTCGAGCGCGCCATCGTGGCCGACTTCGGCCTGGTGCGGGCGTGGAAGGGCGACCGGCACGGCAACCTCGTCTTCAACAAGTCGGCCCGCAACTTCAACCCGCTGTGCGCCATGGCCGGACGGGTCACCATCGCCGAGGTCGAGGAGCTCTACGAGCCCGGCGAGCTCGACCCCGACGAGATCCACCTGCCCGGCATCTACGTGCAGCGGGTGCTGCCGCTGACGCCGGAGCAGGCCGCCGAGAAGCGCATCGAGCGCCGCACCACCCGACCCCGCCCCGCAGCGGCCGACCAGAACCAGGAGGCCTGAGATGGCCCTGACCCGTGAGCAGATGGCGGCCCGCGCGGCCGAGGAGCTCTCCGACGGCGCCTACGTCAACCTCGGCATCGGACTACCCACCCTGGTGCCGAACTACGTGCCCGACGACGTCGAGATCGTGCTGCAGTCCGAGAACGGCATCCTGGGCGTCGGCGCGTATCCCTTTGAGGGAGAAGAGGACCCCGACCTCATCAATGCCGGCAAGGAGACCGTGACCCTGCGCAAGGGCTCCTCGTTCTTCGACTCGGCCACCTCGTTCGGGATGATCCGGGGCGGCAAGGTCGACGCCGCCATCCTCGGCGCGATGCAGGTCTCGGCCAAGGGCGACATCGCCAACTGGATGATCCCCGGCAAGATGGTCAAGGGCATGGGCGGCGCGATGGACCTGGTCCACGGCGCCAAGAAGGTCATCGTGCTGATGGAGCACAACGCCAAGGACGGCTCCTACAAGATCGTCGACGAGTGCTCGCTGCCCTACACCGGCCGCGGCGTGGTCGAGCGGATCATCACCGACCTGTGCGTCTTCGACGTCACGGGCGACGGCCTGGTGCTGCGCGAGCTGGCCCCCGGCGTGACCGAGGACGAGGTCCGCGAGCGAACCGAGCCGGCGTTCACGGTCGACCTGGCCTGACCGGCGCACCGGAGCACGACGCGAAGGGGCGGGACCCTGCCGGGTCCCGCCCCTTCGCGCTAGCGGGCCTTGGTGCCCTACAGGGGCAGCCTCGAGAAGACGTTCCATCCGTGCCCGATCTGCACACGCGCCCAGAACGTGCCCTTGCCAGTGCCGCGGTAGAGCCAGAGTCGACCATCCGTACCGCGGGCGATGATGTCGCCTCGGCCATCGCCGTTGAAGTCTCCCGGCGAGAACAGCGCGTTGTACGAACCCCAGCCGGACGAGACCGTCCTGCGAGGGAGCCAACCTCCTCCGCCGTTGCCTGGATAGATGTAGAGCTGACCCGACGAGGTCCGCGCCATGACGTCAGGGTTGCCGTCACCGGTGACGTCGCCGCCGCTGAAGACGGCGGTAAAGACATGCCAGCCCGACCCGACACGCGCCCTCCCTGAAAACCCTCCCTGACAGTTGCCGGCGTAGACCCAGAGCGTGGCGTCGTCGCTGCGCCGGCCGAGCAGGTCGGTGCAACCGTCGCCGGTGAAGTCCCCGACCGGAAGCGCAATGTCGATCACCTGCCAGCCGCTCCCGATCTTGCGAGCCGAGCCGAGGCCACCCCCCGATAGGGTCGGGTATTGGTAGAGGGAGCCGTCCGCTGACACCGCCATGACGTCCGAACGCGCGTCACCATCCCAGGTCCCTGCGGTGAAGACCATGCGATGGACGTTCCAGTTGGCGGCGCTGATGTCGGATGCGACATCCCACCCGCCAGACCCGTTTCCCCGATAAAGCCGCATCGAGCCGTTTGCGGCGTTGACGCCGAGCACGTCGGCCTTCGCGTCACCACTGAGGTCGCGTGGGAAGGACGGCCACGACTGGGTGGCAGTTGGCTTGAACCAGTCGGAGCGACCGATTCCCAGCGTTGAGCGCAGTTGGTCGCCGGTGACGGTGAGGCTGCCCTTGGAGCCGGTGAGGGTGGCGCTGACCACACGTCCGCCCATGTCTCCCAGACCGTTGCGCTGCGAGATGAGAAGCCTCTGAAACGATCCGATCGCCGGAAACCGGGACTCCAGGGTCGATACGGGCACAGTCCTGGTCCACGTGTTGTACGGGTTGTCCGCCACGGCGTCCCAGTCATCCCTTTGCGCCACGAGGTACGGCTTGCTGCCTGCCGAGGTCCAACCCCCGCTAGAGGCACTGAACTGGGTGTACGCCGGATGGCCGCCGTACAGGACTGCGGTCTGTGCGGTGGAGGCGATGGCATCATTCGTCGTGATGGCCTCATTGGACGAGCCGTTGACGAAAGTGGGCTTGAAGACCTGGCTCCTCGTGTCGTCGTAGACGTCGTAGAACAACGGCGAGATCGGTGCGTTCCGGCGGTGGTACTCCGCGAAGCTCCTGGCCGCGACGCTCTGCGCTCGCAAAGTTGCCTGCGGCCAGGAGGCGAAAACCTCCCCCGGAACGACGGTGCGCAGATAGGTCTCCAACGGCAGGGCAACTACGGGAACGAGGGCCTCAGCGCCTGCACTGCCGATTAGGGTGGTGCGAACTTGTCCGGAGTAGGTCAGACGGTCACTCCCCCGACGGGTCGTGACCTGACCTGACGTGGAGTTGAGAAACGCACCGACTGACGGAGCGTTCGACGTGGCGAAGTAGCGCCACGTCGACGAACCAGTCGGGAGGTACTCCAGACGAACCCTGGTCGCGGTGCCGGCGACTTTCGCGTTCGGCAGCATGCGCCAACGGGCCACAGCCGCCCCGCCCTGGGTCGTCGGGAGCAGCCACGAGGTGCTCATGTCCCACGAGTAGCGGAGCCCCGCCTCGGGATAAGCCTCCACCGCGCTGCCCAGGCTGGCGACCCGCACCCTGATCATGGGGTTGCCGATCGAGCCGAGAGTTGTCCCGCGGTAGTAGAACCCAAGGATCTCTTGCCACGTCTTGCCCGCCCGGGCAGCCCCTAGCGCGCCGTACTGCGACATCCCGCGGCCGTGGCCGAAGCCATGTCCCGTCACCGTCCAGGATGAGGTGTAGGGCAGCGGGTACACCTCGCTGGCAGCCCCTGCTTGAGGCGCACCGACGACCACCCCTGCGGCGGCGGCCATCAGGACGGCGACTGTGACCAGACCCCGTCGCACGACTGATCCCGCTGTTGCTGACCTAGCCAAGAACCATCCCTCCACCCTGGCCGCCACGCACGACCTGCCTGCTGCCCTGAAGCCCACCCTTGCCGTTGCCTGCGTAGAGCCACAACCGGCCGTCTCGTCCGGCGGCCAGGATGTCCCTGTGTCCGTCCCCGTTGACGTCATCGACGCCAAGAATGCGGACGACGTCGCTTTGTGCCGACGCAATGACGTACTCGTCCAGTAGGGCAGCGCCGTGGCCTCCACCTCGCCACATCACGATCGCGTGGTCGCCACGTAGGGCGATGATGTCTCCGTTGACATCTGAACCGCTGAACGAGCCCGCGCCGGTCGCACTGAGCACCGTCCCCCATCCGTAATCGAGGTCGATGGGCTTTGAGAACGTCAAGTCGCGGCGCATGGGGTAGAGCGACACTGTGCCGTTGGTGCGCCGCACCAAGAGGTCAGGTACTCCGTCCTGCGTGACATCCCCCACGGGCTCGAGCATGCTGAAGGACTTCCAGCCCCATCCGATCGTCACGGGGGAGCCGAACGTGCCACCGGCCTGTCCCGGTTGAAAGGCCAGTGTGTCCTTCGCCGGCAGCCTGGAGACCAGATCAGCCCAACCGTCACCGTTGACGTCGCCCACGACTCGCACCAGGTCAGCCCCAGCGGGCGCGGCTACGGGTGCAGCCTGCCTGGTGAAGTCACGCTGCCCGTTACCCGCGTAGAGGGTGAGGGTGCCGCTGTCGACGCCGGGGTTGACCGCAAGCACGTCGTTTCGGCCGTCGGAGTCGAAATCTACGCTCGACGACACGTCGCGCATACCCGTCCACCCTGAGCCCCACACGTTCCAGCGCTCCACCTTGCCGGTGGCGCCTAGGTAGTAGGTACGCATGCGTCCCGACGCCTCGCGGGCCACCAGGTCCGGGCGCCCGTCACCGTCGAGATCACCTGCTGCGGCGAGTGCGGTGAAACCTCCCCAGCCGGAGCCCCACATCACGCCCGACTGGACCCCTCCGGTGGCGGAGCCGGCATACATCCTCAACTGGCCGTCGGAGGGAGTCACCGCCAACAGATCTGGGTGACCGTCAGAGTTCAGGTCGCCAGCGGACAACGGGTGATTCACGGCGTTCCACCCCGTACCGATGACCCGGGCTGCCGTCACGTAGCCGGTCCCCTTGCCGGGGTACAGCCTGAGCTCGCCGTTGCTGAAGACAGCCAGCAAGTCGTTGAGACCGTCACCGGTGCGGTCGCCAGCGGCTATGAGGATCTCGGCGTGCTCCCATCCGCTGCCATAGGTTCGGCGACCCAAGAAGCCGCCGTGCCCGTCCCCGAGGTAGACACGCAGTCCGCCACTCGACTCGACACCGACAACGTCGGGCTTGCCGTCGCCGGTCAAGTCAGGGGTCGCCGTGATACTGCTCAGCGCGTTCCACCCCGAGCCGAGCCGCCTTCCCCAAGCGACTGGGATCGGCCTGGCGCCCCGCAGCAGCGAGACGGTGCCGGTCATCGTGGCGGTCGTCAGTGTCCCGGGGTAGGACACGAGATCGGAGGATGCGTCGCCGGTGACGTCACGCTTGGCGGTCGCCACCGGCAGGCGTCCGACCAAGCTCGCGACCGTCGATCGGATGGACGGCAGCTTCGCGTACAGCTGCGCGCCAGGACATGAAGTCGGGTAGCCGTCACGGTGCCCGGAGATGCGCTCGAAGTACTTGTCGCGAGCGTAGACCTTCCCGGTCGCAGGGATGCCCGCAAGGCTGAACTTCCAGGCGAGCACACGGCTCACCGCGCTCGTCACGGCGGACGGCACCGCGGCATCCCGGTAGTCCCCGATCACCGACACGCCGGTGGACCAGGAGTTGTAGTTGGCCGTCTGCGCCCCGATGACGGCCCGATCCATGCCACCGTAACGCCCCTCCCAGGTCCTACCGAAGCGGTCGACGAGGAAGTTGTAACCGATGTCGCTCCAGCCCTGGCCGTCGACGTGGTAGGCATAGATGCCCCGAATGATGCCGGGCACCTGGGCGGCGGTGTAGTTGTTGGTGTCGACGGTGTGGTGGACGAAGCCGAGTTGAACTTGGCCGTATGCCGGGCTCCCCGTTCGCTTGGACTCATCGGCCCCCCACTGCGCACGCGAGTAGATCGTCGGTTTAGCCGCGGCGGCCGAGGCCGAGGCCGGCGGCCCCGACGCGGCGGGGGCGTCGGCCGGCGACGCGCCCGGGTCGATGACCTCGACCCGTGCGTCCTGGGGGAGGCTCCCGTCGCTCGAGACGATGCGGACCTCGACCTGCTCGGCCGCGGTCACGACGAGGGGGGCTGAGCCGCCGCGGGCGGCGTCGCCCTCGGGTCTGCCAGCGTCGGGTCCGTGGTCGTCATCGACCTCCAGGTCCTGCCACGGCCCCCAGGTCCCAGCAGTGCGGACGCGCGCCTGCGGCGTGTCGCCCGGGGAGCCGGCAGCCCACGTGGCCCCAACCACCGCCAAATCGGTCGGCAGGTCCACCGGTGCGGCTGACAGCACGGCGCCCTTCTGCGCCACCGTGCCGCGAGCTGTCGCCGATGAGCCCGACGAGGAAGGCGGCGCGCCCGGCGGTTCGCTCTTCACAACGGAGAGCGGCACCCTTGTCACGGCGGTCTTCACCGGACGGGGCTTCGGCGTCTCCTTGAGCGACCAGGCTCCCGACACCGGCAGCGACCCGCACAGCAGGGTGAGGCCGAGCGCCCCTGCCACCCGGCGTGCGACCGGGCTCTGATGGGTTGGTGTCGTCACAGTCAGCTCCCTCACGTGCGGCCGTCGGATCGGCACATTTGTCACAGAGCCGCCACCATCTCCCATCAGGCACGCTGGTTCCAGTGGAACCACCAGAGGTCGACCGTTTTGTGACCTCTGCGTCCCCATACACTTGCTGCGGTCATCAGCCATTCAGAGGAGGAACCCGTGCACGACACGTGGTTCGTGATCCCCCTGTTCAACGAGGAACAGGTCATCGCGGAAGTAGTGCGCGACGTCCTCGCGACGTGCCCGAACGTCGTCTGTGTGGACGACGGCAGCAGCGACGGATCGGCCGCCGCGGCACATGCCGCCGGGGCCGTGGTGGTGCGTCACCCGGTCAACCTCGGCCAGGGCGCCGCCCTCCAGACCGGCTTCGCGTACGCGCTGTCCCGGCCCGACATGCGCTGGGTCGTGACCTTCGACGCCGACGGCCAGCACCAGGTCTCCGACGTCGTCGCGATGCTCAAGAAGGCCAGGGCCGAGGACCTCGACGTGGTCTTCGGCTCCCGCTTCCTCGACAAGCGCACGGAGGCCGGCGCCCTGAAGCGGCTCGTGCTGCGGATGGCCGTCGCCTACACCAACCTGACCACCCGCACGAAGCTCACCGACGCGCACAACGGCCTGCGGCTGATCTCGCGCGACGTGGTCTCGCGCCTGTCGATCACGCAGAACCGCATGGCGCACGCGTCAGAGCTGGTCGCGCAGATCGGCGGCCTCGGCATCCGCTACGGGGAGTCCCCGGTCCACGTGCTGTACACCGACTACTCTCGAGCCAAGGGCCAGTCCCTCTGGAACGCCGTCAACATCCTCGTGGAGTTGATCCTGAGATGAAGATCCTGCTCATCCAGGTCCTGCTGATCATCGTCGTGGTCGCCGTTGTGGCCAGGCTGTTCCGCTCCCGGGGCGCCCGTTCCCAGGCGATCCGGCGCCTCGGCCTGCTGCTCTTCGCCGGGTTCGCCGTCGTGTCGATCCTTTTCCCCACCGTGTGGAACCGGATTGCCGGCCTCGTGGGTGTTGGTCGAGGCACCGACATGGTGCTGTACGCGCTGGTGGTGGCCTTCCTCAGCTTCACGGTGACCACCTACCTGCGGTTCCGGGAGATCGAGACGCGGTACACGAAGCTCGCGCGGCGCCTGGCCCTCGACGAGGCCGAGCGCGACTACCCGTCGCCGGGCTCCCCTGCGACCGGCCCCACCGGCCCCACCGGTGCCGGCGGGCCTGCCGCGCCGGGTGCACCGGAGGGGTCAGCGGGAGATCTTGGCGATGTGCTCGATCAGCCCCGTGGTCGAGACTGACGGTGTCCGCGGCAGGTAGACGACCTCACAGACGTCGGAGACCCAGTCGAACTTCCCGGCCCAGTCGTCGCCCATGACGAGGACCTGCGCGTTGTGCTCGACGATGTAGTCGCGCTTCTTCTCCAGCGACTCCTCGAGGAACACCTCGTCGACCATCTTCAGGCTGCTGAGGATCTCGAGCCGCTCGTCCTGGTCGAAGACCGGTGCCCGGCCCTTCTTCTTGATGTTCAGCTCGTCCGCCGAGACACCGACGACGAGGCGGTCGCCGAACTCCGCGGCTCGCTTGAGGACTCGGATGTGGCCGACGTGCAGCACGTCGAACGTGCCGAACGTGATGACGGTGCGAGTGCTCACCAATGCTCCTTGGGTATGCCGGTGCGAGACCTTGTGCCGGGCCCCTCGGGGCCGTTGTCCGTGCGCGGTGGCACGTTCTCGTGCCGAGAGGCTACCGTCCGGTCACGCTGAGGGCAGCATCGCGGCCACCGCGCCGTGGACCGCCTCCAGGAGGCCGGTGGTGGCCAGCCCCTCGCCGGCGCTCCGGCGTCCGCCGTGCACCACGGCCTCGGCGAGGGCGGCGGCGTCGAGCGCGGCCAGCTCCACCCCGGCCGGACGCGCCGCCACGTCGGAGGCGACCACGCGGGCGCCGAGGGCGAGGGCCTCGCGGACGACCACGGAGTCGCCGTCCCAGCTGGTGGGCCTGAGGAAGACGGCCGACTGCTCCAGCACCGCGCGCACCTCGGCCGGGCCGGCGTCGAAGCTGAGCTCCACCCAGTCGAGGGGGGAGACGGCGGACCGCAGGCGCGCCATCGCGTCGCCGTCGTGGCCGTAGGCGAGGATCCGCAGGGTGGCGTCGGGCCACACCTCGCGCACCCGCCGCACTGCCTCGACCCCGAGCTCGGCGTTGTAGTGCGGCAGGCCCGCGTTCGTCGCCAGGCTGATGAGGTGGCCGGTCCGCTGCGGCCCCTCTCCCGCCGCGGGCTCGACGGCGAACGGTGTCACCACCCGCACCACCCGCGAGCCGGGAGGAAGGAGCCGGCCGATCTCCTCGTTGACCGCCCACACCTCGTCGTAGGCCGCCAGGGACACCCGCAGCAGGGCCGCCCGGACGCGGCCCATCGACGCGAGCTGCCCCGCGACCGACCCCGAGTGCAGGACCAGCACGGTGCGCCCGCGCTGGAGGGCGAAGACCGGGGCGAGGAGGATGGCCCTCCAGAGCCGGGTGATGTGGAACAGGTGGACCGCCGGCCGCTGCCAGAGCCTCGGCAGGGCGCCGAGTGCCCGGCGAGCCGAGCCGGTGTCGACGTAGAGCACCTCGCTGCCCTCGGCCCGCAGCTGCGCGGTCAGCTGGGTGTGGCTGGTGAGCACTCCGCCGACCTCGCCGTGCTCCTGGGCCCACTGCACGACGCGATTCCGGGGGCCGGCTCCCGCCATCAGTCGAGCCTCGAGCTGGTGAGCACGCCGACCAGGTGCCCCCCGGCGGTCACGAGCGCCAGCGGCACCATCACCACGACGAGCACCTGGGTGCCCAGCAGGTCGCCCCGCACGACGTCCACCAGCCCTGCCGCCAGCGCCAGGAGCGAGGCCTCGACGGCGACGAAGGCCCGGAAGACCGGCAGGTACCCCATGGCCCGCCGGACGGCGGCCAGGCCCGAGACCTTCGAGCGCGTCGTGGCGGCGACGTCCTCGAGTGGCGGTCGCCCGGCCTTGGCCCGCGCCACGTGCACGAGGTCGGTGAACGCCTTGTTCATGAGCACGACGACCGCGACGAGCAGGCCGAGCACCGTCCAGCCGCCGACCCGCAGCGGGTCCGTGGCCGACCAGGCGTCGGCGCGCAGCCCGAGCGCCACGGGGATGGCCGCCTCCGTCGCGTAGTGGCCGATCCGGTCGAGGTAGATGCCGGCCGGCGAGAAGCGCTGCCGCCAGCGGGCGACCTCGCCGTCGCTGCAGTCGAGGAGGATCTGCACCTGCATCGCCAGGGCGCACAGCAGCGGCCCGACCAGTCCCGGCAGGGGCAGGGCGAAGGCGCCCAGCACGCCGACCGCGACCATCAGCCAGGTCACCCCGTTGGGGCTGATGCCCGTGGGCAGCAGGGCCCTGGTCGCGTAGATGCTCAGGTGGCGGATGTACAGCGCACCGGCCCAGTGCTCGGCGTTGTAGCGCGCGATGTGCTCCGGCGGCTGGGCGACCGCCCGCAGCTGGGCGAGGCCGGGGTGGTTGTCCGTCGGGTCGTGCGCCGGGGAGCTCACGCCTGCACCCCTGCCCGAGCGGTGCGCTGACCGGCGATCCACGTCCGCCAGCCCCGGATCGACTCGCCGAGGTAGAGCGCGGCCAGCAGCAGCGCGAGCGCCCACAGCACGGGGACGACCGCCCCCGGGGCGAGGAGGGCGAGCAGCAGCACCACGATGAGCCGCCCGTCGGTCCCGCCCCCGGCCCACGTCAGCCACGGGGCAGGAGGCGTGCCGGTGTCGCGGAGCCGGTAGACGACGTCGTAGCGGTGGTAGGCCACGGCGCTCAGGTACGCGTAGGCGGCGGCGCTCATGACACCGACGACGTGGTGGACCACCAGGCCCACCACGAGCACCTCGGCGACCCACAGCGCCGCCGGCGCCTGCCACCCGAGGGGGTGGTGCACAGGGCTCTGCCACCCCAGCCCGACGAGGGCGCTGCCGACGAGGGCGAGCGCGAGGGCCGCCCCGACGGAGTCGAACCACAGGGCCAGCGGGACCAGGAGGGTGAGGACGCCCGCCCCGGCCAGTCCGACGGGGAAGGTGGCACGCCCCAGGCGGCCGGCCAGGCGGGCGACGGGTCCGAGGTCGAGCTGGTGGTCGAGGTGCCCCGGGCCGCTGCCCGGCGTGACCGCGAACCAGGACGGGTCGCGGCGCACGAGCACCCGCACCACCCGGCCGCCCTGGGTCCAGAGCACGGCCACCACCACCGCGACGAGCAGGGTCCACAGGACCAGCATCGGTCGGCGGGTGAGCAGCGTGAGCGCGATGAGCAGGTAGCGCTCGGCGATGGGCAGGTGGACGACCTTCTTGGCCCAGTGCACCGCCCGCGCCCGCCGCCCGGCCGGCTCGGGGAGGGTGCCCCTCGCACCGGCTGGGCCGCCATCTCCGGCCTCGTCCACGGGCAGGACGACGGGGTTGCTGCGCCGGGCGAAGCCCAGCCGGTGCTCGTAGGCGTAGTCCTCGAGGTGGCGCACCGTCACCGCGGCCAGCACCGCGACCGCCAGCGGCCAGCCCGGCTCCCCCTCGCGCACGGCCACGGCGGCGACCGCCGCCACGACGGCATACTCCTTGACGCGGTCGCCGACCGCGTCAAGGAAGGCGCCCAGGGGGCTGAACCTGCGCGTGAACCGGGCGATCTCGCCGTCGACGCAGTCGACCACGAGCGCCGCGAGCAGCAGGACGGCCGCGACGACCCACGCCCACCAGGCCCCCGTGGCCACCAGGCCGGCCGCCACGAGCCCGAGCACCAGGGAGACCACGGTCACCCCGTTGGGCGTCCACCCGTGTGCCAGCCCGACCGCGGTCAGCCGCCGCGAGAGGGGGCGCACGGCGAACGTGGAGAAGAAGCCGTCACCACCGCGGGACGCCCCGCGCAGGCGCTGCCGCCACGGGTCGCCCGCCGCCCCCTTCGCGCGCACCGCCCCGCGGGACCAGTCGAAGGGCCCGAGCCCGGACGCCTGCACGGGCATCCCGCCCCGGACGAGCACGAGCAGCACGACGGCCAGAGCGTCGCTGCCCCAGGCCGGGCCGGCGTGGCCGGCTGCCTCACGCAGCAGCCGGGTCGCCTCGGCCCGGTCGCCGGCGGCGATCCGCAGCACCCCCGGGAGCGCGTGGGTGGGGTCGCTGACCGCGTGGGCGGCCGTGCCGACCGACTCGACCAGCCGGCCGTCGCCCCCGACCCGCACGCGGGCCGCCTCGTCCCGGCCCTCGGCGACCGCGAAGGGGTCGGCCACGAGCGCCGCGGTTCGCACGCCGGGGCGGTCGAGCAGGTCGAGGAGCGCCACGCCGGAGATGTCGAGGTCGGCGGCGGCCACGACGGCAGGGGCGGCCTCGCCGGCGCAGAGCACCTCTGCGAGTGACCGCAGCAGCTCCGGCAGCGACCCGGTGAGGTGCACCGGGCGCTCGCCGAGCCCGAGGCCGGCGAGCGATGCCGCCACGCCCGCGCCACCCGCGCCGCCCGCGCCGAGCAGCACGACGTCGGCTCCCGCGGTGTAGCCGTGGACGGCCCGGGACGCCTCGTTGCCCACCGAGGGACCTGCCGAGGGGGCTGCCGACGCGGTCACGCCCCGGCGTCCATGTCGGCGTTGTAGCGGTCGAGCACCTCGAGCATCGGGCCGTCCATCATCAGGCGACCCTTGCGCAGGTAAAGGCCGCGCGTGCTGAACCGCTTGAGGTCGTTCTCGGAGTGGGACACGAGGAAGAGCGTGCGGCCCTGCGCGAGCAGCGACTCCATCCGCTGGTAGCACTTCTCCCGGAAGGCGCGGTCACCGACGGCGAGCACCTCGTCGACGAGGATGATCGGCTCGTCCAACGTCGTGATGACGGCGAAGCCGAGGCGCACCTTCATGCCCGACGAGAAGTGCCGGTACGGCGTGTCGAGCCCCTCGCGCACCTCCCGGCCGGCGAAGTCGACGATCTCGTCGAAGCGCTCGTCGACCTGTGCCCTGCTCAGCCCGTGCAGGCCGGCCGTGAGGTAGATGTTGTCGCGCGCCGAGAGCTCGCCGACGAAGCCGCCGGTGAGCTCGATGAGCGGCGCCACGCCGCCGTCGACCCGCACCGACCCCTCGTCGGGCAGCAGCACGCCGGCGATCATCTTCAGCAGGGTGCTCTTGCCACCGCCGTTGCCACCCACGAGGCCGACCGCCTCGCCGGGGTAGATGTCGAAGGAGACGTCGCGCAGCGCCCAGAAGGTCGCCTTGGGGGCTCCGCTGCGTCCGTGGAAGAGCAGCTCGCGCAGCTGCATACGGCGCCGCCGCGACCGGTAGAACTCGATCCCGAGTCCGTTGACGGAGATGACCGGCTCTGCCATCAGATCTCCTTCAGGACGGCACGCTCGAGCCGGCCGAAGACCGCCACACCGAGCAGGAGGAGGACCACGGACAGGACTGCGGACACAGCCACGGCGCCCCAGACGATCGGGAACTGGTCGTGGGAGAAGAAGCCGGCCCGCATGAGCTCGAGGATGCCCGTCAGCGGGTTGAGCCAGGCGACCTTGTCGTAGGGCTCGGGCACGAGCTGGTTGGCGTAGATCACCGGCGTCGCGTAGAAGAGCATCCGGATGACGATGCGGATGACGCGCTGCATGTCGGTCACCAGGGCCGTCACGGGGGCCAGGAGCAGGCCGATGCCCACGAGCGTGACGCCCTGCAGCAGGATTCCCAGCGGGAGCAGGACGACCCAGCCGTTGAGCTCGGCCACGCCCTGCACCAGGTAGAGCACGAGGAAGGCCAGCAGCACCGGCAACGACAGCAGGTACTCGATGCCCTTGGACAGCACCACGCGCAGCACCCACATCTCACGGGGCAGGTTGGTGGAGCGGACCAGCTTGGCCTCCTGGATGAGCGCCCGGGACGTGTCCGTCAGGCAGCCGGAGAACCACTGCCACGACAGCAGGCCGACGAGGAGGAACAGGAAGTACGGCTCGTGCCCGAGGTCGTCACGGCGGAAGATGTGCACGAAGACCAGGTAGTAGATGAGCGACATCAGCAGCGGGTCGAGCACGGTCCACACGTAGCCGAGCACGCTGCGGGAGTAGCGGACGCGCAGGTCGCGCAGGACGAGGGTCCAGAGCACGCTCCGCCTGCCCGTGATGGCCTGCGTGCGGGTGATCAGTCTCATGCGTCCTTGCCTGTCGTATGCCGTGGCACATGCCGGTCCGGCATCCGGGGGGACACCCGCACGCCAGGTCCGAGGTCCGAGGGTACGCCACGGCGACGGCGGCGGACCGCGGTGGTGGCGCGGCCCGCCGAGCCGGTCAGCGGGCCCTCCCGGCGCCCTTGCCCGAGCCCCGAGTGGCGAGCGCGACCCGGGCCCTGCGGGGCAGCACCGACTTGACCGCCCGCGACGCGGCGTGTCGCACGATCTGGGGCAGCCCGGCCAGCCCCAGCTCGTGCTCGAGCCGGTAGGCGGCGACCTCGTCGCGGGCCCGCTGCAACAGCCGGCGGTCGTCCTGGGCCCACGCGCGTTCACCCCGGCGGGCGCGGACCGCCCGCACCAGGTCGTCCATCCGGCCTGCGTCGGCGAGCTCGACGTAGAGCCGCAGGGTCGGCGGCAGGGACTGGCGGCGCTGCGACGGGAGGCCGCCCGCGAGGTGGCGGAAGAACGACAGGTATGCCGTGCGGTAGGCCTCGTCGGCCTCCGGCAGCGCCGAGGTGTAGAGCGGCAGGTCGAGTCGCAGGACCTTGACGTCATGCGCCTCGCGCAGGTCGTGCAGCCCCTCGGCCTCGAGGAACCGGTCGACGTCGCGCACGGCTGCGAACCGGTCGGTGAGGTTGCCCAGCTCGTTGCGCCGCTGGGTGATCGACCGCTCCCCCTCCCGTGCGCGCCAGAGGTAGACCGGCTCGTGCACGCACTCCACCGTGCCCGCGAAGTGCAGGGCCCGCACGGTCACGGGCAGGTCCTCGTAGAGCACGCCCTCGGGGAAGCGCAGGCCGCGGTCGGCGAGGAAGGACCGGCGGTAGACCTTGTTCCACGCGGTGGTGTCGTAGAGCAGGGAGGGCTGCTGGGTGAGGGTTGCCTGCTCCCCCACTCCGGCCAGCGCCTGGGCGTGCAGCCCGGACGGCCAGCGGCGGCGACCCTCGAGGCGCTGCACCGCGCCGGTCGCCACGTCACCGCCCGCCGCCTGCGCGCGGGCGGGCAGCGCGGCATACGCCGGCAGCAGCTCGTCGTCGCCGTCGACGAAGCCGACGAACTCGCCCGTCGCCGCGTCGAGCCCGGCGTTGCGCGCCGCGCCGAGGCCGGCGTTGGCCTGGTGGAGCACGCGCCAGCCGTCCCTGCCGGCCGCGAACCCGTCGCAGATGGCTGCGCTGCCGTCCGTGGACCCGTCGTCGACGACGATGACCTCGGTGCCCGCCAGCACGGAGGCCTCGATGGAGCCGAGGCAGGCTGCCAGCCAGCGCTCGACGTTGTAGACGGCCACCACCACGCTGAGGAGGGGGGACGAGTGGCGCGGGGCGGGTTCAGGGGTCATCGGGCAGTCACCGGACTCGGTAGAGGACAAGGTTGTCGTGCTCGGCGGTGTAGAGGACCTCCCACCGCGCGGGGGACCCTCCAGGTGCTTCTCCAGCCACGGCGCCAAGGCGTTGCGGCCGAACAAGCAGCTCTGCGAGGTCGCACTGAACAGCAGCACGTGGTCGCCCGGTCCGGGGCCTCACGGGACCGGTGATGCTGCGCAGTCGCCCGACCGGTGGGCCCCGCCTGCGCGCCGGACGGCGGCGCTGGTCATCGAGTCACACATAAGGTCATCAGCGCAGCCTGTTGAGCCCCCATCTGTCATGGGGCGCCACCGTGACGACGCAGGCACACCAGGTCGCCCGGCTCGGAGACCACCTCGAAGCCGATCTCCTCGAGGGCGTCGACGGCCTTGCCCCGCTCGTCGGAGACGCACGCGGTGTCGACGCTCAGCGCCTCGACGAGGGGGCGCAGCGTCTGCGCCGGGGGCGTGCGCGAGTCCGCGAACTTCTGCAGCTCGGTGCGCTCATCGACCTTGGCGTCGGGGATCCCCGCGTAGGCCGGCAGGTAGATGCCGCGCGCAGAGACCGGGTGGACGTCCACGGACATGCCCGCGAGCACGCGGGCGGCGTCCCATGGGACCAGCACCACGTCGCCGTCCTTCGAGACCTCGAGGGCGCCGCGTGCCTCGACCTCGGCGCCCACCGGAACCTTCCAGGACAGCGGGGAGACCCAGCGGGCGCCGTTGGCGGTGGTCCAGATCCACTTGCCCCCCACGAGCGGCACGAGGGCCATGGCCAGGGCGGCCGCAACCGGCACGGCCGGCGCCAGGCGGCCGAGCGCGCCGGTGACGGGGAACGGCCGGCGCACCACGTCGGCGGCCAGGCCGACGACGCCGGCGACCAGGAGCGGCACGGGGACGGTCCACCACATCCGCCAGATCACCGACCCGACGCCCGCGGCCGACACGAGCACGTCGGTGACCGGGGGCAGCAGGGCCACCCCCGCTGCGAGGGTGACGCAGACGGCGACGGCGCGCGCGGCCCGGGACCGCAGGCCCGCCCAGCCGAGCGTCACGGCGACGATGGTCATGACGAAAAGCCCATGCCGTCCTGGCACCGCGACCAGGGGGTTGAGGGGCCGCCGCGATACGGTCTCGACGGCGGCAACCGGTTCCGGGATGTCGGGCGCGAGCAGCAGCACCAACACCCCGCAGAGCAGCGGGTAGGCGAGGGTGGCGGCGGCGCCGGCAGCACGACGGAAACCCCGGCGCACCCACGCCGCGACGATGATGCCGCCGAGCAGAACCGGCACGAGGAACACCGCCGTGTTGCTTGCGCCGACCGTGCCGACCACCGCCAAGGTGAGCACGGTCAGGCGGCGCCAGCCGCCCCTGCCGATGTAGGCGATCGCCGCCGCGGTGACGAGTGGGATGACCAGGCTCGCGAGGGTGGCCTTGCCCTGCCAGATTCGCACGGCGAAGAAGTTGCCGAAGCTCGCCCCAGAACCCCCGGAGGCCAGCAGGAAGACGACAGCGGCCGACAGTGCCAAAGGGGCCACCCGCACCCGGCTCAGCGACACCAGCCAGGCCAGGGTCAGGACCGCGAGGGCGGTCAGGGCCGGGGCCGCCACGATGTAGGTGACGACCCCTCCCCGCATGCCCGCCACGTGGCCGACCGCCCCGAACAGCCCCTCGATCGAGTGCACCGGCGGACTGTGGGACCTCAGGGCCGGGAACACCTCGTCCCCCAGCATGGTGTCGCGGGTCGGGAAGGTTCCGCGGTCGGCCACCCACTCTGCCAGGTTGACGAAGTAGGCGTCATCGCCGTCGGGCTTGGCCGTCACAGCGGTGAGGACCGCGCATGCCAAGGCCCAGAACCACGCGACCAGCCACAGACCTGCCTCCCCCGGCCGCCCCTGTCGAAGGACCGTGCGGGGCCGGCCTGGCTCCGCCTCGGCTGCGCCACCCCTGCGGCGGACCACGGTCTGGACGACGACCCAAGCGGCCGCGGTCGCCACGACGACCGCGATCATCAGGCCTCGTCGACCCGCCATGCCGAGGGCCCCGGCGACGAGGGCGGTGGACGCCCCCACGGCGAGGGCCGCCCAGCCGGGGCGCGTGGCCACGTCGCGGCTCGCGCCGGGAGCGAAGGCCGGCAGGACGGCATACCCGACCACCGCCGTGAGCACGAGGGTGCCCACGAGCGCGTAGGTGGCACGCAGGCCGGTGACGAGCGCGACCTGGTAGACGAGGGTCCACGAGCCGAAGGCCACGGTAGCCAGCACGAGCAGGGCGAGGGTGCCCCGCTCGAGCAGGGCCAGTGCACGCACGAGGCCGTCGGAGAGCGGGCCGGCCTCGCTCGGCTCGAGCGACTGCTGGGGGGACACCGTGTCGACGGCGATCACAGGAACCTCTCGATGAAGCGCTCGGCGGACCGCCCGTCCTCGAGGCCGGTGAAGCGGTCGCGGAAGGCCTGGTACCGCTCGGCGTACTCCTGGCCGACGGCGTCGAGCCGTTGCAGCGCGTCGATCACGCCGCTGGTCTCGGTCAGCAGCGGCCCGGGCGCCTCGGCCTCGAAGTCGAAGTAGAACCCGCGCAGGTTGTCGCGGTACTCCTCGAGGTCCCAGGTGAAGAACAGCAGGGGCCGGCCGGTGTTGACGAAGTCGAACATCACCGACGAGTAGTCCGTGACGAGCACGTCGGCCACCAGGTACAGGTCGCGGATGTCGGGATAGCCCGACACGTTGCGGACGAAGCCGCCGAACATCGAGGAGTCGATCCCGGAGGACACCAGCTGGTGGCCACGGATGAGCAGGACGCTGTCATCGCCGAAGGCCCGGTGCAGCCGCTCGAGGTCCAGCTTCATCGTGAACTGGTAGCGGCCCGCGGCGCTGTAGTCGTTGTCGCGCCACGTGGGGGCGTAGAGGATGACGCGCTTGCCCTCGGGCAGGCCGAGCCGGGCCCGGGTCGCCGCCGCCTGCTGCTCACGCAGCTCGGGGCGGTGGAAGATGTCGTTGCGCGGGTAGCCGATCTCGAGGATCTCCCCGCCGTACCGGAAGGCGCGGCGCAGGATGTCGGTCGAGAACGCGTTCGGGGAGACCAGGATGTCCCACTTGGCGACGTCCCTGGCGAACTGCTTCAGGTAGTCTCTGTTCGACATCTGGAGGGTCTCGATGTCGAAGCCGACGCGCTTCAGGGGCGTGCCGTGCCACGTCTGGGCGTATCGGCTGCCCTTGCGCTTGACGTAGTGGACCGGCATGGAGTCGTTGCTGACCACCCAGCGCGCCCGGGCCAGCCGGCGGTAGTACTCCCGGCTCCCCGTCACCACGGTGGCCACCCCCTCGGGCACCTCGACCCCGTGGTTCGCCACCGCCCAGACGCACTCACGCGGGTCCCCGCGGCGCTGGAGCTCCTCGAAGACGGCCCGCGGGCTGTCGGAGTACTGGTTGCCCTTCCACGACTCGAAAAAGATGGTGTCCTCGAGGGGCAGACGGCGCTGCACCCGGTAGAAGTACTTGCGGTTGCGCTCCCGGTGGAGGGCTCCACGGTCGCGGAAGTCACCGGAAGCGTCGACCGCGAGCTGCAGGTCGTGGTCGGGGCTCGCGCGCATCAGGTAGGTCAGGCCGTCGACCCGGCCCTGCTCGCCCAAGCGGTGCTCGGCAGTGCTGGAGGAGCGCACAGCGCGCTGGCGCTGACCCTCGTCCTCGGTGGTCACGCTCCAGAACCACCGGCCCGGGGCGAGCCAGCGCAGGCACGCCGAGCCCGGCTCGCCCAGGGCGGGCACCACGGCTCGCCAGGTGTCCCCAGCGGAGTGCACTGGAATGGTGTGTGTCGTCCCGGACCCCGACGACAGTGAGAGGGAGCGGGGCACCGGACCGTTGGTGACGCCCTCGAGGCAGAGCCCGTCGGGCTGCCACGCGAAGGACGTCAGTACCGGTCCCGGTCGGGTGTCACGCACGGTGACACCGTACTCGGCGCTCTGGCGCACCTCGATCGAGCGACCGCGCATCGTGATGAACACGTCGTCCATCTGCGGGGCCATGTCGAGGGGGCTGCGGGGCCCGTCCCCGGGCCGGGCGTCAGCACGCGTCAGCTCGACGACCCACTCGCGGTCCCCGAGCGAGGAGGAACGGACCTCGAGCACGTCGGCGCTGACCGTCGCCGTGGAGCACTCGCCGTCGTCGACCAGGGGCACCATGACCCCCGTCAGGGCGTCGGTACGGCGCAGGTAGAGCCCGGTGTCGCGCAGCGGGCCATCGGTACCGCGCACCCGGAACCGCACGGCATCCCCGACGTGCTCGACCGACTCGAGCAGCCCCTCGGCGCGGCGCACCGTGACGACGAGGCGCCGGCCCTCATAGCCCGGGATGGCGATCTGGCCGGGGGCGACGAGCGATCGGCGGGGGTGCCTGCCAGGACCGAGGTCTGGGTTGCCGATGCTGGAGCCGCGGCGCGCCGCGGGGGTCGCCACCTGGGCCAGCAGCTCGAACCGGCCCTGCTGCTCGCCCGGCTCGAGGCGGAGCGCGCGGGCGGGGACCCGCACCCGGAAGCCGGCCGCGTCGTAGGACAGCAGGGCGCCGGTCGTGCGCGCGGTGAGGTCGGGCCGGTGCACGCGCTTGCCGGGGATGGACTGGCGCCTGCCCGACCCGCCGTCGAGGCGGCGCAGCTGGAAGCGGCGCAGGGACGAGGCCCGGGTCGCCTCGGGGACCCGGTGGATGAAGGCGTGGCCGTCGACCACGAGGTCGCCGTCCTCCCAGGCGACGTCGCGCACCCCGGTCCGCAGGGGTTGGGAACGGGTGACGTCGTACACGCTGTCCGGCACCCCGAGCGCGGGGTCCTTGCGGAAGGGCAGGTCGGCGTACATGCGCAGGCCGGAGCGCACGAAGAGACCGCGGTTGGCAGGGATGCGGTAGTACTCGTGGAGCTCGATGAGCTCGCTGAGCATCCCCCGCTGGATGAGGTGGTACTGCAGCCGCCGGATCGGCGGCATCCGCGCGATGCTGGCGGCCGGCACCCGACGGAGGTAGTCCCCGACCAGGCTGATGACCTGCTCCTGGAACTCCGCAGTGCCCTCGTGCAGCACGTCGAGGAACAGCGGGATGTCGACGGTGAGGACCTTGCGGTCGTGGATCTCCTTGCCGGCTGTGTCGCCCCGCTCGGTGAGGAAGTCGTCGACGGAGGACACCGCGGCCATCCGGTCGACGAGGTTCTTGGTCTCGGCCCGGCGCTGGGTGATCGAGAGCACCGCCGTCTGGCGCTCCCGCCACAGGTAGACCGGGTCGGCCAGCACGTCGACGGACTTGGCCAGGAAGTGCGCCGGCAGCGTCAGCGGGATGTCCTCGTAGTAGACGCCCTCGGGGAACCGCAGCCCGTGCTCCACGAGGAAGGACCGCCGGTAGACCTTGTTCCACGCCGTGGAGTCGAAGACCAGCGACGGCGTCTGGTGGATGTGGGTGCGCATCTGCGTCCGCGTGATCGCGCGCCGGTGCAGCGGGGAGGTGAAGGTGCGGGCGCCGTCGAAGCGCAGCACGCCGCCGCAGACGATGTCCGAGCCGCTCTCGCGCACCGCGTGGAGCATCAGCTCGTAGGCGTCCCGCGGGATCAGGTCGTCGGAGTCGACGAAGGCCACGAACTCGCTCGTGGAGGCGTCCATCCCGATGTTCCGAGCCCGGCCCAGGCCGCCGTTGTCGACGTGCAGGACCCGCCAGCTCGGTCGCCCGGCCGCGAACTCGTCCGCCATCTGCCCTGAGCCGTCGGTCGACCCGTCGTCGACCAGGATGACCTCGAGGTCGCCCAGGGTCTGCGCGACGAGGGACTCCAGGCATGCCACGAGGTAGTCGCTGACGTTGTAGATGGGGACGACCACGCTCAGCAGGGGCATCGGCGGGCGACTCCTTTCCTTGCAGGTGGTTCCGGGCAGTGCTCAGCGCGCCCGACCGGCCGCAGCCGTCGGGACGCGCGGAGACCACCTTCCCACGAGCGGCCGCCCACCCGTAATCGAGCAGCCCGGCAGGTGGTCACAGGCGGACCCTGCTGGTGAGGAACCCCCACCCCCACGACAGGTGCATCGTCGGCAGGATGACGGGCAGCAGCAGCCGCTCCCGCAGCGTCAGGTCGCCCTTGATGGCCAGCCCACCGACCGTGGTCACCGCGAGGTATGCCGCGGGCGCGGCCCACAGGGGCCACCAGACGAAGCCGCCCACGAGGCCGCCCGCCACGCCGAGCAGCGCCACCGGTGGCGCGAGGTAGCGCAGGTTGATGGTGCCCTTGTGGGTGCGTGCGACGACGCGCCGCCACCGGCCGTAGTCGCGGTACTGCCGCGCCAGGGCGGGGAGGGTGGGCCGTGGCCGGTACGAGACCCGCAGGCGGGGCGAGAACCACACGGTGCCGCCGGCCTCGCGGATGCGGTGGTTGAGCTCCCAGTCCTGCGCCCGGACGAAGCGCGGGTCGTAGCCGCCCATGCGCTGGAGCCACTCCCTGCGGAACACCCCGAGGTAGACGGTGTCGGCGGGCCCGGCCGCTCCCCCGGTGTGGAACCGTGCCGCGCCCACGCCGAGCCGGGAGGTCATCGCCGCTGCCACCGCCCGCTCGAACGTCGTGGCGCCCTCGGCGTCCATGAGGCCCCCGACGTTGGCGGCGCCCGTCTCCTGCAAGAGCTCCCACGCCGTGCGGACGTAGTCGTGGTCGAGGACCCCGTGTCCGTCGACCCGCACGACCACGCCGACGTCGTCGGACAGGCCGGCCAGCGCCGCGTTGAGCGAGTCCGGCGTGCGACCCGTGGGACTGGGGACGGTGCGAACCCGGGGGTCCCGCTTGGCGAGCGCATGCGCGATCTCGTCGGTGCGGTCGCGACTCGGGCCGATGGCGAGCACCAGCTCGACCTGCCCGGGGTAGCTCTGGCCGAGGACGGCCGCGACGGCCTCCTCGAGGTGGCGCTCCTCGTTGAGGATGGGCATCACCACGCCGACCTTGGGCCAGTGGGCAGGCGTGGGCTCGGCCCCGCCCGTGGGGGGTGTCGGGTCGGTCATCAGCTCGAGCACACCGCCGACAGGTCGGCCTCGGAGGCCTGGCCGCCCGCGGTCGCGGGGTCAGCCGCCGGCTTGGCCGGCGCGGAGGTCGCTGCCGGCGCGGTGGGCTTCGGCGTCCGCGGGACGGCCGCGGCCGGGCGAGCGGTCGCCTTGGTCCGCGGCTTCTCGGGGGACTTCTCAGAGGCGGCGATGGTCGAGCGCACGGTGCGGCGCACGAAGTCGGCGTCGTAGTCCCAGGGCTTGATGAGGGGCGGCACGAAATTCACACTCTTGATCTTCTGCGTCCGGGTCTTCAGGGCCAGGTCGGCAAAGTATCCCAGCTCCGACTGTGGGAGGTCGGTGCGGACCAGCCCTGAGCTGGCCCCGGCGATCTTCGGGAAGCGGGTGAGCACGGTCTGGGGGTCGACCTGGTCGACGAGCGCCGTCATGACGCAGCGCTGGCGGGCCATCCGCTCGTAGTTCGTCGAGCCGTGCCGTGACCGGGCGTACCAGAGGGCGCGGTAGCCGTCGAGGTGCTGGCGGCCGGGCTCGATCCACCCGACGACCGGTGAGGTGCCGCCGCCGATCGGGGTCCGCCGCTGCACCGTGATGTCGAGGCCGCCCACGGCGTCGACCATCTTGCGGAAGCCGCGCAGGTCGACCATGGCGTAGTAGTGCACGTCGAGGCCGCTCACGGCCTCGACGGCCTCCCGGGTGGCCAGCACGCCCGCACTCTGGGTTCCCGCCGGGAACTGGTCGCGGTGGTCCTCGGCCCAGGTGTAGAGGCCGTTCAGCAGGCACTCGTCGCCGCAGTTCCAGCCCTCCGGCATGAGCCGCTGCATGACCGAGCCGGGCCGGAAGTCGATGTTCTCCATGTCACGCGAGAAGCCGAACACGACCGCCCGGCCCGTCTCGGCGTCGATGCTGGCCAGCTGGATGCTGTCGGGCCGCGTCCCGACCCGCGACTTCCCGGTGTCGCCGCCGAGGAGCAGGATGTTGTATCGGCCGTCGGTGGGCTCCACCGCCCGGTTGCCGCTGAACAGGGCGTTCAGGGCGTCCTTGCCGGCGGCCACGTTGCTGGCCGCGTAGACGAGCCCTCCCGAGGTCACGACCAGGAGCCCGGCCGTGAGCCCGGTGAGCCACCGCCTGGCACGCAGGACCAACCGCCCCGGCTGGCCGAGCCGCCACGCGTCGAGGAACAGCGCGCCCCAGAACAGCGCGAAGCCGAGCAGGGCCCACTGGAGCACGGTGAGGAACCACGCGCGGCCGAACAGCCCGAGGAACCAGCCGCGGTTGACGAGGAAGAGCAGGCCGAAGAACAGGGCCAGCGCCCACAGCCCCAGCCAGCACCGCACCGCCACCCTGCCCACAGTGCGGCTGCCGGCGGCCAGCTGCGCGCTCCCGGGGAAGGCGAGGGTGAGCAGGACGAGGGCGAAGGCGCGCCGCCTGCGCGTCCGCGGGCCCATGGACTCCGGGTCGGCGAGCCGGCGGTCCGGCCGACCCGACACGTAGACGCTCACCTCGGCGTCCCACTCCAGCGCTGCAGGGGGTCGACTCATGGTCGCCCAGTATCGGGGACGGGACTGCTGTGGCTCCTGAGGCGCGCGGGCCGTTCCGGGCCTTGTCGGATGCGTCCTTTTTGGCACGGGACGTGCCTGACGAGGATCATGTCCGCATGACCCCCCGCGACACCCGGCCGGACGACGCCCGCCCCCTCCCCCAGGGCAGGCGCGGCGCAGCGATGAGCTCAGAGGACGACGACGTCTACACCGTCGACGTCCGCCGCGGCGCCGGCCGACCACCCGCTCGTCCGGCGAAGGCCTCGCGTCCGCGCCGTCGGCTGCGGTGGGGCTGGCTCGTCGCGCTCGTCGTCGTCGGCTGGCTGGCCTTCATGGTCGGCACCCCGCTGCACGCGTGGAGCAACGTCACCAAGGTCGACACCGCACCGTCGGGCGAGCGGCCCGCTGACGGCAAGGGCTACAACTACCTGCTCGTCGGGTCCGACAGCCGCGAGGGCCTGACCGACGAGCAGAAGAAGGAGTACGCCACCGGCAGTGCCGAGGGCCGCCGCACCGACTCGATCATCCTCGTCCACGTGCCCGAGGGCGGCGGCAAGCCTGCCCTCATCTCCCTTCCGCGCGACTCCTTCGTGCCGATCCCGGGCAAGGGCAGCAACAAGATCAACGCCGCCTTCGCCTTCGGCGGCCCGAAGCTCCTGGTCAACACCGTCGAGCAGGTCACCGACCTGCGCATCGACGGCTACGTCGAGATCGGCTTCGCCGGGTTCGCCTCGGTGGTCGACAGCCTGGGCGGCGTCGACATCTGCGTGAAGTTCAACATGAACGACAAGAAGGCCGGCATCAACCTCAAGAAGGGCTGCCAGACGCTGAACGGCAAGAACGCCCTCGGCTACGTGCGCGCCCGCTACTCCGACCCGCGCGGCGACATCGGCCGCGCCGACCGGCAGCGCCAGTTCCTCGCCGCGATCATGAAGAAGGCGGCCACCCCGTCGACCGTCCTCATCCCCACCCGCTACTGGGGCTTCACCCACGCCTCCGCCGAGGGCCTCATCGTCGGCGAGGACACCTCGATGACCGACGCCGGCCGGGTCATGCTGGCGATGCGTGCCGTCTCCCGCGACGAGGGCCTCAGCCTCGTGGTCCCGATCCAGAGCGAGAACTACCAGACCAGTGCGGGCAGCGCCGTCAAGTGGGACACCGAGCGCGCCAAGGCGCTGTTCTCGCTGCTGCGCAACGACGAGCCGCTCGAGGAGCCGCCGCCCGGCACCGACGGCAAGCCCTCCGAGGGCTGAGTCGCTCGAGCAGTGCGAGGGGCGGTATGCCGCGTGGCCGGCGCACCGCCCCTCCCTCGTGTTGCGAGCTCAACGGGCGGTATGCCGCGTGGCCGGTACACCACCCTCCGCCGTCTTCAAGCCCGGGACGAGTCCCGGTGCAGGTCAGCACCTGCACCCCTCAGGGGCCTGCGGCATGCGTGTTGCCCCGCCGATGGTCGGCGGGGTGTGGGGCGGGGTCACGCTGGTTCCTGCGCGGCGCGTCTCGCGAGGAGCTCGTCGTAGGAGCCACGGGTGAGGTCCCACTCGACCCGTTCCCCGTCGGTGTCGTTGACGACCCGGCCGGCGTGGCGGCGGTTGTGCACGACCGTGTGGTGCCGCTCGCACAGCAGGGCGGCGTTGCCCAGGTTCGAGGGGCCGGCATCTGCCCAGTGCACGAGGTGGTGGGCGTCGGTCCACTGCGGCGGGGCGTCGCAGCCGGGGTAGGTGCAGCCGCCGTCGCGGAGCCAGAGCCGCTTGGTCTGGGCGTCGCTGAAGTACCGCTTGTCCAGCCCCCAGTCCATGACCTCGCCCCGGCCGCCCAGGACGATCGGGATGACGGAGCCGTCGCAGCACAGCCGGCGCACCGTCTCCGGGGCGAGGTGGGTGCCGGCGTCGAGCCCGCCCAGGGTGGTGGCCGCACCCAGCCCGTCGCGCAAGGACTCCCAGTCCATGGTCAGCAGCAGGGTGGTCTTGTTCGTCCTGCCCACCTCGCCCCCGGCCGCCACCGCCCGCCGCACCAACGTCACCAGGGCGTCGCCGCGGCGCCGGTCGCTGGAGCGTAGGTCGCGTTCCCCGTCGACCGGCTTCGGCGCCGACAACGGCCCCAGCGCGGCCTCCAGGACTGCCTTGCCCTCGACGTCGAGGGTGAGCCGGTACTCGAACGTCTCCGCGCCGGTGTCGCGCGGCTGGGACAGGGAGATGAAGGACTTGCCCAGGTTCTGCTGGTCCTGCAGCACCCCGTGGCGTCCGTACCTGGCCAGCAGGGCGTCACGCAGCATCCGGCACCCGGACGGGCCGTGCTGCTCGGCCATGCTGACCAGGCCCTCGAGCACGTGGGGCTCGGCGCCCTCGGCCAGCAGCGGGCGCAGCTTGTCCGCCTCCGAGACGACCGCCGCCGCGGACCTCACCGGCAACCGGCCCGCGTCGAAGGCCTCCTTCACCGGGGCGTTGACCCGCTTCTGGAAGGCCTGCGCGACGCTGACGATGGTCCCGGCGCCGCCGGCTCTGGTCGACGGCGCGTGGTGGCGCACCCACTGGGTCACCGACATCGCCGCCGATCCGCCGGAGGTCTCACCCCGGTCCATGGCCTCACCGACCACCGCCACCATCGCGGTACCGCAGGCCACACCGAGCGCATCGACCTCCGACAGCAGACCGGCCAGGCCTTCCGGACCGCCGCCCGAGGGCACCTGCCACAGCACCGCACCGACGGAGGCCATCGCCGCCCGGGCAGCCGCGAGCCGCTCGCGACACTCCGCCATGCTCAGCTGCTGCTTCGCCTCCATGACGACCACACTAGAGGCGACCACCGACAGCCCAGCTTGACCGAGCCCAGTGGAAACCGTTGTCGCGCAACGGTTTCCGACGGCATACCGAGCCACGGTGCGCAAGGCGCACATCAACGCATGTGGACGGTGTGACGATCCGAGCCGCCCTGTGGACAGGAGGCCGGGGAACCCCTACTTCAGGAGCTGGCGGGCCATCACCACGCGCTGCACCTGGTTGGTGCCCTCGTAGATCTGGGTGATCTTCGCGTCGCGCATCATGCGCTCGACCGGGAAGTCCTTGGTGTAGCCGTAGCCGCCGAGCAGCTGCACCGCGTCGGTGGTCACCTTCATGGCGACGTCGGACGCGAGGCACTTCGCGGCCGCACCGAAGAACGGCAGGTCGGCGTCACCGCGCTCGGACTTGGCCGCGGCGACGTAGACCATCTGGCGCGCCGCCTCGAGCTCCATGGCCATGTCGGCGAGCATGAACTGGATGCCCTGGAAGTCGGCGATGGCCTTGCCGAACTGCTTGCGCTCCTTGACGTAGTCGAGCGCGAAGTCCAGCGCACCCTGGGCGATGCCGACCGCCTGCGCGCCGATGGTGACGCGGGTGTGGTCGAGGGTGCGCAGCGCGATCTTGAGGCCCTCGCCGGGCGCGCCGACCATGCGGTCGCCGGGCAGGCGCACGTTGTCGAAGTGCAGCTCGCGCGTCGGGGAGCCCTTGATCCCGAGCTTGCGCTCCTTCTCGCCGAAGGTGAAGCCCTCGTCGGACCTCTCGACGACGAAGGCGCTCACGTTGTTGCCGCGACGACCCTCGGGGTCGGTGACGGCCAGCACGGTGTAGTAGTCGGAGACGCCCGCGTTGGTGATCCAGGACTTCTGCCCGTTCAGCACCCAGTCGTCGCCGTCGCGGCGCGCGCGGGTCTTCATCGCGGCGGTGTCCGAGCCGGCCTCCCGCTCGGAGAGGCCGTAGGAGAAGGTCGACTCGCCCCGGGCCACCGGCGGCAGGTACTTCGCCTTGACCTCCTGCGAGGCCGCCAGGAGCAGCGGCATCGTGCCCAGCTTGTTGACCGCCGGGATCAGCGAGGCGGAGGCGTCCGCACGGGCGACCTCCTCGATGACGATGCAGGTCGCGAGCGCGTCTGCCCCGACGCCGTCGTACTCCTCGGGGATGTGCGGCGCGAAGAAGTCGGAGGCGACGAGGGCGTCGTGGGCCTCCTGGGGGTAGCGCCCCTCCTCGTCGACCGCTGCGGCGAACGGCGCGATCTTGTCGCGTGCCACCGCGCGGACCGCGTCGCGCAGGGCCTCGTGGTCCTCGGACGTCTTGAACAGGTCGAAGTCGGCGTTTCCGGTGCTCACGGCCGCAGGTTACCTCCCGGTATGCCGTCCCGAAGAGCCTCGCAGGTGTGGCGCGCGCCACCTCCTCGGCGAGCCCCTTTCGGGGGATCCGAGCGAATCGCCCCACTTCGCGACGGTACGCGGCTAGATTCGCCCACTGCTGCTCCATCGCGTCGGCGTGTGCCGGCCTCACTCCTGGGGGACCATGACCACCACACCCGGACCTGCCCGCCTGGTTCTGACCGCCCTCGTGGCGACCTCGCTCGCCGCTGGCACCACCTCGGTCGCCGAGGCTACGGCGTCGACGTCGTACCGCGACGGCATGGACCTGAAGACGCGCGCCATCAACGCCCTCCTCGACGGGAGCACGACGGACCACTCGGCACCAAAGCCAGCCCCCGCTCCCGTGGCCCGAAACCTGGCGGGTTCAGCGACCGCCGGCCCATCTGCCGGTGACGGCACGACACCGGCTCAGCCGCAGGCGGCGGGCGACCTCGGTGACTGCACCGGGCTTGCGCTCGACTGGACGCCCACCCACGACCGGGTCTGGCTGCACTGGAACGACATGGCGCGCGACAACTACACGATCCTCGCGCGGCGTGACGGCGGGTCCTGGCGTCAGCTGGGCTCGACGACCGAGACGTCCTTCATGGATGCTTCGTCCAACACGCACGGCTTCGTGACCTACCGCCTCGACTCCGACGAGCTCATCTGCAGCCTCGGCGACTGGGTCACCATGGTCACGCCGAACGGGCGGGGCGAGGTGGACGCCGTCTACGGAGCCACCGCGAGCGGGACCGGCACGCCGGGACTGATGGAGCAGGACGCCTACTCCTACGCGATGCCGGTGGGTCGCGCCGGTGTCGATCCTGCCTTTTCCCCCGACGGCCGGTTCGTGGCCTCGACCCGGCAGGACGCCGCGGGCGTGTGGCAGCTGTCGGTGAACGCCGCCGGCAGCACCCGCCGCTCGGTGAGGTCACTTGCCATGCCGGCCGGGTTCGTGGGCGCCGAGGCGGCGTGGTCGCCCGACGGCTCGGAGATCGTCTACACGCGCTACGCCCTCGACGCGCAGGGCGCCGCGACCGACCCGGAGCTGCACGTCCTGACCGTCGCCACCGGCGCCGACAGGGTGGTGGCCGGCTCCCAGGGATTGGTGCAGTCGGACTGGCGATCACGGGCACAGCTCGTGGCCGCGGGTTTCGCGCCGGGCACGGGCCTCTACAACCTGCCCGCCGCGGGAGGTGCCGCCACCGAGATCACCGGCACCGCGAACGCCGGTGACCCTGAGGTGGCTCCGGACGGACGCGTGTGGTTCGTTGAAGGGAACGGCACCACCTTCACTGTCCGGACGCTGACGGGCGACCTGGCCCGGACGGTGCACACAAGCACCACGCACTGGTTCGAGCAGCCGCGCGTCGCGCAGGACGGCACCGTCTACATCCTGGACGTCGACATGCACGACGTGGGCAACCCCGACGACAACACCTTCACCGTGACGCGCGGCACGTTCGGTGCCGACGGGATGCAACAGACGGGTATCGGCGCACCGCGAGACGCCAGGGTGGTCGGCTTCCACGGGTTCGACGTGCGCCAGCCGCTCAGCACGGGCACCTCGGACTTCGTCGGCGACGCCAACCCCGACGTCCTCGCCCGCGACAACTCGGGCCGGCAGTGGGTCTACCCGATGACGCAGGACCTCTCCTCGGGTGCCCCGCGCCTTGGCACGCGGGTGCAGGTCGGCACGGGGTGGAACATCTACAACGCCATCGTCGCCGCCGGTGACCTCACCGGCGATGGTCGCGGCGACATCGTGACCCGCGACACCAGTGGGGTGCTCTGGCGGTATGACGGCCTCGGCGGCGGGAGGGTGTCGGCACGGGTCAGGATCGGCACTAGCTGGAGCGGCTACCTCATCGTCGGGACCGGCGATTTCAACGGGGACAGTCGTGCCGACCTGCTGGCCCGCGACAAGTACGGGGTTCTCTGGCTGTACCCAGGTACCGGCCGTGGTGGTCTCACCACCCGTACGAAGCTCGGGACCGGCTGGCAGGGCATGACCGCGATCCTTGGCTCCGGAGACTTCGATTACGACAACGACGCCGACGTGCTGGCGCGGGACGGCAGTGGTGTGCTGTGGCTGTACCCGAACAGTGGCCGGGGCTCCTTCCAGCCCCGTCGCAAGGTCGGCTCGGGATGGGGCGGCTTCAGCGCCCTGCTGGCGCCCGAGAGCGTCGGTTCCCTCCTAAACGTCCTTGGCCGTGACCGCTACGGCAACCTTGTCGCCTACGGAGTCATCGGCGACGGCCGATTCGAATCAAACCTGTCGGGCCGGATCGGCACCGGGTGGAGCGGATACGCCATGACAAGCTGAACGAAGACCCGAGGGCCGTGAAGGGGTGTGCGGCGAAGGCACTCGCGGCACACCCCTTCACGCCGTGGTGCCGGTGCCACACCGTCAGCGGCGCCGCAGGTGGAAGTGGCGGCCGTGCTCCTCGCGGTCCACGAGCTCCGGCAGTACCTCCTGCTCGAAGAGCTTGATGCTCGTGATGTCGTAGGCGGCGTCGGCGAAGTAGGTGATGGCGTAGGTCATCCCTGCGGCCTCGAGCTTCCTGAACGTCTCGACGATCTGCTCCGGCGTGCCGACGGCGGGGCCGTTGCGGAACGAGCGGACCTGCTCGTCGGCCTTCTCCTCGCTGAGGCCCGCCCGCAGGTACTGCTCGCGGATCCACGCCAGCCGGTTCTCGACCTCGCGCTCGTCCCGGCCGATCACGACGTTGTAGTTGGCGCTGCGGACGATCTCGTCGAAGTCCCGGCCGACGTCCCGGCAGTGGGCCCGCAGGACCTCGCTCTTGTGCCGGAAGCCCTCGGGCGTGCCGTCGAAGTTGGTGTAGTCGGCGTACTGCGCGGCGATGCGCAGCGTCTTCCGCTCGCCGCCGCCCGCCACCCACATCGGGATGCCGTTCTCCTTCGACCCCGGCAGCACGGTGCCCTGCAACGGCTGCGGGGCGCAGCGCGCGCCGTCGACCTGGTAGTGCTCGCCATGGAAGGTGGCCGAGCCCTTGGTCCACATGTCGCGCATGATCTGCACGCCCTCCTCGAGGGCCTTGATCCGCTCCCCCGCGCGCGGGAAGCCGTAGCCGTAGGCGCGCCACTCGTGCTCGTACCAGCCGGCGCCGATGCCCATGTCGATGCGCCCCTCCGACACGATGTCGGCGGTGGCCGCCACCTTCGCGAGGTATGCGGGGTTGCGGTAGCTCATGCACGTGCACATCTGGCCCAGGCGGACCCGTCCGGTCACCGCCCCGAGCGCCGCCATCAGCGTCCAGGCCTCGTGGGTGGCCTCACCGGTCGGCACCGGGGTGGTGTGGAAGTGGTCGTAGACCCAGATGGAGGACCAGTCGTCGTTCGCGTCCACGCGCCGCGCGAGGCCGGCCATGACGCCCCAGTGCTGCGACGGGTCGATGCCGACCAGGTCCATGCGCCATCCCTGCGGGACGAACAGTCCGAACTTCATCAACGCTCCTGGGGGTGTGGACGAGCTGGCGGGCCCGGGCGGGCCCGGCTGTGGGGCCCCTCCGTGGGCCCCACTCTACGGACGCCGGGCCACGACGCCTGTTGGGAGCCCAGGTGCCCGCGCCGCTACAGTCTCCCGCGTGAAGATCCTCAGCGTCGTCGGTGCCCGTCCCCAGTTCGTCAAGCTCGCGCCCATCGCGCGGGCCCTGGGTGAGGCCGGCCATGAGCACGTCATCGTTCACACCGGCCAGCACTACGACCTCAACATGTCGGACGTCTTCTTCGAGGACCTGGGCATCCCCGCCCCCGATGTGCACCTCGCGGTCGGCTCCGCGAGCCACGGCCGCCAGACCGGCGCCATGCTCGGGGCCATGGACGAGGTGCTCGAGGAGCACCGCCCGGACTGGGTCCTCGTCTACGGCGACACCAACTCCACGGTCGCCGGAGCCCTGTCAGCGGTGAAGATGCACATCCCGCTGGCCCACCTCGAGGCGGGCCTGCGCTCGTTCAACCGCCGGATGCCCGAGGAGCACAACCGCGTGCTCACCGACCACGCGGCCGACCTCTGCCTCGCGCCCACCGAGCTGGCGATGCGCCACCTCGCCAACGAGGGCCTCTCGGGCCGCAGCGTGCTCGTCGGCGACGTCATGACCGACGTGCTGCTCACCGTGCGCGACGCCGTCGCCGAGCGGGAGCCGGAGCTGCCCGAGGACATCGACCCCGCGAGCCCCTACTACGTCGCCACGCTGCACCGCGCAGAGAACACCGACGACCCCGAGCGGCTGCGCGCCATTATCGAGAGCCTGGCCAAGGTCGACGCGCCCGTGCTCCTCCTCGCCCACCCGCGCCTGCGGTCACGCGCCGAACAGCACGGCCTCGACCTGGCCCAGGGTGCCGTCGTGGCGGCCGACCCGCTGCCCTACCCCACCCTGGTCCGGGCGGCGATGTCGAGCGCCGGCGTCATCACCGACTCCGGCGGCCTCCAGAAGGAGGCCTTCCTGCTTCGGGTCCCGTGCACAACCATCCGCACAGAAACGGAATGGACCGAGACCGTCGACCTCGGATGGAACGTTCTCGCCGGAGATATCGAGACCTTGTATGCCGCCGTGACACGGCCCCACCCACAGGCCACAGACGCGATGCCGTATGGCGACGGCAGCGCAGCTGGGCGGGCGGTCGAAGCCATCCTCGCCGGCGGCACACGGCTGGCCAGCGCTTAAGATCAGCGCCGTGCCGCGACCTCGGATCCTTTGCATCTCCCTCTCGCCCATCTCGCGCGATGCCCGCGTCCTGCGGCAGCTGGACGTCCTGAGCGAGCACGGGGACGTCACCACCGTGGGCTACGGCCCACGCCCGACGGGCGCGACCGACCACGTCGTGGTGCCGGACAGCGCGCTGACCCTGCCTCAGACGCCCATGGGTGTGCTGAAGTTGGCGACCCGTCGGCTGCGCAGCGCCGAGCTCGACGCACCAGCCGTGCGCTACGCGTTGCAAGCACTGGAGGGCCAGCGCTTCGACTTGGTCGTTGCCAATGACGCGCGATCACTCGCGCTGGCGTTCCGGCTCGCCGAGGGTGCGCCCGTCTGGGGCGACATGCACGAGTGGGCGCCCGGCCAACGCGACCAGTACGTCGTTTGGCGGCTCATGGTGGCTCCCCTGATGGACTACATGTGCCGCACCTACCTGCCGCAGTGTGCTGCCGTCAGCACGGTGGCCGAAAGCCTGGTCCATGAGTACGACCGGGTCTACGGCACCCAGGCGGAGCTCGTCCGCAACTCCCGCCCGTGGGAGGACCTTGAGCCCACTCCCCTGAGCGCGGACGGCCGGCTTCGGCTCGTGCACAGCGGAGGGGCCGAGCCCAACCGCAACCTCAGCATGCTGATTGACGCCGCCGTCGAACTCGAGCACACGACGCTCGACCTGTACCTCGTCTCTGCCGGTGACGGCGGAAAGTACCTCCGTATGCTTCAGGAACAGGCCGCGGTGAGCGACCGCATCACCATCCACGACCCCGTCCCCCCCGCGGAGCTGCCCATGACGCTGAACGCCTACGACGTGGGCGTCTTCTCGTTGCCGCCGGACAACTTCAACATGGAGAACTGCCTCCCCAACAAGCTCTTCGACTTCCTCCAGGCGCGACTGGCGTTCGCCGTCAGCCCCTCGCCCGAGATGGCGCGGTTCGTGCGTGAAAACGAGCTCGGTGTGGTCTCGGCTGATTACTCGCAGGACGCCTTCGTGCGGGCCCTCCGCACCCTGACCCCCGAGGGGGTCGTGGCAGCAAAGGAGTCAGCACATCGCCACGCCAAAGAGCTCAGCAGCGACACGGACGTCGCCGCCTCCCATGCGATCGTCCGCCGTCTCCTAGGGGACTGACGCGGCTCAGGGAGCCAGAGTCACGCCGGCGGCCCTCAACGTGGCGTCCGCGGCACCTCGGGCCGCCGCCACCAAGGAGGCATTCTCCTCGGTCCAGTGGGCGAGCCGGGCACGCTCCTCGGCAGGAGCCGGCGACGACAGCGCCGCAGTCATTGCGGCAGCCACCGCAGCAACGTCATACCCAGGCGCCCACCCGAGCCGCTCTTGCGTCACGAGCTCTTGACCGGCACCGCGCCCAGCGAACACCACGGGCGTTCCACAACTCGTCGCGGCATAGATCTTCGTCGGCTTGGCGAAGTCGTAGCCCAGCCCCGGCTTGATGGACACCAGTGCCGCCGCTGCACCACGGAGCCAACGGGCGGCCTCAGGCGGGGGCACCACGCCCAGAAAGTCGACAGCATCGGGCATCTCTGATGCCGCCAGCTCCTTGAGGTGCGGGAGCTCACTGCCCTGCCCAAGGAAGACGATGCGTGCCCTCGGGTGCTCCCGGCGCACGAGCGAAAGCGCCCGTACGAAGACTTCGGCACCCTGCCACTCGGACATGGTCCCGGTGTAGGCGAAGTAGGCCCCTCCCCCCTCGGGTCGAGGACCGTCGGGCCGGAAGACGCGGGTATCGATCCCGTTTCCCACGACGAGGATGCGGTCCTCAGGGACCCCCATCCCGGCGACCCGCTCGGAGACGCCCTCGGACACCGCGAGCACCAGGGAGGCACCGCGCAACACCCAGGCCTCCACCGACCTTAAGCCCTTCACGAGTAGGGCTGGAGCCCCCATGCTCGCGGCTCCGTCGGACCACACGTCGGCGGCGTAGTAGGCGTATGGACGCCGCTGGAGAAGGGCCGCAAGCCGGACCACGACCCCGGTTGTCGGCGGTGGTTCTGCCACAAAGAGCAGCGGTGCGCGTCGCACGAGCAGCCGCAGCAGAGCCGGTACGTCGAAGCTGAGGTAGTGGAAGTAGCCGCGAATGTTGCCGTTCACGTCTCGTAGTGCCGGCCACCGGGAGACGTGCAGGGCCCCGTCGTCGGGCGCTGCCGAGACTGCCGCTGGGGGAGTCGTCGTGAGGACCTCGACGTCACAACCCAGGTCGGCGAAGGAGTCGGCCAGCACGCGCTGCCGGAAGGCCGCAGCGCCCACCTCGGGAGTGAACAGGCGAGTCACGATACGCACAGTCCTGGTCGGCACGCGTGTCACCCTACCGAGCCGCAACACCACATCTTCACGCCCCGCCGCTCTGGTGGAGCTTCGGATTGGGCCCGCGACCAATGGCTAGTCGATCGCGATCGTGCGCCCGGACTGCGCGGACTCGATGCAGGCCTCGGCGACGCGGACGGTGGTCAGGCCCTGCTCCATGGTGACGATGTCGGCGCCCTCCTTGCCCAGCACCGCGTCGCGGAACATCTCGTGCTCCACCCGCAGCGGCTCGGGCTTGGGGATCGCGTAGCGCACCACGTCGCCCTCGGAGACGCCGCGGAACTTCGCGATCGCGTCCCAGGTGGTGGCGATCTCGCCGTTGGCGAAGAAGGTCAGGTCCGCGGTCAGGGTGTCGGCGACGAAGGTGCCCCGCTCACCGGTGATCACGGTGACCCGCTCCTTCAACGGGGACAGCCAGTTCACCAGGTGGTTGGCCACCGTGCCCTTGCTCAGCGACGCCACCACCGCGACCAGGTCCTCGTGCTCGCGCCCGGACTTGTGCGCGGTGCGCGCCGACACCGAGGTGTAGGTCTGCTGGGTCACCCACGCGGTCAGGTCGATGTCGTGGGTGCCCAGGTCCTTGACCACCCCGACGTCGGCGATCCGGGCCGGGAACGGCCCCTGCCGGCGGGTGGCCACCTGGTACACGTCACCGAGCTCACCGGCCTCCAACCGGGCCCGGGCCTGCTGCAGCGCCGGGTTGTACCGCTCGATGTGCCCGACCGCGCCGACCAGCCCGGCGTCGGCGAACGCCCTCGCCAGCTTCGTCGCGCCCGGGGTGTCCTGCGCCAGCGGCTTCTCCACCAGCGCGTGCACCCCCGCCGCGGCCAGCGCCAGCCCGACCTGCTCGTGGTAGACCGTCGGCACCGCGACCATGCAGTAGTCGATCCCGGCCTCGATCAGCTCCTCCACGCTGCCCAGCACCGGGCGCCCACCGGCCACCCCGTGCGGGTCCCCACCGGGGTCGGCCACCGCGACCAGGTCCACCCCGTCCAGCGAGCCCAGCACCCGCGCGTGGTGCCGGCCCATCATGCCCAGCCCGATCAGGCCCGCCCGCAGGTTCGCCATCACGCACCCGCCTTTGCCAGGGCGTTCACCGCGGTCACGATCCGCTCCAGGTCACCCTGGCTCAGCGACGGGTGCACCGGCAGCGACAGGCACTCCGCGGCCGCCTTCGCGGTCTGCGGCAGGTCCGCGTGCGGAGCGTGCGCGAACGGCGCCAGCTGGTGGTTCGGCACCGGGTAGAACATCCCCGACCCCACCGCATACTCGCTCTTGAGCGCGGCCGCGAACCCGTCCCGGTCCGCCGGCACCCGCACCGTGTACTGGTGGTACACGTGCACCGCCCCCGGCGCCACCGGCGGCGTCACGACACCTTCCAGGTTCGCGGACAGGAACGCCGCGTTCTCCTGCCGACGCTTCGTCCAGCCGTCCACCTTCTTCAGCTGCTCCCGCCCGATCGCGGCGTGGATGTCGGTCATCCGGTTGTTAAACCCGACCACCTCGTTGTGGTACTGCTTCTCCATCCCCTGGTTGCGGTACAGGCGCATCAGCCGCTCGACCTGCGCGTTGGCCACCGACACCATGCCGCCCTCACCGGAGGTCATGTTCTTCGTCGGGTACAGCGAGAACATCGCGAACGACCCGAACGCCCCCACCGGGGTCCCACCCAGCGACGCCCCGTGCGCCTGCGCCGCGTCCTCGAACACCTGCAGGCCGTGCCTGTCCGCGATGGCCATCAGCTGGTCCATCTTCGCCGGGTGCCCGTACAGGTGCACCGGCATGATCCCCACCGTCTTGTCGGTGATGGCCGCCTCGACCGCGCCCGGGTCCAGGCAGAAGTCATCCGCGGAGATGTCCGCGAACACCGGCGTCGCCCCCGTCAACGCCACCGAGTTCGCCGTCGCCGCGAACGTGAACGACGGCACGACCACCTCGTCCCCGGCCTTGACCCCGCACGACAGCAGGCCCAGGTGCTGACCCGACGTGCCCGAGTTCACCGCCACGCACGCCCGCCCCAGGCCGAAGTGCTCGGCGAACTCCGCCTCGAACGCCGCGACCTCCGGGCCCTGCGCCAGCATCCCCGAGCGCATCACCCGGTCCACCGCCGCCCGCTCCTCGTCACCGATGATCGGCCTCGCGGGCGGGATGAACTCCAGCGCCTCGTCCGTCCCAGTCGTTCCGGTCGTTCCAGGGGTCGTCACTGCTCAGCCTCCACGAGGGTGTCGGTGTCCTTCTCGATGTACTTCTGTCCGGTCTTCGGGCAGACCCAGCTGCCCTCGCCGCCGTCGGGGTCGCGCTCCAGCGGCACCCCGGCGCGGCCCACCCAGCGCAGCCGCTTGGCAGGAACACCGGCGACCAGGGCGAAGTCGGGCACGTCGCGGTTGACCACGGACCCGGCCGCCACCAGCGCCCACCGACCCACCGTCACCGGGGCGATGCAGACCGCGCGGGCCCCGATCGAGGCGCCCTCACGGACCGTCACGCCGACGGCCTCCCAGTCGTCGCCGCGCTTCAGGGCGCCGTCCGGGGTGACCGCACGCGGGTAGTGGTCGTTGGTGAACACGACCGCCGGCCCCACGAACACCCCGTCCTCGAGGACGGCCGGCTCGTAGACCAGCGCGTAGTTCTGCAGCTTGCAGTTGTCGCCCATCCGGACCCCGGTGCCGACATAGGCGCCGCGGCCGACGACGCAGTTCTCCCCCAGCTGGGCGCCTTCGCGCACCTGCGCCAGATGCCACACCGACGTGCCGTCACCGATCTGCGCGTCGGCCGAGACATCGGCCGACTCCACGATCCGCACCGCCATGGTCAGCGCTCCTGCTCGGCCTGGCCGACGACGAGAAAGCGGACCCCGTCGAACTTCGCCCTGTCGAGCAGGCGGCGGCCGTCGACGACGACCCGCACCCCCGGGAAGTCCTCCTTGCCCAGCCCGGCGTACTCGGCGTGGTCGGCCTGCACGACCACCACGTCGGCCGGCTGGCCCAGCTCGAAGGCCTCCCAGCCGAAGCCCTCCAGCTCCCGCGCGGAGTACATCGGGTCGTGCACCAGCACGCTCGCCCCCGCCTCCCGCAGCGCCTCGACCGTGGCGAACACCCCCGAGAACGCCGTCTCCTTCACCCCACCGCGGTACGACGCACCGAGGACCACCGCCCGCTTCCCGGACAGGTCACCACCAGCGGCACCGACCGCCAGGCCCACCGTGTACGCCGGCATCGCCGCGTTCGCCTCCCGCGCCGCCCGCACCACCGTCGCGTCCGGGTCGTTCCACAGGTACAGCCGCGGGTACACCGGGATGCAGTGCCCCCCGACCGCGATCCCCGGACGGTGGATGTGGGAGTACGGCTGGGAGTTGGACGCCTCGATCACCTGGTACACGTCAATCCCGTGCCTGGCCGCGAACGCCCCGAACTGGTTCGCCAACCCGATGTTCACGTCCCGGTACGTCGTCTCGGCCAGCTTGGCCATCTCGGCCGCCTCCGCCGACCCCAGGTCCCACACCCCGTTGCCGCGCGGCAGGTCCAGCCGCTCGTCGAACTGCAGCACCTGCTCGTAGAACTCCACCGCCGCCTTCGCCCCCGCCTCCGACAGGCCACCGACCAGCTTCGGGTACTTGCGCAGGTCCTCGAACACCCGACCGGTCAGCACCCGCTCCGGGGAGAACACCAAGTGGAAGTCCCGCCCCTCCACCAGGCCCGAACCCGCCTCCAGCATCGGCTTCCACCGGGTGCGGGTCGTGCCCACCGGCAGCGTGGTCTCGTAGACCACCAGCGTGCCCGGCTTCAGCCCCCGCGCGATGTCCTGGGTCGCCGAGTCCATCCACCCGAAGTCCGGCCGCGCCTGCTCGTCGACGAACAGCGGCACCACC
This sequence comes from Knoellia sp. p5-6-4, assembly GCF_029222705.1. Classification (NCBI taxonomy): domain Bacteria; kingdom Bacillati; phylum Actinomycetota; class Actinomycetes; order Micrococcales; family Intrasporangiaceae; genus Knoellia; species Knoellia sp. p5-6-4. The sequence goes on from NZ_JARGZF010000002.1 coordinate 967,816, forward strand.
ACGACCACGGCATCGGAGTCCGCGACCGCAGCCGCAGTGTCCGTCGTCGCCGACAACCGGCCACCACCGGCCGAACCACCCGCAGCGGCCCCCTCACCGGTGACCTCGCCCAGGTACTCCCCCAGGTGCGCCTCCCCCGGGAACGGCTCGGTCCCAGCGTTCACCAGCTCCACCACCGACGCGTTCACGTCAGCACCGAACACCTCGTGCCCGGACCTGGCGAACTGCACCGCCAACGGCAGGCCGATCTTGCCCAGGCCCACAACCGTGATCTTCACAGGGGTTCCTTCACTCTCGGGGGGTTACCGGCGTCGATACTAGAGCCTGCGCCGCCGCCGGCCCCATTCCGGTGCGGAGGATGCACGGGGGTCGCGCACGTTAATGTCGCCGTGTGAACCTCGCGATCTCTGTCATCGGCACCGGCTACCTGGGCGCGGTGCACGCGGCGTGCATGGCCGACCTGGGGCACACCGTGGTCGGGGTCGACAGCGACCCGGCCAAGGTGGAGGCGCTCAACGCGGGTCGGGCGCCGTTGTTCGAGCCGGGTCTGGACGAGCTGCTCGCGCGGGTGCTGCCGACCGGGCGGTTGCGGTTCACCACCGAAATCGCCGAGGTCGCCGACGCGTCCGTGCACTTCGTGTGCGTGGGGACCCCGCAGATGGTCGGGGAGAACGCGGCGGACACCACCTTCGTGTATGCCGTGGTGGACGCGTTGGCGCCGCACGTCAAGCCCGGTGCGCTGGTGGTGGGCAAGTCGACGGTGCCGGTGGGCACGGCGAAGAAGCTGCGCAAGAAGCTGGCCGCGCGGGTCCGCGACGGGGTGGAGGCGCGGCTGGCGTGGAACCCCGAGTTCCTGCGGGAGGGCTTCGCGATCGAGGACACCGTGGCCCCGGACCGGTTCGTCTACGGGGTGCACCGTGAGAGCGCCGAGGCGGACGTGGCGCTGCTGGACCAGGTGTATGCCGCGCCGCTGGCGAACGGGACGCCGCGGCTGGTGATGGACTACGCCACCGCCGAGCTGGTCAAGGTGGCCGCCAACGCCTTCCTGGCCACCAAGATCTCGTTCATCAACGCCATGTCCGAGGTGTGCGAGGCCGCCGGCGGTGACGTGGTGGCCCTGGCCGAGGCGATCGGGCACGACGACCGGATCGGGCGCAAGTTCCTCGGCGCCGGGGTCGGGTTCGGCGGTGGCTGCCTGCCCAAGGACATCCGGGCGTTCATGGCCCGGGCCGGCGAGCTAGGCGCCGACCAGGCGCTGACGTTCCTGCGGGAGGTGGACCAGATCAACCTGCGCCGCCGGGCCCGGATGGTCGACCTCGCCCGCGCCGAGTGCGGCGGCACCCTGGTCGGCAAGCGGGTCGCGGTGCTCGGGGCCGCGTTCAAGCCCAACAGCGACGACGTGCGCGACTCCCCGGCCCTGGACATCGCCCAGGCCGCCCGCGCCGCGGGTGGGCGGGTCACCGTGCACGACCCTAAGGCCATCCCCAACGCGCAGCGCACCCGCCCCGACCTCGACTACGCGCACACCGTCGAGGAGGCCTGCAAGGGCGCCGACGTGGTGCTCCACCTCACCGAGTGGCAGGAGTACCGCGACCTCGACCCGGCGGCCCTGAAGACCGTGGTCGCGACCCCGGCGATCATCGACGGCCGCAACGCCCTCGACGCCGACGCCTGGCGCGCCGCGGGCTGGACCTACCGCGCCCTCGGCCGACCGCACGCCTGACGGCAACGGACTTGCGTCCCTCAGCGCCGGTGTGAGGATGAGGGGATGACCCTGAAGCACCAGAACGACCCGCACCTGATCCGCCAGCTCATGGAGGATCCGGGCATCTGGGTGGTGGTCGGCCTGTCCACGAACCAGCGGCGGGCGGCATACGACGTGGCACGGTGGCTGAAGCACGAGCTCGGCAAGGGCATCATCCCCGTGCACCCCAAGGCGGAGACCGTGCACGGCGAGCAGGGCTACGCGTCGCTGGCCGACATCCCGGACGGCACGGACCTGAAGGTGGTCGACTGCTTCGTCAACTCCGAGCACGTCGGCGCCGTCGTCGACGACGCGATCGAGCACAAGGACCGGCTCCTCATCGACGCCATCTGGATGCAGCAGGGGGTCATCGACGAGGACGCCGCCGAGCGGGCCCGGCAGGCAGGGCTGGGCGTCGTGATGGACACCTGCCCCAAGACGGAGCACCCACGGGTCCGCCACGAGGGCATGATGCGCTAGTCGCGCTCAGCGCGAGCGGCGCTCCCGCAGCGCCGCACCCTTCGCGTGCGCCTGGTCGCGCAGGGCTGCCTGGAAGGCGGTCATCGCCTCACGCAACCGCTGGGCCTCGGCACCCTCACCCGCGGCGAGGATGCGGGCGGCGAGCAGCCCGGCGTTGCGGGCCCCGCCGATCGAGACCGTCGCCACGGGCACCCCTGCCGGCATCTGGACGATCGAGAGCAGGCTGTCCATGCCGTCGAGGTGCTTCAGGGGCACGGGCACGCCGATGACCGGCAGGGGCGTGACGGAGGCGAGCATGCCCGGTAGGTGGGCCGCTCCCCCGGCCCCGGCGATGACGACGCGCAGACCGCGCTCGGCCGCCTGCTGGCCGTAGGCGATCATCTCGTCGGGCATGCGGTGGGCCGAGACCACGTCCGCCTCGAACGGGATGTCGAACTCCGCGAGGGCGGTTGCCGCGTGCTCCATCACGGGCCAGTCGCTGTCGCTGCCCATGACGAGGCCGACGAGGGGCTGCCGTGTGGCGGCAGGCTGCACACTCATTCCGTGATCACTCCCGAGAGGTAGTCGGCGGCGTGGCCGGCCCGCTCGCGCAGGTCGTCGAGGTCGGCGCCGCTCACGTTGACGTGGCCGATCTTGCGGCCGGGTCGCACGCCCTTGCCGTAGAGGTGGACCTTGAGCCCGGGGTCGCGAGCCATGATGTGCCGGTACGCCGGGTACAGCTGCGGGTAGTCACCGCCCAGCACGTTGGCCATCACCGTGAACGGCTCCCGCGGCGCAGGCGTCCCGAGCGGCAGGTCGAGCACCGCGCGCAGGTGCTGCTCGAACTGCCCGGTAACCGCCCCGTCCATGCTCCAGTGCCCGCTGTTGTGGGGGCGCATCGCCAGCTCGTTGACGACGTATGCCGGGGAGCCCGTCTCGGGGTCCCTCACCTCGAACATCTCGACGGCGAAGACACCGGTGACGCCGAGGTTCTCGGCGATGCGCAGACCCGCCTCGGTGGCCACCGCGGCCAGGTGCGGGTCGAGGTCGGGGGCCGGGGCCAGCACCTGGGTGCAGATGCCGTCGGTCTGCACGGTCTCGACCACCGGCCACGCGGCCGCCTGGTCGGAGGGGCTGCGCGCCACCAGCACGGCGAGCTCGCGGACGAAGTCGACCTTCTCCTCGAGCAGCAGCCCGTCGGCGAGCGGCCCGCTGCCGGCCTCGGCGTCGTGCACGGCGTCTGCCAGCCAGTCGCCGAGGTCGTCGACCGAGGAGACCACCCGCACGCCCTTGCCGTCATAGCCGCCGCGCGGCGTCTTGACCACCAGCGGCCAGCCCACCTGGGCGGCGAACTGCTCGACCTCGGCGGCGGTGCGCGCCTGGGCCCACGCCGGGCAGGCGACGTCGATCTCCGTGAGGCGGTGGCGCATGGCCAGCTTGTCCTGCGCGAAGAGCAGCGCAGCAGGGCTGGGGTGCATCACGGCGCCGTCCGCCTCCAGGGCGGCGAGCACCTCCGGCGGGACGTGCTCGTGGTCGAAGGTCACCACGTCGCACTCTCGCGCAAAGGCCCGCACCGCCTCGACCTCCCGGTGGTCGCCCACCGGCGAGGAGGGCACGACCTGCGCGGCGGCGGCGTCAGGGGCCTCGGCCAGCACGCTGAGCGTGATGGCGAGCTCGGCCGCCGGCGCCGCGCACATCCGCGCGAGCTGGCCGCCGCCGATGATGCCGACCACGGGGAACCCGCCGGGTGCACGCTGGGGGGAGGTCACGAGCGCGAGGATATCGGGGGCCACGACCCACAGGCGCGGCGCCTGCGCTCGTTCGCACGGCGTGGGCGGCTAGGCTCGCTGGGTGCGTGCACCCATTGCCCGGCTGGTCGACCACCTGCGCGGGACGATCCACATCCTCGTCCGCGAGGTCATCAAGTTCGGCCTGGTGGGCGCGGTGGCGTTCGTCGTCGACATCGGCCTGTTCAACCTGCTGCGCTTCGTCGGCGGCGAGGGCCCGCTCTACGACCGGCCGCTGACCGCCAAGGTCCTCTCCGTCTCGGCCGCCACGCTGGTGGCCTGGCTGGGCAACCGCTACTGGACCTTCCGGCACCGGCGCCGCGCCGCAGCCGCCCACGAGCTCGCCCTCTTCGTGGTGTTCAACGTCGCGGGAATGGTCATCGCGCTGATCTGCCTCGGGTTCTCGCACTACGTGCTCGACCTGCGCTCACCGCTGGCCGACAACGTCAGCGCCAACGGCGTGGGCCTGGTGCTCGGTACGCTGTTCCGCTTCTGGGCCTACCGCACCTTCGTCTTCTCCAAGGAGGAGATCCTGGAGGACACCTCGCCCCTGGCGGGGCACCCCGCCGAGCGCTGACGCCGAGGCGGCCGAGCCGCTCAGGCGGTCGAGCCGATGAGTGCACCCTCGTCGGACTCGGACAGGAACAGCGCGAAGATCGCCGGCTGGGCCTGGATCAGCTCGAGCCGGCCGCCGTTGGACTCGGCGAGGTCGCGCGCGAGGGCGAGGCCGAGTCCGGTGCCGCCGGAGGAGACCGAGCGCTCGAAGATGTGCGGGGCGATCGTCGCGGGGACCCCGTCGCCCTGGTCGCTGACCTCGACGACCACGGAGGGGCCGCTGCGGCGGGCGTGCACGTCGACGGTGCCGCGGCCGTGGGCGAGGGAGTTCTCGAGCAGGGTCGAGAGCACCTGCGAGAGGGCGACGGGCGTGGCGTGGACGACCAGCCCGCGCTCCCCGTGCACCCGCACGCTGCGCCGGGCCTGCTCGAAGGCGGGCTGCCACTCCCGCTGCAGGGCGGCGATGACCGAGTCCAGCGACACGGTCGCCCTGCGCTCGTCGCCGCCACGGCGGGTGCGGGCCATGAGGTCGTCGACCACGCGGGTCAGGCGCTCCACCTGGGCGATCGCGATGTTGGCCTCCTCCTGCACGACGTCGAGGTCGTCGGTGGCGGCGATCTCCTCGAGGCGCATGAGCAGGGCGGTCAGTGGCGTGCGGAGCTGGTGGGAGGCGTCGGCGGCGAAGTCGCGCTCGGCCGCCAGCGACCGGGTCAGCCGCTGCGCGCTGCGCGAGAGCACCTCGGAGACCTGGTCGAGCTCGGCGATGCCGGAGTGCAGGGGCTGGATGCGCGACTCTCCCGCCCCGAGCCGCTCGGCCCGCTCGGCGAGCAGGGTCATGGGGCGCGAGAGCCGGCGTGCCTGGCGCGTGGCCACGAGCACCCCGGCCGCGAGGGCCAGCACCGACAGGGCCAGCACGACGCCCATGAGGAGCACCGAGGTGCTGGTCGGGGTGCCCCGGTCGGCCCAGTCGCTCAGCGAGGAGGGGTCACGCGCCAGCCACCAGGTCGCCACGAAGACCGGCGCGCCGATGATGAGGATGGCCAGCGCGACGGCCAGCACAGTGGAGCGGATCAGCTGCTGGCGCATGAGGTGTGGTCAGGCCCCGTCGCCGCGCTCGAAGCGGAACCCCACGCCACGGACCGTGGCGATGTACCGCGGCTGGGCGGCGTCGTCGCCGAGCTTTCGCCTCAGCACCGAGATGTGCATGTCGAGGGTCTTCGTGGAGCCGAACCACGCCGTCTCCCAGATCTCGCGCATGAGCTGCTCGCGGGAGACCACCTTGCCCTGCTCGCGCACGAGCACCCGCAGCAGGTCGAACTCCTTGGCGGTGAGCTGCAGCTCCTCGTCCTTGAACCAGGCGCGCCGGCCCTCGGGGTCGATGCGCACGAGCTCGTTGGTCGGGGCGGCATCGGCCGGGTTGCGCCGCAGCAGCGCCCGCACCCGGGCCAGCAGCTCGGCGAGCCGGAAGGGCTTGGTGACGTAGTCGTCGGCGCCGGCGTCGAGCCCCACCACGGTGTCGACCTCGTCGGCGCGGGCCGTGAGGATGAGCACGGGCACCGAGCGGCCCTCGGCGCGGATCCGGCGGCACACCTCGAGGCCGTCGACGTAGGGCAGCCCGAGGTCGAGCACGACGAGGTCGGGGTTCTCGGTGGCCGCGTCGAGCGCCGCGCGGCCGTCGGCTCGCACGTCGACGTCGTAGCCCTCGCGCCGCAGCGCGCGGGCCAGTGGCTCGGAGATGGCGGGGTCGTCCTCGGCCAGGAGCACTCGGGTCATGGGCTGATCGTAGGGAACCGCAGGCAAGTTCAGCGACCTGGCCACATCGGTCGGCGTTTCTCCGCGAAGGCGGCCACTCCCTCGGCCCGGTCGCCCGAGAACGCGGTGGCTGCCCAGCACTCGTCCTCGATGTCGAGCCCGGCGGCCAGGTCGGTGTCGAAACCGAGCCGCATGGCCTTCTTGGCGTTGCGGACGCCCACCGGCGAGTGGGAGGCGATGGTGCCCGCCAGCTCGAGGGCGCGCTCGCGCGCCGACCCGCTGGGAACGACCTCGTCGACCACTCCGAGGTCACGGGCCTCGGCGGCGGTGAGGCGACGTGCCGTGAAGACCATCGAGGCCGCCTTCGACCAGCCGACCCGGCGGGTGAGCAGCTGGGTGCCGCCCCCGCCGGGGATCACGCCGACACTCACCTCGGGCAGCCCGACCGTGGCCCCTTCCCCCGCGACGACCAGGTCGCAGGAGAGCGCGATCTCGAAGCCGCCGCCGAGCGCGAAGCCGTCGACCGCGGCGACGACAGGCACCGGCAGGTCGAGCACGCCCCGGTATGCCGCCCGCGCCAGCGGGCGCTGCGCCCGCAGCTCGTCGTCGGTGAAGGAGTTGCGCTCCTTGAGGTCGGCCCCCACGCAGAAGGCGCGCTCGTGCGTGCTGCTGACGACCACCGCCCGCACCGTCTCGTCCTCGGCGAGCTCGCCGGTCGCGGCGGCCAGGGCGCGGGCCATGTCGGTGGAGACGGCGTTCATCGCCTCCGGCCGGTCGAGCACGAGCTCGGCGACGTGGCCGCCCTCCCCGTGCCGCTCGAGGCGCACCAGGGGGCGGGCCCCGCTCACGCCTGCACCGCTCGTCGTGCTCCGATCACTCACGGGTGGACCTCTCTCTGGGTGGTGCGGCGTTCCCCACGGGCACGCCGGAGCTCGCTGGGCACGACCTGGCCGATGCCCCGCAGGGTGCGGGGACGCAGCGCCGTCATCTCGAACCCGGACAGGCTGGCGAGCGACGCGGCGAGGGCGTCGTCGACGAGGACGGTGCGCGGCGGCGCCACCGCCGTCAGGCGGCTGGCCCGGTTGACGGTGGTGCCGAAGACGTCGCCGAGACGGGAGATCACGCTGCCGTAGGACATGCCCACGCGGACGTCGGGGAGCAGCTCGTCCTCGGTCATGGTGTCCACCAGGTCGAGCGCGATGGCGGCAGCCGAGGCGGGCCGGACCGTGACGAAGAGGATCTCGTCGCCCACGGTCTTGATGACCCGTCCGCCGTGAGCGGTCACGATGTCGGTGGCGAGCGCCTCGAACCGCTGCACCATCACCGCGAGCTGGCGTTCGGTCATCCGGCGCACGAGGGCGGTGAAGTTCACGAGGTCGGCGAACCCCACGGCGCGGGTGACGCCCTCACCGGCGTGGTCGGGATCGGCGTCGGCGAGCATGCGGGCGATCGCCGCGGCCAGGTGGCGGCGCCAGGCGTAGACCAGCAGCGGCTCGAGGTCGTCGGCCATCTCGGCCAGCTTGACCGCTGCAGCCTGGGCTGCGTCGCTGTCCGGCACCGCCCGGGCGTCGGCCTCGTCGAGCGCCGCCTCGAGCTCCGGGGCGGCGAGCGCCTCTGCCATCAGCTGGGTCTGCCACACCGCGAGCCGGTCGGTGGTGCGGGCGAACGCGCGGGTCATCGCCAGTGCGGTCTGCTCGTCGAGCTGCTGCTCGCGCACCAGCCGGGCCACGGACTTCAGGGCCATGAGGTCGGCCTCGGTGAACGCGGCGTCCTCGTCCTGCACGATCGGGAAGCCCAGGGCGTGCCAGAACTTGCGGGCGCTCAGGAGCGAGACCTGCGCGCCGCGGCTGACGTCGCGGCGACCCATCGTCGCGGGTCGGCCGAGCAGGCGGGCCTCGATGTCGTCGGGGTCCGTCAGGGCCGTGGGCTCCTCGCCCGGGCGCACCAGCCGGTGGCGACCGGTCCTGCGCACCGCCGAACACCTCCTCGTGCCGAGCTCGCCAAGCTGACTTGCGGTGCCGATCATGCCGTGTCAGCGCCTGCCGTGCCCGGTGGGGGCCCGGCGCGCCCCCACCCGATCCGCCTCAGGCGCCCAGGCCGCGCGCCTCCCGGACGTGCACCACGTCACCGGCCGCCACGGCATACTCACCGCTCTCCCCGTGGACCACCAGCCGGCCCTCGTCGTCCACCCCGGTGGCCGGCACCCGCGAGGTGGTGCCGGTGTTGAGGTCGACCACCATGCCGATGGTGCGGCAGGCGGAGCGGTAGGCCGCACGCGCGGCCTCCAGCGCCGGCCCGCCGACCATGAGGTCGCCGTGGAGCACCGCGAGGTGGCGCAGGCAGGCCACCACCAGGTCCTCCCGGCGCACGTCCGGCGCGCCACACAGCGCGAGCGAGGTCGCGTTCTCGACCGGCAGCTCGTCGCGGGACTGGCTGACGTTGACGCCGAAGCCGACGACGACCCCCGCCGGGTGCACCTCGCACAGGACCCCGCACACCTTGCGCCAGCCGTCCTCCTCGACGAGCACGTCGTTGGGCCACTTCACCCCGGCGTGCACACCGGCGACGTCGTGGACGGCACGGGCGACGGCCAGCCCGGTGACGAGGGGCACCCAGCCGATGCCGTGCTGGGGTGCGGGCAGCAGCACCGAGACGGCGATCGAGGTGCCCGCCGGAGCCTCCCACGAGCGGCCGAGACGGCCCCGGCCCGCGCTCTGGTGGTCGGTCACCACCACGCGCCACGGCTGGGCGAGCTCTGCAGCGGCGGCGTTGGTCGAGCCCAGCTCGGCGTGGACGTCGAGGCCGCGCCAGGGCGCCCCCGGCGTGACCAACGCCTCGTGCAATGCCTCACTGTCGAGCGGTTCGCGCATAGGGGCAAGGCTAGGCTCCCGCCATGGCCCAGAGCACCGAATCCCTCGTCACCGGGGGCACCGAGGTTCCCTCCGACATCGACGTCCACACCACGGCCGGCAAGCTGGCCGACCTCAAGCGCCGGGTGGCCGAGGTCGCCCACGCCGGGTCCGAGCGAGCCGTCGAGAAGCAGCACGCCCGCGGCAAGAAGACCGCGCGCGAGCGGATCGAGCTGCTGCTCGACGACGGCTCCTTCATCGAGATGGACAAGTACGCGCGGCACCGCTCGAACGCCTTCGGCCAGGAGAAGCACCGGCCCTACGGCGACGGGGTGGTCACGGGCTACGGCACCGTCGAGGGCCGCACGGTGGCCGTGTTCGCCCAGGACTTCACGGTCTTCGGCGGGTCCCTCGGCGAGGTGTTCGGCGAGAAGATCGTCAAGGTCATGGACTTCGCCATGAAGATCGGGTGCCCGGTCGTCGGCCTGAACGACTCCGGCGGCGCCCGCATCCAGGAGGGCGTCGTCTCGCTCGGCCTCTACGGTGAGATCTTCCGGCGCAACGTGCACGCCTCGGGTGTCATCCCCCAGATCTCGCTCATCATGGGCCCCTGTGCCGGCGGCGCGGTCTACTCCCCCGCCGTCACGGACTTCACGGTGATGGTCGACCAGACCTCGCACATGTTCATCACCGGTCCCGACGTCATCAAGACCGTCACCGGTGAGGTCGTCTCCTTCGAGGACCTCGGCGGCGCCCGGGCGCACAACACCAAGTCCGGTGTGGCGCACTACATGGGCAGCGACGAGGAGGACGCGATCGAGTACGTCAAGGCGCTGCTGTCCTACCTGCCGTCGAACAACCTCGAGGAGCCGCCGGCCTACGAGGTCGAGAACGACCTGGCCGTCACCGACGAGGACCGCGAGCTCGACACGCTCATCCCCGACTCGCCGAACCAGCCCTACGACATGCACACCGTCATCGAGCACGTGCTCGACGACGGCGAGTTCCTCGAGGTGCAGCCGATGTTCGCGCCCAACATCATCTGCGGTCTCGGCCGCGTCGAGGGCCGCTCGGTCGGTGTCGTCGCCAACCAGCCGATGCAGTTCGCAGGCACGCTCGACATCGACGCCTCCGAGAAGGCGGCCCGCTTCGTGCGCACCTGCGACGCGTTCAACGTCCCCGTCCTGACCTTCGTCGACGTGCCCGGCTTCCTGCCCGGCACCGACCAGGAGTGGGACGGCATCATCCGCCGCGGGGCCAAGCTCATCTACGCCTACGCCGAGGCCACCGTCCCGCTGGTCACGGTCATCACGCGCAAGGCCTACGGCGGCGCCTACGACGTCATGGGGTCCAAGCACCTCGGCGCCGACATCAACCTCGCCTGGCCGACCGCCCAGATCGCCGTCATGGGCGCCCAGGGCGCGGTCAACATCCTCTACCGCAAGCAGCTGGCCGAGGCCGCCGAACGGGGCGAGAACGTCGACGAGGCCCGTCAGCGGTTCATCACCGAGTACGAGGACACCCTCGCGAACCCGTACGTCGCTGCCGAGCGCGGCTACATCGACACGGTCATCACGCCCTCCAACACGCGGATGAACGTCACCAAGGCGCTGCGGGCGCTGCGCAACAAGCGCGAGACGCTGCCGCCGAAGAAGCATGGGAACATCCCGCTGTGAGCGGTGACCAGGACCAGGACGCGACGGCGGAAGCATCGGCCGAGGAGCGGCGTCCGGCCCTGCGGGTCGTGCGTGGTGACGCCACGCCCGAGGAGCTCGCCGCCCTCGTCGCCGTGCTCTCCGCTGCCTCCGGTGGCGACGAGCCCGAACCGCCGAGGCCGCCCTCGCGGTGGACCTCACGTCCACACGGTCCTCGTGGCCCGCTGCACCCGGGGCCGGGCGCCTGGCGCGCCTCCGCGTTCCCCCGCTGACGCGTCAGGCTCTCTTCACCTCGGCCAGCGGGAGGTCGTGCTCGCGGCCCCAGGCCTCCCACTCCGCAGCGGTGCGTGTCGCGAAGACCGGGGCGAGATCCCCGTCCGTGGCCGGCACGCCGAGCAGCTCGGTGAGTCGCGCGAGGAAGTGCGGCTCGAGGCAGGCGACGGCCACGTGGCCCTGCCGCGCGGCATACAGCCGGTAGGCCGGGTGGCCGCCACCCAGCACCGCACCGGGAGCCGTGAGGCCGTGGCGCAGCGGTGCGGCCATCGCCTCCGCCGCGTCGGAGAGGGCCACCTCGCGGCGGACGCCCTCCCCGCTCGTGGTTCGCGCGAGCAGCGCCGCGACCGCCTCGGTGGCGGCGCGCTCTGCGCCGGCCAGGTCGGCGGCGAGCAGCACCGGCATCCGCGGCTCCTCCTCGGGACCCACGGCACCGAGCAGCCCCAGGACCGCCTGGTAGGTCAGGTCGTGACCGGGCCAGTCGTCGTCGGGCGACGGGTGACCCACGACTGCCACCTGGCAGAGCCGGGGATGCCGGGCGTGCAGGGACTTCCAGCCGAGGCCGAGCCGCTCGAGCGCCGAGGTGCGGCTCGAGGTGAGCAGCAGGTCAGCGCCCGAGAGCAGGTCCTCGAGCCGGCCGCGGTCCGCAGGGTCCTTGAGGTCGAGGCGCACCACCTGCTGCCCCGACGAGAGCTCGGCGTACCAGCGCGGCGAGGCCGCCTCGAGCGGGTCGCCGCCGGGTGGCTCGACCTTGACGACCCCCGCCCCGAGCCCGGCGAGCCGGGCGGCGGCTGCCGGCCCTGGCACGTTCACCGCGGTCGAGACGACCCGGACGCCCTGGAGCGGGCCGCCTGCGGTCACCCCGCCTGCCTGTCGCGCGTGCGCCGGTCATAGGTGGCCTGCAGGTCGGCGTGGTCCACCGGGTTCAGCACCCTGGCGGCCAGCACGCGCTCGGCGGCCTCGAGGTCACCGGTGAAGGCGCGGAAGGCCACCCGCACGTCGATGTCGTGGTCGGGCCGCGAGAGCACCTCCACCGCGTCGCCGCAGCGCACCGTGCCGGGCTGCACGACAGACAGGTAGGCGCCGGTGTTGCCGACCTCGGTGAACCGCTTGACCCAGCCCTTCCCGCCCATCCGCGAGGCGAAGGTGCTGCACGGGATGCGGGGCCCGGAAACCTCGAGCACGACCTCGTCGCCGACGCGCCAGCGCTCCCCCACCAGTGCCGCGTCGACCTCGAGACCGACCGTCGTGAGGTTCTCGCCGAACATCCCGTCCGGCAGGTCGCGGCCCAGGCGCTCCTGCCAGGCGTCGAGCTCCTCCCGGGCGTAGGCGTAGACCGCCTGGTGGTCGCCCCCGTGGTGGCGCTGGTCGCCGATGAAGTCGCCGACGACACCGCTGCCGAGGCCGCCCTTCTTGGGGCCGGGCGCCCGCACCTCGACGGCGTCCACCGGCCGTTTGCCGATGCCGGTGGGGATCGACTGCTTGACCGGGTTGGGCTCCGAGCGGCCGACATTGAGCGAGTGGATGCGCGCCATGGGCGGCAGCGTATGCCGTGGGGGACCGGGTATTCGGTGGGACGTGCGGGGAGCGTGGGGTACGTTCGCCCGCGTGACCACAGACGCACCCCAGACCGCACGGCCCGAGTCCGACGTCGACCGCATCGCCGACCGTTTCCTCGAGGAGTTCGTGGCGCTGAGCCCCATCACGGCCACCTACCTCGGCATCGCCGGCCACGACGAGGACCTCGACGACTTCTCGCCCGCCGGCCACGAGGCCCACGCCGAGCTGCGCCGCCGGACCCTGGCCGAGCTCGACGACGTGACCCCGGTGGACGACATCGACAAGGTGACCGTCGCGGCCATGCGCGAGCGCCTCGGCCTCGCCGAGGAGACCCACCAGGCGGGCCTGGACGAGATGGCGCTCAACGTCATCGCCTCGCCGCTGCAGGAGATCCGCGGCACCTTCGACCTGATGCCGACCGCCACCGACGAGGACTGGGGCGTCATCGCCCGCCGCCTGGCCAAGGTGCCGACCGCTCTCGACCAGTGGGTGGTGAGCCTGACCTCGGCCGCGGCCAAGGGCAACGTCGCACCGAAGCGCCAGGTCGAGGCCTGCGTCAAGCAGTGCGCGGACCTGACCGCCGACGACGGCTACTTCGCCAAGCTCCTCGCCGGCGCCCGGGTCGGCGACGACGAGCTGGCCGACCCGGTGCGCGCCGAGCTCGAGGCCGCAGTGACCGCGGCCTCCGAGGCCTACCGCGCGCTCGGCGACCGGCTGCGCGCCGAGCTCCTCGACCAGGCGCCCGAGTCCGACGCCTGCGGCCGCGAGCGCTACCAGCTGCTCTCCCGGGCGTTCCTCGGTGCGGTGGTCGACCTCGAGGAGACCTACCGGTGGGGCCAGGAGGAGCTCGCTCGCATCAGCGCCGAGATGCAGGAGGTCGCCGAGAAGATCAAGCCCGGCGCCACGGTGAAGGAGGCCATCGCCGCCCTCGACGCCGACCCGGCATACCAGCTGCACGGCACCGACGAGCTCAAGGCGTGGATGCAGACCAAGGCCGACGAGGCCATCGCCAACCTCGCCGGCACGCACTTCGACATCCCCGACCCGGTGCGCACGATCGAGTGCCTCATCGCGCCGACCCAGACCGGCGGCATCTACTACACCGGCCCCAGCGAGGACTTCTCGCGTCCGGGTCGCATGTGGTGGTCGGTGCCCAAGGGCGTCACCGAGTTCGGCACCTGGCGCGAGCTGACGACCGTCTACCACGAGGGCGTGCCGGGCCACCACCTCCAGGTCGCCCAGACGGTGTTCCGCTCCGAGCTGCTCAACCGGTGGCGCCGCATGTTCGCCTGGACCTCCGGCCACGGCGAGGGCTGGGCGCTCTACGCCGAGCGGCTCATGGCCGACCTCGGCTACATGGACGACCCGGGCAACCGGATGGGCCTGCTCGACGGCCAGTCGCTGCGGGCGGCCCGCGTGGTGCTCGACATCGGCTTCCACTGCGGTTTCGAGGCGCCGGAAGAGGTCGGCGGCGGCGAGTGGACCTACGACAAGGCGTGGCAGTTCCTCACCGCCCACGCCAACATGGACGAGGCGTTCCTGCGCTTCGAGCTCGACCGCTACCTCGGCTGGCCCGGCCAGGCGCCGGCCTACAAGATCGGCGAGCGGCTCTGGATGGAGCTGCGCGACGAGGTGCAGCGCCGCGAGGGTGACGACTTCGACATCAAGGCCTTCCACCGCCGCTCGCTCGACGTCGGCGGGGTGGGCCTCGACACCCTGCGCGAGGCCGTCCTCGGCCCGCTCGACTGAGGGTCCCCTCAGTCGGGAAGCTCGCTCGGCAGCACCACCGCGTCCACCAGCGCGCCGTTGCGGATCACGGTGACTTCCATCCGCTGGCCGATCGCGTCGGCGAACAGGCGCTTCTGCAGCGACTGGGCATCGCCGAGCGGGGCGCCGTCGATCGCGAGGACCAGATCCCCGGCGAGCAGGCCGCTCTGGGCGGCCGGGCTCCTCTCCACCACCTCGACGACGCGCAAGGCGCCGCGTTGCCCGTACCGCTCGGCCTGGGTGGGCGTCAGCCGTGCCGGGGTGCTCACCAGACCGAGGTACGCGCGCCGCACCCGCCCGTCGTGCATCAGCGCGTAGATGATCCGGTGGGTCGTGGCATTGATGGGCACCGCCATGCCGAGGCCCACTCCGGCGACGGCCGTGTTGATCCCGACGACGCGACCGCGGCTGTCGGCCAACGCGCCGCCGGAGCTGCCCGGGTTGAGGGCAGCGTCGGTCTGGATGACGTCCTCGATCAGGCGCGCCGTGGTGCGGGTTCGCACCGGCATGCTGCGGCCAAGCGCGCTCACCACGCCCGCCGTCACCGTGCCGGAGAGGCCCATCGGGTTGCCGACGGCCACCACGAGCGAGCCGACGAGGAGCGCACCCGCGTCGCCGTACTCCGGCGGGGCCGGCACCTCACGGTCGGCGCGGATGACGGCGATGTCGGACAGCGGGTCACGGCCCACGACGTGGAAGCGGGCGACCGTGCCGTCGGCGAACTCCGCAGTGCCCGCGCTGGCATCGCCGACGACGTGGGCGTTGGTGACCAGGTGCGAGTCGCCGGTCAGGACCACGGCCGACCCCGTCGACTCACCGCGGAGCGACCGGGTGCGCAACGCGGCGACCTTCGGCGTCAGCTGCGCCGCGACGGAGGTGACGACCGCCGAGTAGGCGTCCAGCGCGGCCGACTCCGCCGCCGGGTCAGTGCTCATGGCTGTGGAACGACCGGAGGACGCGGTGGGATTCCGGGGTTCACCGAGGGCGGAACGACGAGAAGGCGTCCACCGCAGCAGGGCGGACACTGGCTGTGACAGAGCACCCTGAAAGGGGAGGGAGAGCCCGATGCTGATCTACTCGATGAGTGTGTCGGTCGACGGCTTCATCGCCGACCGCGAGGGCGGGTTCGAGTGGTCGGTGCCCAGCGAGGAGCAGTTCCGTTTCCACGTCGAGCAGACGCGCGAGCTCGGCGGCTTTCTGTGCGGCCGAAGGCTGTACGAGACCATGCTGCCGTGGGAGACGGACTCCTCGATGCGCGACACCGAGCTCGAGGCCGCGTTCGCCGATGCCTGGTGTGCCATCCCGAAGGTGGTCTTCAGCCGCACGCTCGACAGCGTCGAGGGCAACGCCCGGCTCGCGAGGGCATCGCTGGCTGAGGAAGCCGCGGCGGCGCTCGCCGCGACCGACAAGGACGTCGCGATCGGCGGTGCGGGTCTGGCCGCTTCAGCGATCGAGCTCGGCCTCGTCGACGAGCTGCACATGTTCCGCAACCCGGTCGTCGTCGGTGGCGGCACGCCCTTCCTGCCGCCGGTGACCGAGGTCATCCCGCTGGCCCTGGTCGAGACCAGGACGTTCGGCTCGCGCGTCATCTACGAGCGGTACCGGCGCGTGCGCGACGACTCCGGCTGATACCGCCGTCAGTCGTCCATCGCCTCGATGCCAAGCTCGGCCAGCTCGGCCATGCGCTCGCGCAGGTGTCGGACCACCTCCGGCGGAGGAGGCTCCCAGCCGGTGACCTCCTCGACGACCCGCAGGGGCTCGGTCGTCCGGTAGGACCGGGTCGGGTTTCCCGGGAAGCGCTTGTCGGTGACGTTGGGGTCGTCCTCGATCGCGCCGAGGGGCTCGACCCGGAACACCCGACCCGGTCCCTCGCCGCGCGCGAGCTCGGCAGCCAGTGGCGCGCCCTCGCGTGAGGCCGTCAGGTAGAGGTGCTTGGCCTGACGTCCCGAACCGTAGTTCGAGCGCCAGCCCGGTGTGAGCAGGTCACCCGGACGCAGGTCGGCCCTGGTCCCGTGGAAGAACGGCCCGGGGTCGTCGACCACGCGCGGCGTCGGGGGTGGGTCCCGAAGCAGGCTGTCGAGCCGTTCCATGAGGGCCGCGACCCGGCTGCGCCCCTTCGGCGCCCGCGGGTAGCGGCTCAGCACGTCGAGGACGACCGGCACGGCCCGCTTGGCGGCGGCGGTGACCACGTACTCCGCGACCACCGGGTCATCGCCGCTTGCGAGCTCGGCAGCCCGGGCCGCATGGGCCGACGACCCCAGGATGTGGCGCACCTGCGTCGCCTTCGCCAGCGGGTGGAGGTATGCCGCCGCGGCGGCGTCCCCTGCGGCCATCGCTGCGTGCCGGGCGGCTTCGCTCGTGGCGTCCCTCGCTGCGCGGTGGGCGTCGGCCGCGGCAGTCCGTTGGAGGCGCGAACGGGGCGCCCCCTCGGCGAAGACGCGCGCGGCGTGGAGAGCCGCCGCCGGGCGAGGGTCATCGGGGCGGACCTTCCGGAAGAGGACGAGCGCAGGTTCGGCGCACGCCGCGGCATACCCGGCAATCGCCCGCAGCTCGTCCACCGTCAGCTCGAAGTCACCCCGGCGTGTCTGCATCTCCTGGAGTTTCGCACAGCACTGCTGCGTGGTTTGGGCGAAATCTGCCGTGTGCGCCTGTCCACGCCTTTACAGTTGTGCCCGCGCGGCCAGGGGGGCTGCGGCCGGCCGGCCCGTTGCCGCAGGACCCACCGGAGACACCTTGACGGCACGGCAGCGCAACACTCTGGGCTTCCTCGTTGCTGCAGTGATGACCATGGCCGCCATGCTCACGGGGGCAGCCGCTTCCTCGGCTGCCACCGTGGCTCCGGAGGCCCCGTGGGGCCTGCGCACGGTGGTCGGCGTCGACGGAGTGATGCTCAGCTGGACGCGCGGGTCCACGCAGACGGGCGGCACACCGACCTCGTATGTCGTTCATCGGCGGGCGAGTGGACATGACGCCGACTGGGTCGTCAGCACCTCCACGACCTCCAGCTCGTGGAGCTACGGCGACCGCGGCGCCCCTGTCGACGTCGACGTCGCCTACACCGTCACCGCCCGCAACTCCGCGGGGGACAGCGCCGAGTCGTCGCCCGTCACGGCGCGGGTGCCGGCCTGGGCCGGGCCCTACGACCCGGACCGCGTCTCGCTCACGCTGGTCTGGGACGAGGCTGCCGGGGGTGACGAGACCGAGCGCTCCACGGTGGTCGCGGACTCCACGAGCACGCCCGCCCTGACCCAGGGATGGGACAACGGCGTCTCCTTCTCCGCCGGCTCCTGGCGACAGGCGCTTGTGCTGCCTCGACACGTGCAGGACGGCACGTACGCCGTCGGTGACGGAGAGGGCCAGCTGCAGCTGCGGGCGATGGCAGGAGACTTCTGCGGCAGCGCGGCCGGAGGGGCGGCACCCGGCGGGACCGCGACGGTCTCCAGGGCCGCGGCGTCCATGGACGGCTTCTACGCGTCGATCAGCGTGGACGCGACCCTCGACTGCGAGAACGGGCACCGCCTGCGCGCCGAGCTGCGCTGGCACACCCCCGATCCGACTCGGGTCCTGACCGCACCGCGGCTGTCGCTGATGACCGCGGCTCCGGAGCAGTCGACCACCACGGACGTCGACGTGACGAACTCCGGCAGCGATCCTGTGGTGCTGGGAGCCGCCCGGCTCGTGGACGCCCCACTGTCCACGTCCGCGCCACTGGCCGTGGTGGGCTCGACCTGTGAGGGCCTGACGCTGGAGCCGGGAGCGGTGTGCACCGTGACCGTCGGCTATGCGGCGGGCCCGGCCGCATCTCCCGAGGGCAAGGGCGTCCTCAGCCTCTTGACCGATGTCGGCGAGTGGGAGCTGGGCGCGGTGGTCGGACAGCAGCCACCGGCCCACTCCGGGCCGCAGGCCCTGGCGGGGTCCAGCTCGCCCGGGCGGGTGAACCTGTCCTGGACGGCGCCCCGGACGCTGGACTCCCGCCTCATCGCCGGCTGGCGCGTCGAGGACGTGGTCGGCGGCACTCCGGTCGTCCTGCAGACCCGGACCGAGAGCCACCTCACGGCCACCTCGCTGACCGCGCCGAGCACCGGCGCGCACGCGCTGAGACTGGTCCTGCTGACGACCGATGGGCGCGAGGTCGCCTCCGAGCCGATCCCCCTCACCATCGCCTCGCGGTGGCTGCTGCTCACCACCCCCACCGGGGTGCGTGCCTACGACGCAGACGGTGGCGTCACCAACGGTGGCACCCTGGGCACCCGTGCGGCCTCCACCGATGGGATCGCCACGTCGCCGACCCGCACGTCGATCGCGGTCAGCGAGGGGCCCTACAGCGGGTACGTGAAGCTCCTCGGTCCCACCGGAAACGTGCTGCGCAGCCTGACGTACGACCCGACCTTCGCCGATGGGGAACCCGACGTCAGCCCGGACGGGTCGAAGGTGGTGTTGCTGCGCCGCGGCTACACCGGAGCGCAGACCAGGCCCTCCTCGCTGATCACGGTCCCCACCGCCGCGGGAGACCCCAGCGCGGTGCCGAGCTCCGTGGGGCTGTCCGACCCGGTCTGGACTCCGGACGGCGCCGCGCTGGTCGCCACGGAGGACTCCGGGGCCGGGGTGGTGCGGGTCGACCCCAGGACAGGCACTCGGACAGCGGTCCCGGGGACGAGGGGCGCTGCCGCGGTCGCCGTGTCCCGCACCGGGCGGCTCGCCTACGCCCTCACCGGCTGGGGCGGCTCGGGAGAGATCCGCATCATGAGTCTCAGCGGGGGCACGTCCGCCCTCGTCGGAGTCCACCCCGGTGCCACCGACCTCTCCTGGGACCCCACCGGAGCATGGCTCGCCGTCACGGGGGCGCCCTACGGCGAGACTCCGACCACGCAGCTGTTCGACCTCCGCGGGGCCCGCCCGGCACTGGTGCGAAGCTTGCCCGGGGGCTCCTCGGTGTCGTGGCTGGTCCCGCTCTCCGCCGCGCCGGCCGGCAGTGTGACCGGTGCGGCGTGGACCGCCTCGACCGCCAGTCTGTCCATCGGCGCGACCGACCCCGACGACGCCCCCGGCGGGCTCCGGCGGGAGTGCCGCCTGGACGCGGGCGCATGGTCGTCCTGCACCGCGACGTGGAAGCTCACCGGCCTCACGCCGGGACAACACACCGTCGCAGCGCGCGTCACCGACCCGAGCGGGCAGGTCTCCGCGGTCGCCCAACGGACGTGGTCTGTCGACACCCAGGCACCCACCGTCGCGCTCGGCGCGCTGCCCTCCGCCCTCACCAGCACCACGCTCAAGCTTGCGTGGACGGCCAAGGACAGCGGCGGCTCGGGCCTCAGCTCCATCGAGGCCCGCTACCGCAGCGCACCGGTCAACGGGAAGTTCGGGGCGCTCAGCTACCCCACCTCATGGCGTGCCCTGAAGGGCACCAGCCTGACGACCACGCTGACGGCCGGGCGGCACTACTGCTTCAGCGTCCGCGCGCGTGACACGGCAGGCAACACCGGCGCCTGGAGCGGTGAGCGCTGCACCTCCGTGACACTCGATGACCGGTCCCTCACTGCCTCATCAGGATGGACCAGAGGAATGAGCAGCGCGCACGCCTACGGCACCTACTCGCGGGCCGCCGCCAGCGGGCGGTCCCTCACCCGCACCTCGGTGCAGGCTCGTCGCATCTCGATCGTGGCGACCACCTGCCCGACCTGCGGCGCCGTGGACGTCTACCACGCGGGAATCCGGCTCGGCCGCGTCAGCCTGTACTCCGCCACGACCTCCTACCGCCAGGTCCGTTCGCTGCCACTTCAGTCCGTCACCCGCACCGGCAGTGTGGTGGTGCGGACCACCTCATCGAAGACGGTGATCCTCGACGGGATCGTGGTCTGGCACTGACGCAGCACCGTGGCGGCAAGCCCATCGACGTCGGCTCCCGTGGCTGGACGTGCTACCGGCCGGCCAGCTCGGCCACCATCGGGGCCAGCACCTCGGCGGAGTCGATGCCGACGACGAAGTACGAGTAGCCGATCTCCTCACGTCGCCTCTGGATCTCTTCGGCAGCGGCCGCCGGGTCATCCGGGAGCACGGCCAAGGAGTCCGATTCCCGCAACGAAACCGGATCGGTGTCCCGCGCGGATGCCATGAACGGCGCGACAGCGTCGCCGACGACCGGCACGTGCAGCGCCAGCTCGACGTCCCGCGCAGCGCGGAGGTCGCGGGCTATGCCGGCGACCGCGGCGCGAGTGTCGCTCGACAGCGCGGCGACGGTGACCGTGTCGGCGACCTCGACGGCAAGCGCTTGAGCTTTCGGCCCCCGAACCGCCATGACTACCGGGGTGTGGACATCGGGGCCGTCCAGGTCACGCAGCAACGCCACCGTTTCGCGCGCCTGGGCCAGCCGCTCCCTCGGTGACGCGGCGGGCATCCCAAGCTCTCGGAGCTCGTCCTCGATCCCGGGCCGCCCGGTGCCGATGCCCATCTCGAAGCGACCCTCGGTGAGCACCGACATCGAGTGCGCCTCCCACGCGGTGCTCCAGGCTGGGCGCAGCGGCGAGGCATAGACCCAGGTGCCGACGCAAAGGTCCGTCTGGGCCGCTGCAAACGCGAGGGTGGGAGCCGGCGCAGGCTGCCATTGCGGCACGTCGGGCATCAGCAGAGTCGAGTAGCCGCTGTCGGCGATGCGGCGCACCCGGTCCCGCCACGTGGGCACGTCAGTCAGCAGCGGGGCAACGACCCCGAACCGAAACGGTCTGGTCATGTCCGGACTCCGTTCACACAGGTGGGACAGACGGGGCAGCTCGGCCGGTGAGCCCCCAGGCCATCACTCCTCTGCCGCTGCTGCCTGGGCGATGATGTCGGCCAGCTCGGCCGGCCGGCTCCACATCGGCCAGTGACCAGTCGGCAGGTCGACAAGCTCCAGCCGCCTGTGCTGCAGGACGCCGGCCAGGAACGGCATCCCCTGCTCGGCGTAGGAGCGGTACTCGGCAGCCGGGAACGCGGTGCACACGATGGTGCCCGGCACGTCGAGACGACGCTGGTCGGAGAGCCTCACGACGTCGCGGAGGGAGGCTGCGGGTTGCGGAACGGCACGCTCACGGAAGGTGGCCAGCTGCTCCTCGCTCAGACCCGCCATCGATCCCTGCTCGAGCTCCTCGTCGTACTGGGCTGAGAGCGGGTGCTCGCTGCCCCTCACATCGGGGTCGATGGCATACCCGTCCACGACCGGGGCGGTGTCGACCCAGACGACGTGGTCGACCTCGTCCACGTGCCGGTCCAGGGCGACGGTTGCGGGGACGGCTGCTCCGCTGTGCGCGACCAGCACCGTGCGAGCGCCCTGCGGAGCGAGCGCGAGCGCGGCCTCGATCGCGGCGACGTGGTCCTCCAGACGCACGGAGCCGCGATCGGGATGGTCGGGCTCGAGGCCCGGCAGGGTGAGGGCGAGCGCCGTCACACCGCGCTCGCGCAGGTGGGCGACGACGTCGTCCCAGGCCCAGGCACCGAGCCAGAAGCCGGGAATGAGGACGACGTGGGCGGGTACCTCGGCGTTGGGGGTGCTGCTCATGGCGCCATTGTGCTGCCTGGCGCGGGGCCGGCGCGGTCTGACGCGGTGGCAACACTGATGTCACCGGCTCACGCCGCCGTCCACACGTCGATGGGCGGCGGCGCCCAGATCCCGTGCCGGTCACCTGAGCCGCCGAGGCGATCGGTCCTGGGCCGGACGCCTGCCGACGCCCGGCCAGCATCCCCATCCCTGCAGGCCGGGCGTCAAGAGGTGACGAGGAACGACGTCATGCCGCGCGGGCCGGAGGTGGCCGGGCCGAGGGTGCCGACCACCGCCGCTGCGGCGAGCAGCGCCGGCAGCAGGACGTGTGGGACCTGACGAGCCATGACGGGGCACCCTCCTCGACAGGACGGGTACCTGCTGCGGGAGGCCCACTGCTGGACGTCCCGCAGCAGGCTGCTCATCAGCTGCCGACCGCTGCCTGCGCGTCGACGACGCCGTAGCCGTAGGCAGGCGTCCAGGTGCCACGGCTGCCGGTGCCCGGCGTGACCGCGGTGCCGAGCAGGGCGTCCTCGACCTGGTCGACCGTGCGGCCCTGCGCGTAGAGCAGCGCCGCGACACCGGCGACGTGCGGGGTGGCCATCGAGGTGCCGGCGTAGGCGTCGTAGTCGGCCTGGCCGCACGCCGAGGAGCCGGTGCCCTTCGGCACGGTCGACCAGATGTCGTCGTCGCAGCTGGTCAGGCCGGCGCCGCCGGGTGCCGAGACTGACTTGAAGTCGGTCTTGTTCGGCAGCTCGGAGTACCACGAGTGCAGCCCGTTGCGGTCGGTGGCGCCCACGCAGATGCCCTCACTGGTGAAGGCCGGGTCGTTGCACAGGGCGGTCGAGCTGTTGCCCGCTGCAGCGACGGTGAGCACACCCTTGGAGCGGGCGTAGGCGATGGCCTCCTGCATGGCGGAGTCGAGCCCGGTGATCGCGAACGCCTGGCCGCCGGGGATCGAGCCGAGCGAGAGGTTGATGACGTCGGCGCCGTGGTCGGCGGCCCAGCGGATGCCGTCGCCGATGTCCTCGCCGGAGCCCGAGCCGTCCTCGAGCACCTTGACGGGGAGGATCTTGGTCGAGGGCGCCACGCCGACCACGCCGACACCGTTGCCGCGCACGGCCGCGACGGTGCCGGCGACGTGGGTGCCGTGCTCGTCGGCGTTGTTCTGGCCGTCCGGGCCGCGGAAGTCACCGTTGCCGCAGGGACGCTGGCCCTTGGCGCAGCCAGTGAAGGTGGCGCCCTGGAGGATCTGGCCCTGCAGGTCGGGCTGGGAGAAGTCGATGCCGGTGTCGACCACTGCCACCACGGTGCCGGTGCCCGTGCTGCTGGCCCAGGCCTGCTCAGCCTTCACCTGCTGCAGGCCCCAGAGCTTCCCGTAGAGCGGGTCGTTGGTGGCCGCCAGGGCGGTGGGTGCCGTGGACAGGACGCCGGCCAGGGCGAGCGCCCCTGCGGCGGCGGCACCGGTGAGTGCACGAGGTCGCATGGTTGAACCTTTCGGGGGTCGTCGGTCGTGCGCAGGTGAGGTCCACCCGCCCACTGCCCAACGAGGCGCCCTGCCCCAGGACACGGCATACCGGACATTTTGACCATCCCTTGACCTCCCGTGGCGGCCGTGATCGGTTCCGAGGGCGCGGAGTCAGCTGCGTGGAGTCAGCCGCGCGGGACCAGGCGCGCGGGGTCAGGCGGGCGCGACCAGCCGCAGGTCGCCGTACGTGCTCCGGGCCCGTTCCAGCGCGCTGACGTAGCCCGCCCGCTCGTAGGCCGTGGGGTCCACCCCCGCCGGCACCGCCAGCAGGCCGCGCACCTCCTCCAGCGTGGTGAAGCCCTTGCGCGACATCCACTGCGTGAGCCCGTCGAGCAGGGCCGGGACGTGCTCGACGCCGTGGCGCATGAGGGCGGAGGCGGTCATGACGGCGTCGGCGCCGGACAGCAGGTACTTCACGACGTCGTCCCACTGATCCACCCCTGTGGTCGCGGCGAGGGAGCCGGCGACGTGGCGGCGCAGGATCGCGATCCAGGTGCGCGCCAGCCGGGCGTCGTCGGGCCGGGACAAGCCCGCGAACGGCTGGACGGCCAGGGTCTCCACGTCGATGTCGGGCTGCTGGAAGCGGTTGAACAGCACCAGGCCGTCGGCACCGGCCTGGTCGAGCCGCAGCGCCACCTCGCCGGGCGAGCTGAAGTGGGGGCTCAGCTTCACGGCGACCGGGATGGACACGACGGACCGCACCCGGCGCAGGATCGCGAGGTGCGTCTCCTCGACCTCTCGCCCGGTCATGTGCGGGTCGCCGGGGACGAAGTAGACGTTGATCTCGATGGCGGCCGCGCCGGCGTCCTGCAGTGACCTGGCGAAGTCCTCCCACCCCCCGGGCGTGCTGCCGTTGAGGCTGGCGATCACCGGCACGTCCACGACGCCCGCGGACCGCTCGACGAGGTCGAGGTAGCGCTGCGGACGGCCCGGCAGGCCGCTGTAGCCGGTAGGGAAGAACGTCAGTGCCTCGCTGAACGCGTCAGCACGTGCCTCGACGAGCTCCTCGTCGCGCTCCTGCTCCTTGCGCAGCTGCTCCTCGAAAAGGGACGGCAGCACGACGGCGCCGATGCCTGCAGCAGCGAGCTTGCGAACTCCGTTGACACTGCGCGTCATCGGCGACGCCGACGCGACGATGGGGTTGGCGAGGGGCAGTCCCAGGTAGGTGGTCGAGAGGTCCATCACGAGCTCCTTCGCGCGTCGGCGGTGAACTGGCTGGCGCTGCGCGTCGCCATCTCCTCGTAGGTGGCCCAGCGCTGGTCGACCGCCTCCTGCGCCAGCGCGAGCAGCCGCTCTGCCTCCACCGGGTCGGCGTTGCGCAGCATGCGGTAGCGCAGCTCTCGGTAGATGTAGTCCTCCAGCGGGATCCGCGGCCGCGGCGAGTCGAGCATGAACGGGTTGCGACCGCCCGCGCGGGCCACGGGGTCGTAGCGCACCAGCGGCCAGTGGCCGCTCGCGACGGCCCGGTACTGCTGGTCGAGGCCGTCCTTCATCTCGATGCCGTGGGCGATGCAGTGGCTGTAGGCGATGATCAGCGACGGACCGTCGAAGGCCTCGGCCTCCCGGAAGGCGGTGAGGGTCTGCTGCGCGTCGGCGCCCATGGCGACCCGCGCGACGTAGACGTTGCCGTAGGCGATCGCCTGGAGGGCGAGGTCCTTCTTCGCCATCGTCTTTCCGGCAGCGGCGAACTTGGCTACGGCGCCGAGCGGCGTCGCCTTGGACGACTGGCCGCCGGTGTTGGAGTAGACCTCGGTGTCGAGGACCAGGACGTTCACGTCGCGACCGCTGGCCAGGACGTGGTCGAGCCCCCCGGAGCCGATGTCGTAGGCCCACCCGTCGCCCCCCACGATCCACACGCTGCGACGCAGCAGGTGGTCCGAGACGCTGCGCAGGTCCTCGACGGCCGACCCCTCCAGCGAGCTCAGCCGGCGGTTCAGCTCGGCGACCCGCTCGCGCTGCGCGGCCAGCTCGAACTCGCGCACCTGGGGAGCGTCGAGGATCGCGTCGGCAAGCTCGGTCCCGACCTGCGGGCGCAGCTCGGTGAGCCGCTCGCGCGCCAGCCTCGTGTGCAGGTCGGCGGCCAGGCGCAGGCCGAGGCCGAACTCGGCGTTGTCCTCGAAGAGCGAGTTCGACCAGGCCGGGCCGCGCCCCTCAGCGTTCTTCGTCCACGGTGTCGTCGGCAGGTTGCCGCCGTAGATCGAGGAGCACCCGGTGGCATTCGCGACGGTGAGCCGCTCGCCGAACAGCTGGGTCAGCAGCTTCAGGTAGGGCGTCTCCCCGCATCCCGCGCACGCGCCGGAGAACTCGAAGAGCGGCTGGAGGAACTGGGTGCCACGCACCGTGCCGAAGTCGACGCGCGAGCGGTCGGCCGTGGGCAGGGTCTCGAAGAACGCGATGTTGGGCTGCTCGCGTTCGACCTGCTCGTCCACCGGTGCGAGGTTGATGGCCTTGCGGCTGGCGTCGGTCACGGGGCTCACCGGGCACGCCTCGACGCAGAGGCCGCAGCCCGTGCAGTCCTCGACGTAGACCTGCAGGGCGTAGCGGGTCGTCGGCAGGCCGACAGCGTCGAGCGGCATGCTCCGGAAACCCGTTGGGGCGTCGGCGAGCTCACCCTCGTCGAAGTACTTCGAGCGGATCACGCTGTGCGGGCAGACGAAGCTGCACGTGCCGCACTGGATGCAGGTGGACGGGTCCCACTCGGCGACCAGGTCCGAGATACGTCGCTTCTCGTATGCCGTGGTGCCGCTGGGGAAGGTGCCGTCCACCGGGAGCGCGCTCACCGGCAGCTCGTCGCCGCGCCCGGCCATCATGGCCGCCGTCACCTGCCGCACGAAGGCCGGGGCGGTCGGGGGCACCGGGGGCAAGGGCTCACGGACCGAGGTCGTGGCGGCGGGCACCGTCACCTCGTTCAGGGCCGCCACAGCCGCGTCCACCGCCTCCTCGTTGCGCCGGACGACCTCGCTCCCCCGCTTCCAGTACGTCCTGCGGATGGCGCCCTTGACCTGCTCGATGGCGCGCTCGCGCGGCAGCACCCCGGAGATCGCGAAGAAGCAGGTCTGGAGCACCGTGTTGGTCCGCCCCGGCAGGCCGCAGTCGCGGGCCACCTTGTCGGCGTCGATGGCGAACAGCCGCAGTCCCTTGGCGATCACCTGCTGCTGCACCGTGCGCGGAAGGGCGTCCCACACCAGGTCGGGCGGCTGCGGGGCGTTCAGGAGCAGGGTCGCGCCGTCGGCCGCCCGAGCCAGCACGTCGACCTTCTCGAGCAGGCCGAGGTGGTGGCAGCCGACGAAGCCGGCCCGGTGCACGAGGTAGGGCGCGCGCACGGGGTGGGGACCGAACCGCAGGTGCGAGACGGTCTGGCCGCCGGACTTCTTGGAGTCGTAGACGAAGTAGCCCTGCGCGTAGATCGCCGGGTCCGCGCCGAGGATCTTGATGGTGTTCTTGTTGGCCCCGACCGTGCCGTCGGAACCGAGCCCGAAGAAGACCGCTCGCACCGTCGCCGGGTCCTCGATGTCGAGGTCGAGGTCGTAGGTGAGGCTGGTGCCGCTGACGTCGTCGACGATGCCGACCGTGAACCGCGCTCGGGGGTCCGGCCGGCCCAGCTCCTCGAAGACCCCGGCCACCATGCCCGGGGTGAACTCCTTGGACGACAGGCCGTAGCGTCCGCCGACCACCAGGGGCAGGCGTCCCCCGTCGCCGTGCCGGCTCGCCTCGGTGAGTGCGGCCACCACGTCGAGGAAGAGCGGTTCGCCCCCGGCGCCCGGCTCCTTGGTGCGGTCGAGGACGGCCACCCGCGACGCGGTCGGCGGTAGTGCTGCGACGAGCTCGGCGGCCGGGAAGGGCCGGTAGAGGCGGACCTGGACGATGCCGACCCGCTCCCCTGACTCGACGAGATGTGCCACCGTCTCGCGGGCGGTCTGGGCGCCGGAGCCCATGACCACGACCACGCGCTCGGCCTCGGGGTGCCCGGCATACTCCACCAGCCGGTAGGCCCGGCCGCAGTGCTCGGCGAGCTCGTCCATGGCAGCCTGCACGATGGCGGGGGTGCGCGCGTAGTAGGGGTTCACCGTCTCGCGGGCCTGGAAGTAGACGTCGGGGTTCTGGGCCGTGCCGCGGATGAACGGCCGCTCGGGAGTCAGCGCCCTCGACCGGTGCCGGCGCACGAGGTCCTCCGGCACCAGGGCGCGCAGCACGTCGTCACCGAGCAGCTCGATGGTGTTGAGCTCGTGCGAGGTGCGGAAGCCGTCGAAGAAGTGCACGAAGGGCACCCGCGAGCGCAGCGTCGCGGCCTGGGCCACCAGCGCGAGGTCGTGCGCCTCCTGCACCGAGGCCGACGACAGCAGGGCGAAGCCGGTCTGCCTCACGGCCATGACGTCGGAGTGGTCACCGAAGATCGAAAGCCCCTGCGCGGCAAGAGATCTCGCAGCGACATGGAAGACGGTGGAGGTGAGCTCACCGGCGATCTTGTACATGTTGGGCACCATGAGCAGCAGACCCTGTGACGCGGTGAACGTGGTGCTCAATGCTCCACCCTGCAGGGCGCCGTGCAGGGCCCCCGCCGCCCCGCCCTCGCTCTGCATCTCCATGACCGTGGGCACCGAGCCCCAGACGTTGGGGCGGTCGCGGGAGGCCCACTCGTCGGCGAGCTCGGCCATCGGGGAGGACGGGGTGATCGGGTAGATCGCGCACAGCTCGTTCAGCCGGTAGGCCACGCTCACGGCGGCCTCGTTGCCGTCGACCGTCACGCGCATGTCAGCTCCCCTCCGCGCTGCCCTCGGCCACCATCTCGATCGCGTGGACCGGGCACTGGCGGTAACAGGTGCCACACCCCGTGCACGCGGTGTAGTCGAACCGGTAGCGGTGTCCCTTGCCGAGCTTGATGACCGCGTCCTCGGGGCACGCACCGAGGCAGCCGTCGCACTCGAAGCAGTTGCCACAGGACAGGCAGCGGCCGGCCTCGAAAGCGACCTCGTCAGGCGAGAGCCCCTCGGTCACCTCCACGAAGGCGTGGACCCGCTCCTGCGGGTCGAGCTCATGCTGCTCCCGGCGGGTGTGGTCGCCGAAGTACCAGAGGTTGAGGGCGCCGAAGTCCGCCACCGGGTGCTTGGCCGCAGGGGTGAGCTCCTGCCCCCGCAGCCACGCGTCGATGCTGCGAGCCGCCCGCTTCCCGTGGCCGACCCCGACGGTCACCGTGCGCTCGCTCGGCACGGCGTCGCCACCGGCGAACACCCCCGCCGCACCCGTCATCAGCGTGACGGGGTCCACCCTCACGGTGTCGCCGTCGAATTCCACGTCCGGGAGCTCGCGCAGGAAGCCGGTGTCGCTCTCCTGGCCCAGCGCGAGGATCACCGTGTCGGCCGCGAGCCTCTCGAACCGGCCGGTGCCGTGCGGGCGCCCCCGCTTGTCGAGCTCCTGCACCTCGACGGTCAGCTCGTGCTCGTTCATCGAGCTGATCGTGCGCAGCCAGTTGATCCGGATGCCCTCCGCCTCGGCGTCACAGGCCTCCTCCTCGTGGGCCGGCATCTGTGCGCGCGTCCGCCGGTAGATGACGACCGTGTCCTCGGCCCCCAGCCGGCGCGCGACCCGGGCGGCGTCCATGGCCGTGTTGCCGCCGCCGTAGACCGCGACGCGCCCGGTCATCGGCCCCTGCTCGCCCGACTCGACCCCCCGGAGGAAAGCGACCGCGTCGATGACCCGCCCGGCGTCCTCGTTGGGGATGTCGACCCGCTTGGACAGGTGGGCACCCACCGCCACGAAGACCGCGTCGAAGCCGCCGTCGCGCATCTCCTCGGCCAGGCTCGAGACCCGGCGCTCCTGCTCGAACAGGACCCCCAGGGCCGCGATGCGGGCGATCTCGGCGTCGAGGACGTCCCGCGGCAGCCGGTAGGCGGGGATGCCGTAGCGCATCATGCCGCCGGGGGCCGCGCCGCTGTCACGCACGACGACCTCGTGACCGAGCCTGGCGAGGTGGTAGGCCGCCGACAGGCCGCTCGGCCCGGCGCCGACCACGAGCACCCGCCGCCCCGACCTCTGCTGCGGCCGCTCCAGCTGCCAGCCACGTTCGATGGCGAGGTCACCGAGGAAGCGCTCGACCCCGTGGATGGAGATCGCGTCGTCGAGCTCGGACCGGTTGCAGACGCGCTCGCACGGGTGGTAGCAGACCCGCCCGTGGACCGCGGGGAACGGGTTGTCACGGGTGAGCAGCCGCCAGGCGCCCTCGTGGTCGCCCTCGCGGACACGGGCGAGCCAGCCCTGGATGTCCTCGCCGGCGGGGCAGCCGGCGTTGCACGGCGGAAGGAGGTCCACGTAGACGGGTCGGCGCTGGCGGACGGGGCCCGCCCGCAGCCTCCCGAGGCCGAGCGGCGCCAGCGGGGTCAGGTCGCGGTCGCCCGTCGTCACAGATGCCTCCCTGCCGTGGCGGCCGGCTCGGCGACGCCACCCGTGTGAAGTCCCCCCGATCGTCGCCCGTGCCGCGCTCCCACCTCTAGGGTCCTTCGTCACCAGCGGTGGCGACCGGCCGCCCGGCAGCGGTGGGTTTGCGACAATGTCAGCCGTGCACCTCGCCTTCACGCTGCTCGCGGTGGTGGCCACCGTGACGGCCGTGGCGGGGCTCTCCCGACGGGTGGGTGTCTCCGCTCCACTGGTCCTGATCGTCACGGGCGTCGTGGGGTCCTACCTGCCCTTCCTCCCCGAACCCCGGCTCAGCTCCGAGGTGGTGTTGGTCGGCCTGCTGCCGCCCCTGCTGTATGCCGCGGCCATCCGCACGTCGTTGGTGGACTTCCGTGACAACAAGGGGGTCATCGGGTCGCTCTCGGTGGGGCTGGTGCTCTTCACGGCCCTCGGGGTCGGCGTCGTCGCCTGGTGGCTGCTGCCGGTGCCCTTCGCTGTGGCCTTCGCCCTGGGCGCCGTCGTCGCCCCGCCCGACGCCGTGGCGGCGACCGCGGTGGCGCGCCGGATCGGGCTGCCCCGGCGGCTGGTCACCATCCTCGAGGGCGAGTCACTGGTCAACGACGCCACCGCCCTGGTAGCGCTGCGCACTGCCATCGCCGCGTTCACGGCGACCGCGGCCGTCAGCCTCGGCTCCGTGACCCTCGACTTCGCGTGGGCGGTGGCCGGAGGCGTCGCCCTCGGGCTCGCCGCCGCGGTCGTGGTGGGCGCGGTGCGACGTCTCGTCGACGACCCCGTCATCGACACCTCGCTGTCGTTCATGACTCCGTTCCTCGCCTACCTGCCCGCCGAGGCGCTGCACGCGTCCGGGGTGCTCGCCGTGGTGGTGGCGGGACTGCTGCTCAGCCACCGCTCGCCCATCCTGCAGAGCGCCGCCTCCCGCACCAGCGAGCGCATCAACTGGGCGACGGTCCAGTTCCTGCTCGAGAACGCCGTCTTCCTCATGATCGGCCTGCAGATGCGCCGCGTCGTCTCGGGCGTCGCTGCCTCCGACCTCGGCTTCGGCCTCATCGTCGGCACCAGCATGGCGGTCCTGCTGACCGTGATGCTGCTGCGGCCGGTCTGGGTCTTCCCGCTGTTCTGGGTGGCCCCCCGGCTCGGCGCCAGCACCGGCGACCCGGCGCCGTGGTCGCACACGGCCGTGCTGTCGTGGGCCGCCATGCGCGGGGTGGTCACGCTCGCTGCGGCGCTGGTCCTGCCCCCGCAGACGCCGCACCGCGACGTGCTCGTCTTCATCGCGATGGTCGTCACGGTCGGCACCCTGCTCGTGCAGGGCACCACGCTGCCGTGGCTGGCCAGGCGCCTCGGCGTGCGCGGGCCCGACCGCCGCGAGGACGCCCTCGCGGAGGCCACCCTGCTCCAGCAGGCGGTGGCCGCGGGCCTGCGGGCCCTCGACGCCGTCCCCGAGATCGACCGTGACACTGCTGCCCGGCTGCGCCAGCGCGCCGAGGACCGCACGACGGCCGCCTGGGAGCGGCTCGGGCGCGCTCGCCCGGACGAGCAGGAGACGCCGAGCGAGGCCTACCGGCGGGCCCGTCTCCTGACCCTGGCGGCAGAGCGGGCCGAGCTGCTGCGCCTGCGGGATGCCGGCGAGGCCGACCACCAGGTGCTCAGCACGGTCATGGCCCAGCTCGACATCGAGGAGTCGGTGCTCGAGCGGCTCGAGGACCGGGCCGAGGCCGTCCGCGACATCCCCCTCCACGCGCCCGAGTCCCTGGCGGCCGCGTGCCGGCACCTCGAGCGCTACCGCCGTCCGGTCCAGCCGCTCACCCCACAGGGCTGCCTCGACTGCGAGCGCGAGGGCCTGGTGCCGGTGCACCTGCGCCTCTGCCTCGCCTGCGGCAACGTCGGCTGCTGCGACTCCTCGGTGGGCCGGCACGCCGAGCGGCACTTCAAGGAGACCGGCCACCCCGTGATCCGCAGCTTCGAGCCGGGCGAGCACTGGCGCTGGTGCTACGTCGACGAGGTGCTCGGCTGATCGGGACCTGTCGGGGAGCAGCCGCTGGACTGCCCAGGGGTGAGCACTACAGCTGGATGCCGCGCGTCAGCGCCCCATCCACCACGAGGTTCGTGCCACTGATCCGGGACGCCCGTGGGCTGGCCAGGAACACCACCGGTGCCGCGATCTCCACCGGAGCGCCCATGTGCCCGGTCGGGTTGAGCCCGACCGCCATCTGGAACAGCTCAGGGTTGCCGGCCTCGATGGTGGCCCAGACCCCGCCCTCGAAGTAGGTGTTCCCGGGCGAGACCGTGTTGGCACGAATCCCCTTCGCGGCCAGCTGCATCGCAAGTCCGTGGATGTAGCCGACGATCGCGGTCTTGGCTGTCCCGTAGGGCCCGGAGGCGAAGTCCGACTCGCGGCCGGACACGCTGGAGATGGCGATGATCGAGGCTGCGTCACTGCGTTCGAGATACGGCACGGATGCACGAACGAGCCGGACGGTGTGCATGAGATCGACGTTCAGGCTGAGCTGCCAGTTCTCCTCGGTGTCGGGGATCGCGATGGCACTGACGTTGGCGACCACCACGTCGAGCCCTCCGAACGCCTCAGCCGACTGCTCCACCCACGCCGCGAGCGCCTCACCGTCACCGACGTCGACCACTGTGCCGGAGACGCTCCCCCGGCCCCGCAGGGCGTCCTCCGTCGACGTGACCTCCTCGGCGTCTCGCGCGCAGAACCCTACGACAGCACCCTCGTCGAGGAAGGCCTCGACGATCGCCCGACCGATGCCACGCGTCCCACCGGTCACGAGGACGCATTTGCCGCTGAGCTGCAGGTCCATGGGCTGGCCTTTCGTCGGGGGCGACCCGCCGTCGCCGGGTGGTTCAGGGAGTGCCGAGCGAGCGAGCCCGGGCGCGCAGTTCGGCGTGGATGCCGCCGAACGCGTCCGCGGCCGGAAGCAGCGCCTTGGCTGCCTTGACCACGACGCTGTAGTTGGCGTCGACGACGTTGGCGACCGGCACCTGCGCGATCTGCGAACAGAGCTGGTAGGAGTCCATCGGGTGCAGGCCGTACAGGCTGCTGACCCACCGCACGAGCTCGGCGTTCGCGATCCGCCACGAGTCCTCCATCGGCCGACTGGAGCCGACCGCCATCCAGTGCGTGTCGTCCTCGATCCTCGGCCACCCGGGTGCACCACCCTTGATGAGCTCGACAACCAGGGTGCTGGTCATCGCCCCCTCGACGGCCGTGCCGCAGGCCTCGCCCTCTCCCTGCCGATAGTGGCCGTCGCCGACGGAGAACATCGCGCCCTCGACGTTGACACCCAGGAACACTGTCGAGCCGGCCTTCATCTGCGGGGTGTCCATGTTGCCGCCGAATCGGTCCGGCACCAGGGAGGAGCGCACCTCGCCACCGGCGGGGGCCACACCCACGGTTCCGAGCATCGGCTCCACCGGCAGCTCGATGCGGTGGTCGCTGTGCCGCGCCGCGAAGGCGACAGTGTCTCGGTCCCGGTCGAGCTCGTAGATCCAGGTGGTGTCCGGCAAGGGTTCCTGCAGAGTGACGACGCGGTCGGTGCTCGTCATACCTCCGAAGAACGGTATGGCGGCCGAGGCGCCCCAGTCTCGGGCCGGCTCCAAGGCGACGAGGTGGAGCACGAGGGTGTCGCCGGGCTCGGCACCCTCGACGTAGAACGGTCCGGTCTGCGGGTTGACGAACCGCAGGTCCACCTTGGCGCTGGACAGATCGTCCACACTGCGCAGCGCACCGCCGAAGGCGTCGTCGGACCAGAGCCGCAGAGCCGTTCCCGGGACGACCCGCATCACCGGGGCGACGCCTCCGAAGGTGTAGGCGTACTCCTCACGGGTGGGCGTGTACTCCGTCACCTTCATTGTCGGAACGTACCTCAGGCCCCGCGGAGCCGTACATGGTCGCGTCTGAGGTCGGATACCCGGGTCACACCCAGCAGCGCAAGGGTGCGGGCCACGTCGTCCTGCAGGATGTCGGCAGCTCGCTGCACCCCCTGCTCTCCGCCGGCCATGAGCCCGTAGAGGTAGGCCCGGCCCACGAAGGCCGCGCGAGCGCCGCATGCGACGGCGGCGACGACGTCGGCGCCGGACAGGATTCCCCCGTCGACGTAGACCTCGGCTCGGTCCCCGACTGCGTCCACCACCTCTGGCAGCACCTCCAAGGGTGTGGGTGCGCGGTCGAGCTGGCGTCCCCCGTGGTTGGAGACGATCACTGCGTCGGCGCCGGCCGCGACGACCGCGCGGGCGTCGGCGACCGTCTGGATGCCCTTGACGACGAGCGGCCCGTCCCAGGCGGACCGCAGCCATGACAGGTCGGCCATGGCCAGGGCGGGGTCGAACATCCGCCCCACGAGGTCGGCCACCGTTCCCTCGAACCGGTTGAGCGAGGCGAACTCGAGGGGGTCGGTGGTCATGAGGTCGAACCACCACCGCGGGTGTAGCGCGCCCTCCGCGAGGGTCCGCACCGACAGCGACGGCGGGAGGGTCAGGCCGTTGCGGACGTCGCGCAGCCGCGGCCCGGCCACCGGTGTGTCCACCGTGAGGATGAGGGCCTCGAAGCCCGACTCCCGGGCCCGCGCGACGAAGTCACGAGCCGGCGCACGGTCGCGCCACAGATACAGCTGGAACCATCGGCGCCCCTCCGGGGCGGCGGCCGCGAGCCGTTCGATGGAGGTCGTGCCCAGGGTCGAGAGCGCATAGGGGATGCCGGCGCGGGCCGCCACGCGCGCGACGGCCGGCTCCCCCTCGGTGTGCATCATCCGGGTGAACCCGGTGGGGGCGAACGCCAGGGGCGAGGCAGCCGGGCGCCCGAGGATCGTCGTGGACGTGTCCACGGCCGACACGTCCTGGAGCACGTGCGGTTGGAACTCCACCCGGGCATACGCCTGTCGGGAACGGCGCAGGCTGATCTCCTCGCCGGCAGCACCGTCGGTGTAGTCGAACACGGCTCGTGGCGCGCGGCGCCGGGCCAGCAGTCGCAGGTCGAGGATCGATGCTGCGCTGGCCAGCCGCCGCTCGGTGCGGTCGAGGGACACGACGCGCGGCCGGAGCAGCGGTCCCAGCTCGGACCAGCGCGGCCAGTGTCGGGCGCTCATCCCCGAGTTGTACACGACGTCTCGCATGACCGGAACCACCCGGCCTTTGGGATGGGTCTGATGGCACCGCCAACGGCGACCCGCCGGCGTGCCGATCCCCAGCGCCTGGCTCACCCGGCCCGGTCACGGCGCCGACGCGCCGGCGTACACGTGCGCAGAGGGGACTGAAGACCCGTGTGCCCGCCCCGCCCCGGTGACAGCCTGAGACCAGGTCTTCCCTCTGTGGGAAGGGCGATGGTCGGGAGGTGGCCAGCCATGAGTGACGTCAACAGCGAACGAGCCCGGCACGAGGCCCGCGAGTCCGTGGGCAACCGGCCGCCGCGCGAGGGCGAGAACCGGGTCGAGGCTGCCATGCGGCGCTACCTCGGCGCCGAGATGTTCGACGAGCTCCACCGCCCGGAGGAGAAGGCGGAGAAGAAGCCGCCGAAGAAGGCCGCGAAGCCGGCACCCGCGGCGGCCCCGGAGGAGCCCGAGGAGGGCACCGGCGAGAAGGCCTGACCCGGCAACGTCGATAGGCTCGCCGCCATGAGCGAGCACCCGTACCCGGTCCACGTCGTCCTCGCCTCGGCGTCGCCTGCCCGCAAGCGGCTCCTGCACGCTGCCGGCATCGAGCCGAGCATCATGGTCAGCGGCGTGGACGAGGACGCCGCGACGGCGGCCGCCGAGCAGACCTACGGCCCCCTCGCCCCGGAGGACCTCGCCCTCGTCCTCGCCCGCGCCAAGGCCGAGGACGTCGCCTCCCAGGTCGACGACGCGCTCGTCGTCGGGTGCGACTCGATCCTCGAGCTCGACGGCGACGGCCACGGCAAGCCGGCGAACGCCGAGGAGGCCGTCGCCCGCTGGCAGCGCATGCGGGGCCGCACGGGCGTGCTCCACACGGGCCACTGGGTCATCGACACCCGTGAGGACGACGGCACCGGCGCCACCTTGGGCGCCACGGCCTCCACGACGGTGCACTTCGCCGCCATCGACGACGACGAGATCCGCGCCTACGTCGAGACCGGCGAGCCGCTCCGCGTCGCCGGCTCGTTCACCCTCGACGGGATGGGGGCGCCCTTCGTCGCCGGCATCGAGGGCGACCCCAGCAACGTCGTGGGCCTCAGCCTTCCGCTGCTGCGCGAGCTCCTCGCCGAGGTGGGCATCGCCTGGCGCACCCTGCGCGCCCCGGGGATCCCCACGTGAGGCGCCGTCTCGACCACAATCGGCGCGCCGGCATGCTCACCGCCCTGGTCGGCCTGGGCTTCGCGGCAGTGGACGCGGCGGCTCGCCCGGAGCCGGGATCGGCGCGCCCGACCATGGCGGCGCGGCTGCGCCGAGCCTGCCTCGTCGCCGCGCCCTTCCTCGCCGGCGGCCACGTCATGTTCTGGCGCGGGGTGCTCCCCCGCCGCCGCTCCTGACGGGCCGCCGAGAGGAGCGGCTCAGACGGGCGGGACGTCGCGGCGCTTCGTCGCGAAGTGCCGGTCGCGGGCGCTGGCGTAGCGCAACCGCAGCAGCAGCTCCGCACGCAGGGCATCGGCCTCGATGATCTCGTCGAGCACCAGGTCGGAGGCCAGCCGCTCGAGGTCGACGTCCTCCTCGTACTCGCGCCGCATCTGCTGCACGAAGGCATCGCGGGCCTCGGCGCCCTGCTCGGCCTCAACGGCCGCGATCTTGTTGGCGTAGACCGCGTTCACGGCTGCCTCGGGCCCCATGACGGCGATCCGTGCGGTCGGGAGCGCGATGGTCGCGTCGGGCGCGAACCCCGGGCCGCCCATGGCGTAGAGCCCGGCGCCGTAGGCCTTGCGGACGATCACGCAGAACTGCGGCACCGTCGCCGACGAGACGGCCGAGACCATCTTGGCGCCATGGCGGATGATGCCGCCGCGCTCGACCTCCGAGCCGATCATGAAGCCGGGCACGTCGGCCAGGTAGATGATCGGGATCGAGAAGGCGTCGCACAGCCAGATGAACCGGGCTGCCTTGTCGGCGCTGTCGGTGAAGAGCACCCCGCCCTTGACGGCCGAGTTGTTGGCGACGATGCCGACCGTCTCGCCCGCCATGCGACCGAGGCCGATGACGAGCTCGGCGGCGAACAGCGGTTTGATCTCGAAGAACGAGTCGTCGTCGAGCAGGCCGTCGATGACCTCGTGGATGTCGAACGGCTGGCTCTCGCGCTCCGGGACGGTGTGCCGCGTCAGCGGCTGCGCCGGCTCCTCCGGGTGGTAGGACGGCAGGTCGGAGTGCCAGTTCTGCGGCATGTACGAGAAGTAGAGCTTGGCCAGCTCGATGGCCTCGGTGTCGTCACCCGCGAGCAGGTCGCCGACGCCCGAGACGGTGCAGTGCATGCGCGCACCACCCATCTCCTCGAGGGAGACCTTCTCCCCCACCACCATCTCCGCCATGCGCGGGCTGCCGAGGTACATCGACGCGTTGCCCTCGACCATGATGACGATGTCGGTGAACGACGGGATGTAGGCACCACCGGCGGCGCTCGGCCCGAAGAGGCAGCAGATCTGCGGCACCTTGCCCGACAGCGCCACCTGGTTGTGGAAGATGCGTCCGGCGCCGCGACGGCCGGGGAAGAGGTCCACCTGGTCGGTGATGCGGGCGCCTGCCGAGTCGACGAACCAGAAGACCGGCAGTTCCTCGCGCAGCGCCATCTCGGTGGCCCGCACGATCTTCTCCACGGTGCGCGCGCCCCACGAGCCCGCCTTCACGGTCGGGTCGTTGGCGACGACGATCGCCGGGCGGCCGTCGACGGTCCCGCGCCCGGTGACGACGCCGTCGGCGGGAAGGCCGTCGGACATCGCGTTGGCGTAGCGGCCGTCCTCGACGAAGGAGCCCTCGTCGAACAGCAGGGCGATCCGGTCGCGCACGAACAGCTTGTTCTGGGAGTCGAGCTTCGCCTTGGCCTTCTCCGGCGGCGTCGCCGACGCCCGGTATGCCGCGGCGAGCCGCTCGCGGACATCGGTCACCTTGGGGTCCGCGCCGGAGTCCGGACCGGTGGCGAACGGGGGACTGGAGCTCGAGGAGGTCACCGGCACACCTTCTCGCACCTCGGCACTCACGCGGTGGGGAGGCCGAGGTTGCGGGCGATGACCATGCGCTGCACCTCGGAGGTACCCTCGCCGATCTCGAGGATCTTGGCGTCGCGGTAGAAGCGCGCGACGGGGTACTCCTCCATGAACCCGTTGCCGCCGAAGACCTGCGTCGCGATGCGGGTCGCGGTCACGGCCGCCTCGGTGGAGTAGAGCTTGCAGATGGCGGCGGCCTGCTTGACCTCGGCGACCGAGCGGCGACCGTGCTCGAGCTCGTCCTTGAGCCAGGCGGCCTTGTAGGTGAGCTGGCGCGAGGCCTCGACCATGACGGCGAGGTCGGCGATCTGGAACGAGACGCCCTGGTTGACGCCGATCGGCTTGCCGAACGCCTTGCGGGTCTTGGCGTACCCGGTGGTCTCCTCGAGCATCCGCTGGCTCATGCCGACCGCGAGGGCCGAGATCGCGATCCGGCCGTCGTCGAGGGTCTTGAGGAACTGCTTGAAGCCGTTGCCCTCCTGGCCGAGCAGGTTGCCCGCGGGGACACGACAGTTCTCGAAGGTCAGGCCGTGGGTGTCGGAGGCGTGCCAGCCGAGCTTGTCGTAGGCCGGCTCGACGGTGAACCCGGGGGTGCCGTTGGGGACCATGATCGCGCTGATCTGCGCAGAGCCGTCCTCGTTGGTGCCGGTGCGGGCGGTGACGGTGACGACCGAGGTGATGTCGGTGCCGGAGTTGGTGATGAACGCCTTGGCGCCGTTGATGACCCACTCGTCGCCGTCACGGACCGCCTTGGTGCGGGTCGCACCGGCGTCGGAGCCCGCGTCGGGCTCGGTGAGGCCGAAGCCGGCGAGCGCGCGGCCGGCGACGAGGTCGGGCAGGAAGCGCTCCTTCTGCTCCTGGCTGCCGTAGGTGAGGATCGGGTTGATGCCGAGGCCGACACCGGCCGACAGCGTGATGCCGATCGACTGGTCGACGCGGCCGAGCTCCTCGATGGCGACGCAGAGCGAGGTGAAGTCTCCGTCCTCGCCCATGCCGCCGAACTCCTCCGGCACGACCAGGCCGAACAGGCCCAGCTCGCCCATCTTCGGCACCAGGTCGGAGGGGAAGTGGTGGTCGCGGTCCCACTTCGCGATGTGGGGCTCGACCTCTGCCTCGGCGAACTCCCGGACGACCTTGCGGAAGTCCTCGTGGTCCTTGCTCAGCTCGAACATCGTCGTTCCCGCTTCCTGAGTGCTTGACGTTGACGTAAACGTAAAGCAATGATGGGTGCCATGACAACCCCGACCCGGCAGCAGGAGCGGACCTGGACGATCCGTGAGGTCGCCCACGAGTTCGGGGTCACCCACCGCACGGTGCGGCACTACGAGGACCTCGGGCTCATCTCTCCCGAGCGCCGCGGCACGACGCGGGTCTACCACCGCCGCGACCGCACGAGGCTGAACCTCATCCTGCGCGGCAAGCGCCTCGGCTTCCCGCTCGAGGAGATCCGCACGATCATCGACCTCTACGACCGTCCGCGGGGCAAGGCCAGCCAGCTCGAGTACGTCCTCGACCAGATCGACGAGCGCCGCGCCGACCTCGAGCAGCGGCGCCGCGACATCGAGGACGCCCTCTTCGAGCTCGGCGAGTTCGAGCGCCGCTGCCGCGAGGACCTCAGCCGGCTGGGCTGACCTCCACGCCCACCAGCGCCGCGTTGCCCCGGGCGTCGACGCGCACCCGCGCGACCGCCGAGCCCGAGGCCACTGCCCGCTCGACCCCGATCGCCTTGTCCTGCGGGAGGAACCAGCTCTCGATGCCGCAGCGCATGCGCCACTCGGCGTCGCTGCAGCGCATGTAGGGGCCGGAGTCGGGCCGCATGCGCGTAGCCTCGCCACCGCGCCAGAGTGCACCGTCCCGCACGAGGGGGATGAACACCTCGCCCCGCTCCCCCGGCACGTCGTCCGGCCGCCAGAAGCCGCTCTCCGAGGAGCCGCTCAGGGTCGGGTAGCCGAGGTCGACGTACGCCCCGCGGAACGGGTCGACCGGGTCGACGGGTCGCACCGCCAGGAGGTACTCGTCGCCGGTGAGGCGTGCCGACAGCGGCCCGGCGACCGCGACGCCGACCAGGGCGAGCTGGGCGGCACAGGCCGCGGCCAGGAGCACGATGCGGGAGGGCAGCCGGTTCATGAGACACCTCCCTCGATCGTGGCGACGAGGTGTCGACGGCCGCGGTCGACGACGAAGCCGGAGCCGACCAGCACCGCACCGACCAGCAGGAAGAGCGTGGCCCCGGAGATGATCGGCGCGAAGACCGCGAACGCCTGCACCGTGGTGAAGACGACCAGCGCCCCGGTGGCGAGCACCGTGAGCCGAGTCGTGTCCCGCAGGGTGCCGAGCACGGCATACCAGCCGGCGGCGGCGAGGTAGACCGCGACGCTCACGAACGCGTGCAGGTATGCCGTGCCGGTCACCTCGCTGGCGTCCGTCACCCCGGGGTCCCACAGGACGAGCAGCAGCCCGGCCCCCAGGGCGGCCACCGGCGCGACGAGCTCCAGACGGCCCTCGCGGTCGGCCAGCAACAGGGCCGCGGCGGCCGCCACGGCTGCCACGACGAGGCCCAGGGTGAGCAGGGCCGGCCAGCGGAAGTCCTCGGTGGTGACGAACGGCAGGGCCGCGGCGAACAACCCGATCAGCACGAGCAGGGCGCCGACCTCGCGCCACGGCACCGCGAACCGTGGCAGCAGGCGGCTGGCGTGCAGCACCGCCACGGACGCGGCGACCAGGCCCCCCACGAGCAGGGCCGCGACGAAACCCATGCCGCTGTCGGCGGAGTCGGCCACGTGCCAGACGAACCACGCGGTGCTGATGGACAGGCCGACGAGCAGCGGGCTGACGGCGGCGACCGCGTAGGCGTAGAGCAGGGCGCCGAGGCCCCAGATGCCGAGCAGGCGCGGCTCGTAGGCCGGCACCTGCAGGCTCTGCGCCGCTTGGAAGACGACCGCGCCGAAGCTGAGAGCCGCCAGGACCCGCGCCGCGCCGACGACCGCCGAGCCACCCCATCGCGGCCGGCGCCCCGCAACGGCCTCGGCCGCGGCCGTGAGGCCCAGCCACAGCAGCACCACGAGGGTGAAGCGCAGTCCCGGGGTGAGCCGGTCGAGGTTCGCCGCCACGAGCCACAGCACGCCGACTCCGAAGAAGCAGACGCCCAGGCCGAGCAGCAGGCGCACCAGCGAGAAGCGCCGCACCGCAACGTATCTCGCACGAATGGCATCGGCGGTCGGCGCCTCGAGCAGGCCCAGGGCCTGCCACTGACGGAGCTCGCCCTCGAGCCAGGCGAGCTGCCCCGGCTTCACGGGCGCAGGTGCCGGCGCGGGGCCGGGAACGGGGCTGCTGGTCATCGCGTGCTCCCAGGGTCGGTGGACCGTTGGGGCACAGTGTCGGGCTGCGGCAGCCTGGCGCGCCTGAGTTCTCCTACTTATCCGCCGAACGGCTGGCAGGCGCGGCTACGCGCCGATCCGCGTGCGCACGGCATACAGCTCGGGGAAGAAGGTGAGGTCGAGCGCCCGACGCAGGAAGTCGACGCCGGAGGACCCGCCGGTGCCGACCTTGTGCCCGATGGTGCGGGTGACGACCTGCAGGTGGCGGAAGCGCCAGTTCTGGAAGTTGTCCTCGATGTCGACGAGCTCCTCGCAGGTCTCGTAGACGCCCCAGTGCTCGGCGGGGTCGGCGTAGACGGCGGCGAAGACGTCGACGAGGTCCTCGTCCATCCGGTAGGGCTTGGTCACGTCGCGTTCGAGCACCGCGGCCGGGATGGCGTAGCCGCGGCGGTGCAGGTAGCGCAGGAACTCGTCGTAGAGGCTCGGCTCCTCGAGCGCCTCCGCCAGCAGCTGCTGCGCGGTCGGGTCGTGGTCGAAGACGGCCACCATGTCGCGGTTCTTGTTGCCGAGCATGAACTCGACCGCCCGGTACTGGTAGCTCTGGAAGCCGGACGAGGTCGCGAGGAACGGCCGGATCAGGGCGTACTCGCTCGGCGTGAGCGTGGCCAGCACCGACCACTGCTCGGTGAGCTGGTTCTGGATGTGCTTGACCCGAGCCAGGCGCTTCAGGGCGGGTGCGAGGTCGTCGGTCGTCAGCAGGGCGCGGGCCGAGCGCAGCTCGTGGAGCATGAGCTTGAGCCACAGCTCGGCGACCTGGTGCTGCACGATGAAGAGCAGCTCGTCGTGCTGGGGCGGCGTGCTGCGGGGGTGCTGGGCCGACAGCAAGCGGTCGAGGTCGAGGTAGGACCCGTAGGACATGCTCGAGGAGAAGTCCCGCTGGATCCCCTCCTCCAGCTCGCGCTGGGACCGTGCGTCGGAGGCGTCGCTCATGGCGCACACCCTAGACGGCACGCCGCGGGGCCGGCAGGTGCGTCCCTGCCGGCCCCGCGGCCGCTGACTCAGCGCACTCGGGCGTGACGGCTCAGGCCCAGAACGCGTCCGGGTCCGGGCCGGTGCGGTGGCCGCGGTCGAGCTTCTCGATGGCGGCCAGGTCGTCGACGTCGAGCGAGAAGCCGAAGATGTCGAAGTTCTCGGCGATGCGGCTCGGGGTCACCGACTTGGGGATGACGACGTTGCCGATGTCGATGTGCCAGCGCAGGATCGCCTGCGCCGGCGTGACGCCGTGCTTGGCCGCGACCTTCGCGATCGTCTCGTCCTGCAGGACGTCGCCGCCCGAGGCCAGCGGGCTCCACGCCTCGGTGACGATGCCGTTGGCGGCGTGGAACGCGCGCAGCTCGGTCTGCTGCAGGTAGGGGTGCAGCTCGACCTGGTTGATGGCCGGCAGCTCACCGGTCTCGTCGAGCAGCCGCTGCAGGTGCGGCACGTGGAAGTTGCAGACGCCGACGGCGCGCACGCGACCCTCCTCGCGCAGGCG
Source organism: Knoellia sp. p5-6-4 (assembly GCF_029222705.1). Taxonomy (NCBI): domain Bacteria; kingdom Bacillati; phylum Actinomycetota; class Actinomycetes; order Micrococcales; family Intrasporangiaceae; genus Knoellia; species Knoellia sp. p5-6-4. The sequence goes on from NZ_JARGZF010000002.1 coordinate 1,010,672, forward strand.
GAGCAGGGCCTTCCACGTGTCGACGAAGGCGTCCTGCTTCGGGGCCGGCCAGTGGATGAGGTAGAGGTCGAGGGTGTCGAGCCCGAGGCGCTTCATCGAGGCGTCGAAGGCGGTGAGGGTGGAGTCGAAGCCCTGGTCGTCGTTCCACACCTTGGTGGTGACGAACAGGTCCCCGCGGTCGACGCTCGACTTCGCGATCGCCTCGCCGGTGCCCTCCTCGTTGCCGTAGATCCGGGCCGTGTCGATGCTGCGGTAGCCGGTCTCGATGGCGGTCGTCACTGCGGCGACCACCTCGTCCTCGGGCACCTGCCAGACCCCGAAGCCGAGCTGCGGGATCTCGATGCTGGACGTTCCGGCGGACAGGGTGAGGTTCGGGACAGTCATGTGCCCGACTGTATGCCGCGTGTCAGCGGCGCACCTCGTGGGCCGCCTGCCGGGACGGCGGGGAACAAGACGAGAACGTGCAGTGTTGAAGGCGCCATCGAGGGGGCGGTGCCGAACCGTTGCGGAGGGACCCCGAGATGACCCGCACCACCCCCGCCGAGCCGCCGCCTCCAATGGGGACCGAGCGGCCCGAGAGCCTCGCCCGGCGACGCCCCGTCGCGACGTTCCTGCTCCTGGCACTGGGCATCGGCTGGCCTGTGCTCGTCGTTCCCGCGATCGGTGGACTGCCGTTCGAGCCGTTCCTCCTCGTCCTCGTCTACGTCGCCCTGCTGGGCTCTGCGCTGCTCGTGACCCGCTGGGCGGACGGCCCCGGCGCTGCCCGCCGGCTGCTCCGCCGGACGCTGGCCTGGCGCGTCGGCGTGGGCCGGTGGGCGGTCGTCGTGCTGGCCATGCCCGTGCTCACGCTCGCGGTCGCCGCTGTGTCGGGCACGCTGCAGGACTCGGAACGCAGCTGGCTGGCCTCGACCGGCTTCTACCTGTTCGACATCCTGGTCTTCGGCGCCCTGCTCCTGAACCTGTGGGAGGAGACCGCATGGGGCGGCTTCGTGCAGTCGCGCCTCATGGCCGGTCACGGCCTCTTCCTCGGGTCGCTGCTGACGGCACCGGCGTTCGCCGCGATCCACGTGCCGCTCCTCTTCGAGCCCGGGTGGACGTGGTCGCAGGTCGCGGGCGGGCTGGCGCTGCTCTTCGGCCTCGCACCGGTCTACCGCTACCTGCTGGGCATGCACCTGCTCGACACGGGGGGCAGCGTGCTCGTCATCGCGGTCCAGCACGCGTCGTGGAACACCGCCACCCGCATGGACGAGGTCGACGGCTCGTGGCAGGCCGTCGTCGCCGTCGTCGTCCTCACCGTGGCACTGGCCGTCCACCGCCGCGTGCGCCGGTCCGGCCGTCCGACGGGCGTGGAGGCCGAGGAGGCGGCCGCGCGGACCTGGCTGGCACCCGCGGCGCAGGTCCCCGGACAGCACTGATCCGGGCGCGATCCGGGCGCCCACGGCATACGGCGCAGTGTTGGCGACCCCACACTGCGCGGGTGGTCCTGACGCCGCGGCAAGACGCTAGGCTCCGCGCCATGGCGCCCATCAGCAAGGTTCTCATTGCCAACCGCGGCGAGATCGCCGTCCGCATCGCACGTGCCTGCAAGGACAGCGGCATCGGCTCCGTGGCGGTCTACGCCGACCCCGACCGCGACGCGCTGCACGTCAAGGTTGCCGACGAGGCCTTCGCGCTGGGCGGGTCCACCCCCGGTGACAGCTACCTCGTGCAGGAGAAGCTGCTCGACGTGGCCAAGCGCGCGGGCGCCGACGCCGTGCACCCGGGCTACGGGTTCCTCGCCGAGAACGCCTCCTTCGCCCAGGCCGTCATCGACGCCGGGCTCACCTGGATCGGCCCCTCCCCCGAGGCCATCGACAGCCTCGGCGACAAGGTCAAGGCCCGGCACATCGCCGCGAGGGCCAAGGCCCCGCTGGTGCCCGGCACCCCCGACCCGGTCGAGAACGCCATCGAGGTCATCGACTTCGCCGAGAAGCACGGCCTGCCCGTCGCCATCAAGGCGGCCTACGGCGGTGGCGGCCGCGGTCTGAAGGTCGCCCGCACCCTGGAGGAGATCCCCGAGCTGTTCGACTCTGCGACGCGCGAGGCGGTCGCCGCGTTCGGACGCGGGGAGTGCTTCGTCGAGCGCTACCTCGACAAGCCCCGGCACGTCGAGACCCAGTGCCTGGCCGACATGCACGGCAACGTCGTCGTCGTCTCGACGCGCGACTGCTCGCTGCAGCGCCGCCACCAGAAGCTCGTCGAGGAGGCTCCGGCGCCCTTCCTCTCCGACGCGCAGAACGCCGAGCTCTACCGCGCCTCCAAGGCGATCCTCAAGGAGGCCGGCTACACCGGTGCCGGCACCTGTGAGTTCCTCGTCGGGCAGGACGGCACCATCTCCTTCCTCGAGGTCAACACCCGGCTGCAGGTCGAGCACCCCGTGACCGAGGAGGTCACGGGCATCGACCTCGTCCGCGAGCAGTTCCGCATCGCGAACGGCGAGCCCCTCGGCTACAGCGACCCCACCCCGCGGGCGCACTCGATCGAGTTCCGCATCAACGGCGAGGACGCCGGTCGCAACTTCCTTCCCGCCCCGGGCACGGTGAGCGTCTTCCAGCCCCCGTCGGGTCCCGGCGTCCGGCTCGACAGCGGCATCGTCGAGGGCGATACCATCGCCGGCGCGTTCGACTCGATGCTCGCCAAGCTCATCGTCACCGGCCACGACCGCAAGCAGGCCCTGCAGCGGGCCCGTCGGGCGCTGGCTGAGTTCGTGGTCGAGGGCATGCCGACCGTGCTGCCCTTCCACCGCGCGGTGCTCGACGACGAGGCCTTCGACCCGAGCGACGCGGGCGAGCCGTTCACCGTGCACACCCGGTGGATCGAGACCGAGTGGGACAACACCATCGAGCCCTACAGCGGACCGGTGGCCGAGGCCCCCGAGGAGCAGGGCGAGCGGCAGACGGTCGTCGTCGAGGTCGGCGGCAAGCGCCTCGAGGTCGTGCTGCCCGGCGGCCTGAACCTCGGTGGGGGCGGTGGCGCGGCGGCCAAGAAGAAGGCTCCGAAACGCTCCGGTGGCGGCAAGGCCGGCGCCGCGGTCTCGGGTGACTCCCTGACCGCCCCCATGCAGGGCACCATCGTCAAGATCGCCGTCGAGGAGGGTCAGGAGGTCGCCGAGGGCGAGCTCGTCGTGGTGCTCGAGGCGATGAAGATGGAGCAGCCGATCAACGCCCACAAGTCCGGCACCATCACCGGCCTGTCGGCCGAGGTGGGCCAGACGGTGACCAACGGCGCGGTCATCGCCGACATCAAGGACTGACCCCCCGCAAGAGACCAGTGGCACCGCGGTGCCGGCACGGACGAGGGCGCCTCCCGGTGGGAGGCGCCCTCGGTCATGTATGCCGCGTGCTCAGGACTGCCCGAAGGGCGGCAGGCGCTTCTCGGCACCACTCTCGGGAGCCTCGCCGGTGTCCGGCCCGGGTCCGGGGGTGGTGGTGCTCCCCGGCTCGTCGGTGGGGACCTGGGCGGGACCGCCGGTGTCGGGCTGGTCGCCACCCGGGGTGCCGGGAGCCGCCTGCGCCTCGCCCTGCTGGGTCGGGCCGCCCTGGGGCAGCGGCTCGTCGCTGCCGCCCCGGGGGGCGCCGCTCCCGGCGTCGCCGCGGCTCTCGGGGCGCAGGCCCTCCTCCAGCGGCCCGCCGGGCTGACCGGGCTGCTGGCCGCCACCCGGCGTCATCGGCTCGTCGAGCGACCCCGGCTGCTGGGCATCGTCACCGGGCAGCGGCTGCGGGTTGGGCGCAGGGACTTCGTCGGAGGAGGCTTCCTGCTGCGGGAACGGACCGGGCTCGGGCATGGGGGTGGGTCCCGGCTCGGGCATGGGCGTGGGACCGGGTTCCGGCACCGGCGTGGGCCCCGGCTCCGGCATCGGGGTCGGCCCGGGCTCAGGCACCGGCTTGGGACCGGGCTCGGGAAGCGGCTCCGGGATCGGCTCGCCCGGCACGGGCTGGCTGCCCTCTGGCGGCAGGCCGAGCTTGTCGCGAAGGGCGTCGCCGCCGCGGTCGACGTGCTCGGAGTACTTCCCGCCGGTTCGCTGGTCGACGACGTCCTCGACCTTCTCGATCGCGCAGGCAGCCTGCTCCGGGTTGCCCTTGACGAAGTCCTTGACCTTGTCCATGAATCCGCCGGCCATGTGTGCCTCGTTTCTGTGGGGTTCAGCCTTCGTATCGACCCTAGCGACGGGTCCCGGAGACGGCTCGCCGAGCGACCGCCGGCAGGTATGCCGGGTGCCCACCTCCGCTGTCCACACCCCCGCGTCCCGCGCCCCACGGCCCGGCACCGGCGGGGTCACCGCCATGTCCCGGACTCGGCTGAGGGCGAGATCGACCTGATCGCTCTAGTGTGGGGCGTGCAGCTGGCGGGCTGCTTCGGCGACCGACCCCGACAGCGACGGGTAGACCGTGAACGTCCCCGCCAGCTGGTCGACCGTGAGCCCGTGCTGCACGGCCAGCGTGACCGGGTAGATCAGCTCGGAGGCGCGGGGCGCGACGATCACACCACCGACCACCGTGCCGATTCCCTTGCGGGCGAACAGTTTCACGAAGCCGTCGGTGATGCCCTGCATCTTCGCCCGCGGGTTCGTGGCGAGCGGCAGCATGAGCGAGTCTGCGTCGACGAGGCCCTCGTCGACGTCCTTCTGCGAGAAGCCCACCGTGGCGATCTCCGGGTCGGTGAAGATGTTGGCCGAGACCGCCCGCAGGTTGATCGGGTGCACCGCGTCGCCGAGGGCGTGCGCCATCGCGATGCGGCCCTGCATCGCCGCGACGGAGGCCAGCGGCAGCACCCCGGTGCAGTCGCCCGCGGCGTAGATGCCGCGCACCGACGTCCGCGAGACGCGGTCGACGGCGACGTGGCCCGAGGGCTTGAGCTGCACGCCGACCTCCTCGAGGCCGATGCCGTCGGTCTGCGGGATCGAGCCGACGGCGAGCAGGGCGTGGCTGCCCTCGACCTCGCGCCCGTCCTCGAGCCGCACCAGCACGCCGGTCTCGGTGCGCTCGACGGCAGCCATGCGCGAGCGGTCGAGCACCTCCATGCCCCGCTTGCGGAAGACCTCCTCGATCACCGTTGCGGCGTCGGCGTCCTCCCCCGGGAGCACGCGGTCGCGCGACGACACGAGCGTCACCTGCGAACCCAGCCCGAGGTAGGCCTGCGCGAGCTCGGCGCCCGTGACACCGGACCCGACCACGACGAGCTTCTCGGGGAGTTCCTTGAGGTTGTAGATCTGCTGCCAGGTGAGGACCCGCTCGCCATCCGGCTGCGCCGTGGGCATCACCCGCGGCGTCGCACCGGTGGCGAGGAGGACCACGTCCGCGGCGACCTCCTCGACGCCGCCGTCGGTGAGCTCAGCCCGCACCAGCGACGGCGACACGAGGCGCCCCGTGCCGGGCAGCACCCGCACCCCGTCCGCCTCGAGGCGGCGACCGATGTCGCGGCTCTGGGCTGCGGCCAGGCTCATGACGCGCCGGTTCACGGCCACGAGCTCGGCCACCGAGTCGGCGACCTCGTCGCCCTCGGTGTCCTCGAGGTGTACCCCGAGGTCGGCGGCGGTCTCGAACTGCGACATGAAGTCCGCCGTGGAGATGAGGGCCTTCGACGGCACACAGTCGGTGAGCACCGCTGCACCCCCGAGGCCGTCGCGGTCGACCACGGTGACCTTCGCGCCGAGGTGCGCTGCCACGAGGGCCGCCTCGTAGCCGCCGGGGCCACCGCCGAGGATCACGACTGAGGTCTCAGGTGCATTCACGGCCCCATCCAACCATCCGGCCGTCGTCGCGACCGTGGGTAGGCTTCCCCCCGTGATCGAGCAGAGCGGCCCCGCGTCGGGCACCCCGGACCTCAACGACCCAGCGATCGACCCGTTCGAGGTGGCCAAGGCCGCCGCATCGGTCATCGCCGAGCGGACCGGTGCCGAGCGCCACGACGTCGCCCTCGTCCTCGGCTCCGGGTGGGGCCAGGCCGGCGACCTCATCGGCGAGACGCTCGCGACGATCGACAACGCCGACGTCCCCGGCTTCGCCAAGGCCGCCGTGGAGGGCCACTCCGGCACCATGCGTTCGGTCGCCGTCGGCGACACCGGGCGGCGTGCCCTCGTCTACGGCACCCGCACCCACTTCTACGAGGGCCGCGGCGTGCGGGCCGTCGTGCATGCGGTGAGGACCGCCGCGGCTGCCGGCTGCAAGGCCATCGTGCTCACCAACGGCTGCGGTGGCCTCAACCCCGCGTGGGTCCCGGGCACGACCGTGCTCATCCGCGACCACATCAACCTGACCGCCCACTCCCCCATCGAGGGCGCCAACTTCGTCGACCTCACCGACCTCTACTCGCCGCGCCTGCGCGAGGTCGCCCGCTCGATCGACCCGACTCTCGACGAGGGCGTCTACGTGCAGTTCCGTGGCCCCCACTACGAGACTCCGGCCGAGGTCCAGATGGCCAAGGTCATCGGCGGCGACCTGGTCGGCATGTCCACCACGCTCGAGGCCATCGCCGCCCGCCAGGCCGGGATGGACGTGCTCGGCATCTCGCTCGTCACCAACCTCGCCGCCGGCATCAGCGAGCAGCCGCTGTCGCACGCCGAGGTGATGGAGGCCGGCCAGGCCGCAGCCGGGCGCTGCGGCCGGCTGCTCGCCGACATCGTCGCCGCCATCTGAGAGGACGAGACCGAGATGACGTATGCCGGCAGGCACGGACGCGCCGACAACGGCGGCGAGGGTGCGCAGCACCACGACGAGCTCATCGAGGCTGCGCAGGCCTGGATCGACGACGACCCCGACCACGAGACGAGGGTGGAGCTCGGGGAGGTGGTCGCCCGCGCCAAGGAGGCCGACGCCGCCGCCCTCGCCGACCTCGCCGACCGGTTCGGCGGGATGCTCGAGTTCGGCACCGCAGGGCTGCGCGGCGCCCTCGGGGCCGGGCCCAACCGGATGAACCGCGCGGTGGTCATCCGCGCGGCAGCCGGCCTCACGGCATACCTGAAGGAGCAGGACGCCGAGCCCTTCGTCGTCATCGGCTACGACGCCCGCCGCAACTCCGACGTCTTCGCCCGCGACACCGCGGCGGTGGTGGTGGGCGCCGGCGGCCGTGCGTCCGTGCTGCCCCACACCCTGCCGACCCCCGTGCTGGCCTTCGCGATCCGCCACCTCGGCGCCGACGCTGGCGTCATGGTCACCGCGAGCCACAACCCCCCGCAGGACAACGGCTACAAGGTCTACCTCGGCGACGGCAGCCAGATCGTGCCGCCCGCCGACTCCGGCATCGCCTCCCAGATCGCCCGGGTCAGGGCCGTCGCCGAGGTGCCGCTGGCCGACGACGGCTGGGAGACGCTGGACAACGAGGTGCTCGAGGCCTACGTCGACGCCACCGCGGCGATCGTCGCGCCGGACTCCTCCCGCGACGTCAGCATCGTGCACACCGCCCTGCACGGGGTGGGCAGCGAGACCGTGCTGAAGGTCTTCGAGAAGGCCGGCTTTCCCGCCCCAGCGCCGGTGGCCAGCCAGCAGCAGCCGGACGCCGCCTTCCCGACGGTGTCGTTCCCCAACCCGGAGGAGCCCGGCGCGATCGACGCGGCGCTCGAGCTGGCCCGCGAGGTGCAGCCCGACCTCGTGCTGGCCAACGACCCCGACGCCGACCGCTGCGCCGTCGCCGTGGTCGACGACGGTGCCTGGCGCATGCTGCGCGGCGACGAGGTGGGCGCGCTGCTCGGCGCCCACGTCCTGCAGCGCGGCGTCGCGAAGGATGCGGTGTTCGCGAACTCGATCGTCTCCTCGCGCCTGCTCGCCGCCATGGCGGCCAAGGCCGGCATCCGCCACGAGGAGACCCTCACCGGCTTCAAGTGGATCGCCCGCGTGCCCGGGCTGCGCTACGGCTACGAGGAGGCGCTCGGCTACTGCGTCGACCCGGCGACCGTGCGCGACAAGGACGGAGTGAGCGCGAGCCTGCTCATGGCCGAGATGGCGGCGGAGCTCAAGGCCGAGGGGCGCACCCTCCTCGACGTGCTGGACGACCTCGCCGTCGAGCACGGGGTGCACGCCACCGACGCCCTCTCCGTGCGGGTCGCCGACCTCGCCCTCATCGGCTCGGTGATGGACAGGCTGCGGGACGACCCGCCCACCGAGGTCGCCGGCACGGCGGTCGAGCGCGCTGACGACCTGTCGGCAGGCAGCGACGCCCTGCCGCCCACCGACGGCCTGCGCTACTACCTCGCCGACGGATCTCGCGTCATCGTGCGACCGTCCGGCACCGAGCCCAAGCTCAAGGTCTACCTCGAGGTCGTCGAGCCGGTGGACGGCCGCGAGTCCCTGGCGGGCGCCCGTGAGCGGGCGACGGCGCGGTTGGCCGCAATCCGCGAGGCGATGCAGGGCCTCACGGGGGTCTGACCGCACTCTGAGACACCGCTAGACTCGTTCGGTGAGTACCTCCACCGACGCGGTCGACGCGACCTCCCGTGCCCGTGACCTCCTCGGCGTCTCCCGCCTGACCAACGAGTCACTGACCTCGTGGCTGCACGGCCTTCCGGGTGTCGACCAGGTCGGGTGTGAGGCCCGCGCCGCCATGCTCGGCACCCGATCGATCAAGACGACGTCGAAGGCGTGGGCGATCGACCTGGCGATCAGCATGATCGACCTGACCACGCTGGAGGGCGCCGACACCGCCGGCAAGGTGCGGGGCCTGTGCGCGAAGGCGCTGACGCCCGACGCGACCGACATGTCCACCCCCCGCCCCGCCGCCGTGTGCGTCTACGGCGACATGGTGCCGGTGGCCCGTGAGGTGCTCGGCGCCAGCAGCGGCGTCAACATCGCGGCCGTGGCGACCGCCTTCCCGTCCGGGCGGGCGAGCATGGCCGTCAAGCTGGCCGACACCCGTGACGCCGTGGCCGCCGGGGCCGACGAGATCGACATGGTCATCGACCGCGGCGCCTTCCTCTCGGGCCGCTACCTCGACGTCTTCAACGAGATCGCCCAGGTGAAGGAGGTCTGTGGCGACGCTCGGCTGAAGGTCATCATGGAGACCGGCGAGCTGGTCACCTACGACAACGTCCGCCGCGCCTCGTGGCTCTCGATGCTCGCCGGTGGCGACTTCATCAAGACCTCCACCGGCAAGGTCTCCCCCGCAGCCACCCTGCCCGTCACCGTCATCATGCTCGAGGCCGTGCGCGACTGGCTCTCGCTGACCGGCGAGATGGTCGGCGTGAAGCCGGCCGGCGGCATCCGCACCAGCAAGGACGCCCTGAAGTTCCTGGTGGCCGTGAGCGAGGTCGCCGGCGACGACTGGCTCGACCCGCACTGGTTCCGCTTCGGCGCCTCGAGCCTGCTCAACGACCTGCTCCTGCAGCGCCAGCGCATGCGCATCGGCGCCTACTCCGGTCCCGACTACGTGACCGACGACTCCCCCAGCCTGTACTGACCCCTCGCGGACCAAGGAACCCCCACCTCATGGCCAAGTTCGAATACGCACCGGCCCCGGAGTCCCGGGCCGTCGTCAACCTCAAGCCCTCCTACGGGCTCTTCATCGGTGGCGAGTTCACCGAGACCGAGGGCGGGTCGGCGTTCAAGTCGATCAGCCCGTCCAGCGAGGAGGTGCTCGCCGAGGTCACCGAGGCCTCGTCGAGCGACGTCGACCGCGCCGTCGACGCCGCTCGGCGCGCCTTCAAGGGCGCCTGGGGCCGCATGTCCGGCGCCGACCGCGGCAAGTACCTCTTCCGCATCGCCCGCATCCTGCAGGATCGCGCCCGCGAGTTCGCCGTGCTGGAGAGCCTCGACAACGGCAAGCCGATCCGTGAGAGCCGCGACGTCGACGTGCCGCTGGCCGCGGCGCACTTCTTCTACCACGCGGGCTGGGCCGACAAGCTCGAGTACGCGTCGCTCGGCGCGAACCCGCGCCCCCACGGCGTCGTCGGCCAGGTCATCCCGTGGAACTTCCCGCTGCTCATGCTGGCGTGGAAGATCGCCCCGGCCCTCGCCGCCGGCAACACCGTGGTGCTCAAGCCCGCCGAGACGACCCCGCTGACGGCGCTGCTGTTCGCCGAGGTGTGCCAGCAGGCCGACCTGCCCGCCGGTGTGGTCAACATCGTCACCGGCGCCGGCGCCACCGGCCAGGCCATCGTCGACCACCCGGGCATCGACAAGCTCGCCTTCACCGGCTCGACCGGCGTCGGCAAGATGATCGCCCGCGCCATCGCCGGCACCCGCAAGAAGGCGACGCTCGAGCTCGGCGGCAAGGCGGCCAACATCATCTTCGACGACGCCCCCATCGACCAGGCGGTCGAGGGCATCGTCAACGGCATCTTCTTCAACCAGGGCCACGTCTGCTGCGCCGGCTCGCGCCTGCTCGTGCAGGAGTCCATCGCCGAGGAGGTCGAGGCGCGCCTCAAGCGTCGCCTCTCGACCCTGCGCGTCGGCGACCCGCTCGACAAGAACACCGACGTCGGCGCCATCAACTCCAAGGCGCAGCTGCAGCGCATCACCGAGCTGACCGCCGCCGGTGAGGCCGAGGGTGCCACCCGCTGGTCGCCCGAGTGCGAGCTGCCGAGCAAGGGCTTCTGGTTCCGCCCGACCGTCTTCACCGGCGTGAGCCAGACGCACCGCATCGCGCAGGAGGAGATCTTCGGCCCGGTGCTGTCGGTGCTGACCTTCCGCACCCCGCACGAGGCGGTGGCCAAGGCCAACAACACCCCCTATGGCCTGTCCGCGGGCGTGTGGACCGAGAAGGGCTCGCGCATCCTCTGGATGGCCGACCAGCTGCGCGCCGGCGTCGTGTGGGCCAACACCTTCAACAAGTTCGACCCGACCAGCCCCTTCGGCGGCTACAAGGAGTCGGGCTACGGCCGCGAGGGCGGTCGCCACGGCCTCGAGGCCTACGTCACGACGGGAGACACCAAGTGAGCCCGACCACCGGCGCCCCGAGCCGAGTCGAGATCAAGAAGACCTACAAGCTCTACATCGGGGGCAAGTTCCCCCGGTCCGAGTCGGGCCGCTCCTACGAGGTGTATGCCGGCGGCGGCACCTCCGGCGCCTTCCTCGCCAACGCGGCGCAGGGCTCCCGCAAGGACGCCCGTGACGCCGTGGTCGCCGCCCGCAAGGCGGTCGACGGCTGGGCCGGCACCACGGCCTACAACCGCGGCCAGGTGCTGTACCGCGTGGCCGAGGTGATGGAGGGCCGCCGCGCCCAGTTCGTCGCCGAGGTGCGCGCCAGCGAGGGCGTGGGCGAGCGCCAGGCCGAGGCGCTCGTGGGCCAGGCCATCGACCGCTGGGTCTGGTACGCCGGGTGGAGCGACAAGTACGCCCAGGTGCTCGGCGGGCTCAACCCGGTGGCCGGGCCGTACTTCGACATCTCCGCCCCGGAGCCGACCGGCGTCGTGGCCGTGCTGGCTCCCCAGGCGTCGTCGCTGCTCGGGCTGGTGTCGGTGCTCGCGCCCGTGGTCGTCTCGGGCAACACCGCCGTCGTGCTCACCAGCGAGCACCGCCCGCTTCCGGCGATCACGCTCTCGGAGGCACTGGCCACCTCCGACGTCCCCGGCGGGGTCGTCAACATCATCACGGGCCGCACCGCCGAGGTGGCCCCTTGGCTGGCTTCGCACCGCGACGTCAACGCCATCGACCTCGCCGGCGCGGCCGGCGCCGAGGGTGTCGCGTGGGGCGACCTCGAGCTGGCTGCCGCCGAGAACCTCAAGCGCGTGGTGCGCCCCGCCGGCACCGGACCCGACGCGGTCGAGCCCGACTGGACGGCGACGCCCGACCTGTCGCGGCTGAGCGCGTTCCTCGAGACCAAGACGGTCTGGCACCCCAAGGGCCGGTGACCGCCCACCTCGCCCGCGTCGTCGTGCTTGCCGGCCCCAGCGGGGCCGGCAAGTCGCGGCTGGCGGGCCGCCTGAAGGGCTCCCACGGCTGGCCCATCGTCCGCCTCGACGACTTCTACCGCGACGAGGACGACCCGCAGATGCCCCGCAGCGAGGAGCTCGGGATCATCGACTGGGACCACCCGGACTCCTGGAACCGCCCCGCCGCCCTCGCCGCGCTCGACACCCTCGTGCGGCACGGCAGCGTCGAGACGCCCGTCTACGACATCTCGGCCAACCGGGCGGTCGACACCACGGTGGTGACCGCCCGGCCCACCGACATCGTCCTCGCCGAGGGCATCTTCGCCGCCGAGATCATCCCCGACCTGCACCAGCTCGGCCTGCTCGCGGGCGCGTTCTGCGTGCACCACCACCGCTGGGTGACCTTCGCCCGCCGGCTCACCCGTGACCTGGCCGAGCGCCGCAAGCCACCTCTCACCCTCGTGCGCCGAGGCCTGGCGCTGGCGCGCGAGGAGCCGGCGCTCATCCGGCGCCAGGAGGCCCTGGGCGCCGAGCCCGCCCGGGCCGCCCACCTCGAGAGCCGGCTCAGCGCGCTCGCAGCCGGCGTCTCGGCCTGATCACGACATGCACACGGCCCGCTCGGGCTGCCGGCCCGCCGTCCGTGTGCGCTGGTAGGTTTCGGGTGACCGCGAGGGCGGCTGGCTGAGGGGGTCAGATGACTGAGGGCATGGTGCCCGGCGGGGCCCAGGGTTCCGCGCCGGGCTGGAGCGCCCCCGGCGCCCAGCCGACGGGCACGACCGGTGACGCCGGCCACGGGCCGGCGGGAACGGCATACCCCTCCTCCCCCGCGCAGCCGGGACAGTGGGGCCAGCAGGCGGGATGGGGCGCCGCCCTGCCGGCCCACAAGCCGGGCATCATCGCGCTGCGCCCACTGAGCCTCGGTGACATCGTCGAGGCGAGCTTCGCGTGCCTGCGCCGCAACCCGCGCACCTTCCTGGGCCTTGCCCTGGTGACCTCGCTGGCCGTGCTGGTCGTCATCGGCGTGCTCGGCGCTGTGGGCTACGTCGTGGCCACCTCCCTCGAGAGCGGCGACGCGCTCGACCTGTTCCTGGCCCTCGGACTCACGTCGTCGGCGGCGGCGCTGCTGTTCCTCAGCTCGGCCACGTCCATCGCGCTCTCCGGGATCCTGGCCTACCCGGTTGGCGAGGCGGTGCTCGGGCGCAACGTCACCATGGGCGAGACCTGGGGCCGCACCCGCCGGTTCCTGCCCCGTCTCGTCGGCCTCTGCGCGATCCTGGTCGTCCCGCCGACGGTGGTGTTCGGCCTGCTGGTGGCGCTGGCCATCTGGGGGTTCGTCGACGGAGCCCCGGCCGCCGGCGTCCTCGGCGTCGTCGCGGTGCTCTGCCTCGCGGTGGCCACCACCTGGCTGGGCATCCGGCTGGCGCTGGCGACCCCCGCCCTCGTGCTCGAGGACCTCGGCGTCATCGCGTCGCTGCGCCGGTCGTGGCGCCTGACGCCGGGCCTGTTCTGGCGCACCTTCGGCATCCTCCTCGCCTCCAGCATGCTCATCGGGGTCGTGCAGTACGTCCTGTCCTTCGCGCTGCAGCTCGGTGGCATGGTGCTCGGCCTCGCCCTCGACTCGATGGTCAGCGGTGGAGGTGCCGAGGCCGCCGCCGGCCTCGTGGTGGCCGGGGCCAGCGTGCTCGGGAGCCTGCTCAGCGGTGTGCTCACGCAGCCGTTCCTGGCAGCCGTGCTCGCCCTGCTCTACACCGATGCCCGCATCCGCAAGGAGGGCTTCGACCTCGCGCTCGCCCGGGCCGCCGCCGACGCCGCCCACGTGCCCACCCGCTGATGCCGCCCGCTGCCCTGCGCTCCTTCCACCACCTCGCCGCGGGCCTGGACCCCGACAACGCCGAGGCGCGCCAATGGCTCGAGGAGGAGCTGTCCCGGCCGGCCTACCGCGAGCACAACGACCCCATCGCCCGCGCCCTCGACGCCATCGAGCGGTTCATCGACGCGCTGCTCAACGCCGACCCCAGCGCAGGCGGCGTCCTCCCCGCGGGTGTCGCCGGCCTGGTGACCGCGGCGCTCGTGGCGCTGGTCCTGTTCGCCCTGCGGCACGTGCGGCGAGAGGCCCGGCGGGCGCCGGTTGGTGGCCCGGCGCTGCTCGGTGACCAGCGACTCACGGCGATCGAGTTCCGCGAGCGCAGCGCTCGGGCGCTGTCCGCCGGCCGGTACTCCGACGCGGTGCTGGACGCCATGCGGGCCCTGGCCCAGGGCGGCGCGGAGCGCACCCTCCTCGACGACGCGCCATCGCTCACGGCCCACGAGGTCGGCGAGCACCTGGCCGACCCCTTCCCCATGCAGCGGGAGGAGCTGCGGTGGGCTGCAGACCTCTTCGACGCCGTCGCCTACGGCCACCACGAGCCCAACCGCGCACAGGCCGAGCGGATCATCGCCCTCGACCGAGCGGTGGAGCGCGCCCGGCCCGCCTCCAGGCCACCGGCCGTGGCTGCCACCACCACTGGGGGCACGCCATGAGCCTGACCGTCTGGGACCGCCCCGAGGCCGAGCGTGCTGCTGGTGGTCTGCCGGGGCCCGCCGGAACGGACCCGCGAGCCCGCTACCGCCGCCGCGTCGTCTGGGCCGTGGTCGTGCTGGTGCTGCTCCTGGTCGTCGCGGTGCTGCTGGCCATCCGCGGGCGGGGCGGCAACGACGACCCCCTCGACCCCCGCAACGCCGGCTCTGACGGCGCCCAGGCGGTGGCCCGGGTGCTCGACGAGCGCGGCGTGCGCGTCGACGTCGCCCGCGACCGCGACGCGCTCGAGTCGCTCGACACCATCGACGGCGACACCACCGTCATCGTGACCGAGCCTTCGGCCCTCTCCGAGGGGACCGCCACCGCCCTGTGGACGCAGGTCCGCTCGGCGCGGCGGCTCGTGCTCGTCGAGCCGAGCCGCTTCGTGCTGCAGGCGCTCAGCGTCGAGGTGTCCCCGGCAAGTGGGGGCTCCCCCACCCGGTCGCTGCGGGCCGGGTGCGCGCTCGCCGGCCTCTCCACTGCCGACACGATCACGGCCGGCGGCCCTGCCTACACGACCTCCGTCCCTGACGCCGCGCGCTGCTTCTCGTTCGAGGGTGCCTCGGCGCTGGTGTCCCTGCCGGATGGGCCCGACACCCCCGAGGTCGTCGTGCTCGGGGCGGGAGAGGTGCTGACCAACGGCGAGGTCACCCGCTACGACAACGCGGGCGTCAGCCTCCGCCTGCTCGGGCAGGGCGACCGGCTGGTCTGGTACATCCCCTCGGTCCTCGACGTCTCGGCCGATGACACCACCCCGGAGTCGGAGCTCCCCGCCGCCCTCGGGCCGCTCACCTTCCTCGCCCTGTTCGCCGTGCTCGCCCTGATGCTCTGGCGGGGACGACGGTTCGGGCCCCTGGTCACCGAGCCGCTGCCGGCGGTCGTGAAGGCCATCGAGACGACGCAGAGCCGCGGCAGGCTCTACCGCAAGGCCCGCGACACCGCCCGCGCGGGCACGGTGCTGCGCGCGGCCACCACCCGCCGCCTTGCGACCTACCTCGGCCTGCCGGCCGGCGCGTCACCCGAGGTGGTGGCGCAGGCGGCAGCCTCGGCGACCGGCCGGTCCCTCGCCGAGGTGCACGCGCTGCTGGCCGGCCCACCGCCTGCGGACGAGGATGCGATGGTCACCCTCGCCGACGACCTGTCCACCCTGCAGAAGGAAGTGCACCGACCATGACGGACCACCCCCACAGCGCCGTGACCGACGCCCCGGCCGGACATGGGCAGCCCGGGCACGAGAACAGCCACGGGCAGGACGTCCGCGGCCGGTCCGAGCAGGCGCGGCGCGCGCTGCTCGCGGTGCGGGCCGAGGTCGGCAAGGCCGTCGTCGGCCAGGACGCCGCCGTCACGGGCATCCTCATCGGCCTGCTGTGCCGCGGCCACGTCCTGCTCGAGGGCGTCCCCGGCGTGGCCAAGACCCTTCTCGTGCGCAGCATCGCCGCAGCCCTGGACGTGCAGACCAAGCGCGTGCAGTTCACGCCCGACCTCATGCCGGGTGACGTGACGGGCTCGCTGGTCTACGACAACGCCACCTCGGAGTTCTCCTTCCGGGAGGGCCCGGTGTTCACGAACCTGCTGCTCGCCGACGAGATCAACCGGACGCCCCCGAAGACCCAGGCGTCGCTGCTCGAGGCGATGGAGGAGCGCCAGGTCTCGGTCGACGGCATGCCCCGCCGGCTGCCGGTGCCGTTCATGGTCGCCGCCACCCAGAACCCGGTGGAGTACGAAGGCACCTACCCGCTGCCCGAGGCCCAGCTCGACCGCTTCCTGCTCAAGGCCGTGCTGCCGCTCCCGCCCCGCGAGGACGAGGTGGCGGTCATCGCCCGGCACGCCGCCGGGTTCGACCCGCGCGACCTCGCCGGAGCGGGACTGCGCGCGGTCGCGTCGGCCGACGACCTCACCGCGGGAGGCGAGGCGGTCGCACACGTGGAGGCCTCGCCCGAGGTCATCGGCTACATCGTCGACATCGCCCGCGCCACCCGTCACTCGCCGTCGCTCTCGCTCGGCGTCAGCCCTCGCGGCGCCACCGCGCTGCTCGCGACCAGCCGGGCGTGGGCCTGGCTCAACGGACGCGAGTTCGTGACCCCCGACGACGTGAAGGCGCTCGCCCAGGCGACGCTGGCCCACCGTCTGTCGCTGCGGCCCGAGGCTGAGCTGGAGGGCGTGGGCGTGGCCGCCGTGCTCGACAGCGCCATCGGCTCCGTGCCGGTCCCCCGCTGAGAGCTGTCGCGCATGTTGGTGACCGGCCGCCTCGTGGTGCTCGTGCTGTGCGGCGCGGTGCCGGTGCTGCTGCGCCCGGCGGCGACGACGGTCTGGCTCTGGGTGCTGGTGTGCCTGGTGGCGACGGTCCTCGACGTCGTGGTGGCCGGCAGCACGCGCGCCCTGGACCTCGAGCGCGTGCCGTCGGCCCAGGTGCGTCTCGGCGAGGCGGGTAGCACCACGCTGCTCGCGACCAACACCGGCAGGCGCACGTTCCGCGGCTCGCTGCGTGACGCCTGGCAGCCGTCGGCCGGTGCCACCGGCAACCGACACCGAGTGGCGATCCCGGCGGGCGAGCGCCGCGCGCTGCGCACCGGCCTCACCCCCACTCGCCGAGGCGACCGGCAGGCCGACCGAGTCACCGTGCGCCGGCTGGGTCCGCTCGGGGTCGCGGGACGGCAGCGGTCGTATGCCGTGCCGGGCCACCTGCGCGCGCTGCCCCCGTTCCACTCGCGGCGCCACCTCCCTTCTCGACTGGCGCGCCTGCGCCAGCTCGACGGCCGCTCGGCCGTGCGCGTCCGTGGCCAGGGCACCGAGTTCGACTCGCTGCGCGACTACGTCGATGGTGACGACGTGCGCAGCATCGACTGGCGCGCCACGGCCCGGCGCCGCTCCACCGTGGTCCGCACGTGGCAGCCGGAGAAGGACCGGCACATCGTGCTCGTCCTCGACACCTCTCGCACCTCGGCCGGACGTGTCGGTGACACTCCGCGCCTCGACGCCGCCATGGACGCCGCCCTCCTGCTCGGGGCCCTGGCCTCGCGCGCCGGCGACCGGGTCGACCTCATCGCGGGCGACCGCCGGGTCCACCGCAAGGTCGTCGGCTCCAGCCGCACCGCCCTGCTCTCCGACCTCGTGACCGCGATGGCCCCGCTCGAGCCGGCGCTGCTGGAGGCCGACTGGCGCCTGCTCACTTCCGAGGTCACCCGGCTCAGCCGCCACCGCGGCCTGGTCGTGCTGCTCACGCCGCTCGAGCCGGCTGCGATCGAGGAGTCGCTGCTGCCGCCGCTCGGGGTGCTGGCGCAGCGGCACAGGGTCGTCGTGGCGTCGGTGTCGGATCCCGCACTGGGGCAGATGCGCTCGGGCCGGGGGGATGCGCGCGCGGTCTACGACGCCGCGGCGGCTGAGCGCACCACGGCTCTGCGTCAGCGCACCGCAGCCGGCCTCGGCCGACTCGGCGTCGAGGTGCTCGACGCCGACCCCGAACACCTCCCTGTCGTGCTGGCCGACCACTACCTGTCGCTCAAGAGCCGCGGCCTGCTCTGACTGGGTGTCCCCCGTGTGTTGACCCACCGCGCACGGCAGCCGTGTTTGACGGATGAGCCGGACGATGGCGCGTGTCATTCCGCCGTGTCGAGGACGGGTAGGCGCTTATCGGTTTGCCGAAGTCCAGACCTTCCGCGGGGCGACATCCGTAGGGGTAGAGCGGTACGCCCCCTAGTCTTCTGCCGGCCAGCGTCGAGCGGCAGAAGTCCGGGGTTCTTCTCATCCATGGGCGGCCTCACACGGGCCGATCAGCGAGATCGCCGAAGCTCCCCACCAGTCAGTGGACGGTCTCGTGGTTGTGGCACATCTCGACGAACTTCGCGATGCGCGCGGCCCGGGTCTCCGGTTTCTTCGCATCATGGACGCGGTAGAGGATCGCATAGCGGTTGGAGCCCGAGAGGGTCTCGAAAAACGCCTTGGCTTGCGGGTCGGCCGCGAGCGCGGCAGCCAGGTCGTCGGGGACAGTCGCGCTCTTTTGGCCGGCATAGGCCGCAGCCCACCGGCCGTCGGCCCTCGCCGCGTCCACCTGCACCTGACCGGCCGGGTGCATGCGACCGGCCCTGATCAGCGCCTCGGCCCTGTCCCGGTTGATCTGCGACCACTTGCTCCGCGGCCCGCGGGGGGTGAAGCGCTGCAACCAATGGCTCTCGTCGTATCCCCGCTTCTGCCCGTCGATCCAGCCGTGGCAGAGAGCGACGCCAAGCGCCTCGGAGTAGTTGACTGTCTGCGCCGCGCCCGTCTTCCCAATCTTGAGCCAGAAGCCGCGGTGGTCGGCGTGGTGCTCGCAGAACCATGCCTCGCAGTCCTGCACAGTGGCGAATGAGATCACCGGCTGGCCGGCCAACTCTTCGGGCGTCTCCTCGCCGGGCATGCGGCCATCCTGTCACTGCTCACCGACAGGATGCCCAGCTTCGTGGCCAGGAAGGATGCGGCGGATGATCTTGCACGATGATGCGCACGGAGGACGCACCCTTCGGTCGCCGAGATCCTGCCGTGATCAGAAAGTGCGTCTCTCCGCCGCGAGCCGGTCGTGGGTCTAGAACCTGCCGACGTGACCGCGAGCTTGCTTCACAGTCGCATCCAAGTCCAAGCCGTAGGCCCCCCGTCCGGTGGCAGAAAACGCTGTCAACAGGTCTGCGGCGCGTTCGAAGAGTCGGTCGGCTCCCACCTGATTCCCGCGGGCCGCGTGTGTCATGGCAACACAGAGCTGCGCGAGGCCTTGCCACAAGTCCCGTTCCTCGATCGGCCCCGCCTTCCAACGCGCCTCCAGAACCTCGTGGGCGGAGAACGGACGGCCAGCTTCCACCAGTCCTCGAGCTGCCTCGAGTGCTTCTTCCGGCGGTAAGGGCTCCTCCGACACCGGCTCGACACCCTCGGCGCCATAGGGCAGTGGTCGGCCCAGAGTGTCGCGAGGCCTTGCCTGACGAGCGCGGCCTTCGGCGTCCCGGTCACGATCAGATCCCGTCACGCGACCCAGTCTTCCAGCAGCGCGCAGCGACGCGCCGGATTCACCTGACAGGTCTTTCCGCCGCCAGTCGACCCCGATGTCGGCGACAGGAGCGGTCGATGCCCGGATGCCGCGTGCCGGCCCTTCAGGGGCACGTCGGGAGTGTCCGTTGGAGTCCTCGTTGGAAGGGGACCTCGAAGTCGGCTGTGGTACACCCCTGGCTCCCTCAGCGTGACCGACCACCTCATTGGCACCAACCCCCTGTGGGCAACGTCCCCGGTATCAGGAAGGGGCCGCGGTCGTCACGATCCGCACCGGGCGACCCCGGGGGCGGACGGATCCAACAGTTGCCCGCGCGACCTCATCGACCGTCCCGGAGCGCGGGTCAGCGGAGGCTGAAGGGTGGATAGGAGTCGGTGAGGAGGAGGAATGCGTACGCCTGTACTCGCAGCGCCCACCGACCGACCCCGACGACGTAGTCGAACAGTCCACGCGGGTAGCGACCGGTGAACAGGATCGCGAACCACGCGATCACCACTGCCACGACGGCGCCCAACCCGAGGAACAGCAGCACGACGTAGTGGGGCAGAGCCAGGAGCCACTTGACCAGCGGGAGCCATCGGTTGAGGCCCTCGCGCGCGTCGGGGGTAGTCCAGGTCGAGGTGGACGGCCTGCTCGTCCTCGGTCGAGGGGTTGCGGTCGGTGAGCAAGGCGAGGTAGGCGCCGACGCGCGTCCCGAAGCGGTTGAACTGGAGAACGAAGTCGAACCACCAGCGCGGGTAGCGCTGCCGGAAGACGATCATCAGCGCTGTGGCGGCGAACAGCCCACCGGCGATGCCGCCACCGGTGCTCGTCGTCTTCTCGACCACCTCGCCCGACTTGTAGATGACCGTGGTCGAGGTCGCGTTGGCGCTCACCAGCGAGAGCACGATGGCTATGGGGATGATGAGGACGACGCGGAAGAGCGTGGTGACCCGGTCCAGTCGGTCGGGGTAGTCGATCTCGAGGCGTGCGGCATTTGTCTGCTGTGGTGCAACCATGACGTCCCCTTCGGTCTGCCCCCTGTGTACTCCCTGATCCGCGGCCGCGCCAGAGCCCACCCCTCTGTGGCTCGCGACTGGTGGATCCTCACCCTTCCCTCGGTCAACTTCCGAAGGGGCACGTGGCCGCTCAACGTGCGCCACATCGCCGCGATCGCTCGTCGAGCCAACGTCCGGAGCCGCGTCATGCCGCGTGGTCGACTGACTCGTCTCGAAGGTGCCCCGCTGGCTTGGATCTGCGCTTGTAGAGTGGCGATTGGCCACAGGATTCGGCCGGCGCAACAGGATCTGAGGTGCGTGCGCATGGCAGAGGTAGTGCTGCGGATCCGCCTTGTGAGTGGCGACCAACTCGATGTCAGGTTTGAGGATGACGGCGACGAGAACGAGGTCATCGAGCGAGTCGTTGAAACCCTTGCGAAACCCTCCGGCGTGCTTCGCACCAGCCATGGTGATCGGCTCATGGTGCTCTACGGCAGGGGTGTGGCCGCGGTCGAGGTGGCGCCGCGCGGCGCAGTCCTGTGAGCGCAGCGAGTGTCACGATCGTTGATGCTCGCTGGGTGGGTCGTGGCCCCGAGCCGTAGGTGCCCCACCACCTGCGCGTCACCTTGCTGAGGCATCCCTCTTGACAAGAATTATTGTCAAGAGCATCGTGGCGATATGCACGACGTCGAGGTCATCGAGAGCGCGGAGGCAGCCGCCGCCGCGCTGGATCCGGTCCGGGCCCGACTGCTCGGCGAGCTGGCCCTCCCCGCCTCCGCCGCCGGGCTCGCCGCCCGGGTCGGCATCGCGCGCCAGAAGGTCAACTACCACCTCAAGGCGCTCGAGGCGCACGGCCTCGTGGAGCTGTCCGCCGAGCGCAGGCACGGGGGCATCACCGAGCGGGTACTGCAGGCGTCGGCGGCGTCGTACGTGGTGTCGCCGGCGGCAGTCAGCGCGTCCGCGGCAGACCCGGAAGCCAACGCCGACCACCTGTCGGCAAGCTACCTCGTCGCGCTGGCCGGTCGGCTGGTGCGCGAGGTCGGCGCCCTGGCGCGCCGGGCCGGCGCGTCCGGCAAGCGCCTGCCGACCCTGACCATCGATACGCAGATCGGCTTCCGGTCGGCCGCCGACCGGGCTGCCTTCGCCGACGACCTGACCGCCGCGGTGCTCGACCTGGCCGCTCGCCACCACCACGACGACGGGCGCCCACACCGGCTCCTCGTCGCCGCCCACCCCCTTCCTGAGGAGAACCCATGAGCACCACCCCGAACGTCCCGTACCGCCTTGAGTTCAGCGTCGAGGTCCCGGGCACCCCGGAGCAGGTCTGGCAAGCCATCGCCACCGCCAAGGGCATGAGCGCCTGGTTTGCGCCGACCGAGATGGAGGAGCGGGAAGGCGGCTCCCTGCACTTCACCATGGGCCCGGAGATGGGCTCGGACGGCCAGGTCACCGCATGGGAGCCGCCGCGCCGCCTCGTCTACGAGGAGGACTGGGCCGCCCTCATGGGCAAGGACCCCGATGCGCTCAGCCCGCTGACGTCGGAGTTCCTCGTCGAGGCACAGTCCGGCGGAACCTGCATCGTGCGCGTCACCAGCAGCGGCTTCGGGACCGGCGCCGCCTGGGAGTCGGAGTTCTGGGACACCATGGGCCCCGGCTGGATGCCGTTCTTCGACAACCTGCGCCTCTACCTGTCGCACTTCCCCGGCCAGGAGGCCACACACCTGGAGGCCACCGCCTCCCACCCCGGCGACGCGGAGGCGCTCTGGTCGACCCTGCACGACGCGCTCGGGCTGGGCGACGAGGGCGCCACGGTCGAGGTGCGCGGCGCCACCGGCACGGTCGAGCGCGTCGGTGAGCGGCAGACGCTGGTCCGGCTCACCGCGCCGGTGCCCGGAATGCTCAGCGTCTTCGCGTGGGACGAAGGCGGCGGCAAGGCGACGGCGGGCGTACGGGCGTACCTGTTCTCCGCAGACGCGGCGGACTACGTGCGGCGCGAAGAGCCGGCCTGGCAGGCCTGGCTGCAGGGAATCTCCGTCCCTGCCTGATCTTCTACGGTTACCGAGAGTGCGCCTGTCGATGCAGCACTCCGCAGCACGGAGGCGCACTGAGGACACGGCAATGCTCCGCTCGGGACGTGCCGCGACGGCATTCCCCGCTCTGTGCGTGAGGGAACAGACGGCGTCAGCCGGCGACGGGCACCTCGGCGCCCCGGTCGGCCTCGGCGAGGTCGCCGGTCTCGCCGCGCCGATGGGCCCACCGCCCGGCGGTGAACACGTAGGTGAAGAACGCGGCCTCGGCCAGGACCCCGATGCCCACCCGTGCCCAGGTGGGCAGGCCCGAGGGGGTCACGAACGCCTCGATGAGGCCGCAGAGCAGCAGGAGCACGACCAACCCGAGCGAGGTGCCGAGCGCCGCCCTCCCCTCCGCTCCGAGCACCTGGGCGCGGGAGCGCGGCCCCGGCTCGACCCATGCCCAGAACAGCCGAAGCCCCACCCCTGCGGCGACGAACAGACAGGTGAGCTCGAGCAGCCCGTGCGGCGAGATCAGGCCGAAGAACAGCGCGCCCCGGTCGTGCCGGATCATCATCGAGCCCACCACGGCGAGGTTGGCCATGTTCATGACGAGCATGTAGACGACGGGCAGGCCGAAGACGCCCGAGGCGATGCAGAGCGCCGACAGCCAGAAGTTGTTGGTCCACACGCGCAAGGCGAACGAGGTCGCGGCGTACTCGCTGTAGTAGTTCTCGAAGTCGTTCTCGACGAGCTGGCGAACCTGCTCGGGCGAGGCGAGCGAGCTCTCGACCGACGGGTGGGCAAGCAGCCACCACCCCATCGCCACCACGAGCAGCACGTCGAGGACGAGGACGGTGATCCACCACCGGCGCATGCGGTACAGCGCGGCGGGGAAGGTCTGGCCGAAGAAGCGGCCGACGTCCGACCACGACATCGTCCTCGTGCCGGCGGACTTCGAACGGGCCTTGGCCAGCAGCATCGACAGGTACGCCACGAGGGACGGGTCCGGCGCGGTCGACCGCACGAGGGACAGGTGGGTGGCGACGCGCTGGTAGCGGTCGAGGATCTCGTCGGCCTCGGCGCCGGTCAGCCGGCGCTGCTTGGTGAGCTGCTCGAGCCGCTCCCAGTCCCCCCGGTGGGCTGCCACGTAGGCGTCCAGGTCCACGGCCTCACCCTAGTGCCCGCGAGCGGCGGGGCGTGGCGCTGTTGCCGCTGTAGGGTGTGCCGGTGAGCAGCAGCACCGTGGGGGTGGGTGCCGACGACCTGGTGACGGGCGAGGCGGTGGCGCTCGACCTGCCGCACGCCGGCCTGGGCTTGCGGATCTGCTCGGGCATCATCGACCTGGTCGTGGGCTTCGCCGCCCTGTGGGGCCTGCAGTGGGTCGCCTACGCGCTGGCCGGCTCCGGTGACGACGCCCTCGTGGCCGCCGCGATCACCGTCGCCACGATCGGCGCGATGGTCGCCATCCCCGCCACGTCCGAGACCCTCACCCGCGGCAAGACGCTGGGCCACCTCGCCCTCGGGCTGCGCACCGTGCGTGACGACGCCGGTCCGATCCAGTTCCGCCACGCGATGACCCGGGCCATGGTCGGGGTGCTCGAGATCTACAGCTGCCTGGGCATGCCCGCCCTGATCTGCGCGGTCTTCAACCGCAGGGGCAAGCGGTTCGGCGACCTGCTCGCGGGCACCTACGTCGTCCGCGACCGGCAGCGGGTCTCGCTGCCGCCCCCACCGCACATGCCGCCCCACCTCGCCGCCTGGGCCGCCGGCGCCGACATCGCCCCACTGCCGGATGCCCTCGCTGTGACGATCCGCCAGTTCCTCGCCCGCACAGGGACGTTCGCGCCGGGCGTGCGCGAGGAGCTGGCCCACAGGCTGCTCGCCGAGGCCAGGCCCTACATGGCCCCCGCGCCCCCGGCCGGCAACCACCCGGAGTGGGTGCTCATGGCGCTCCTCGCCGAGCGCCGCAGCCGCGACGTCGCCCGCCTCGAGCGCGAGCACGCCCTGCGCGCCACGGTGGTCCCCCCGGACCACCTGGCGTCCGGCCCCCGCTGACTCGCGGTGCAGCAGCGCAAGCGCGGTGGCCGTTAGACGAGGAGCTTCGCGTAGGCCGGCTTGACGACCTCCTCGATGATGGCCAGCCGCTCGTCGAAGGGGATGAACGCCGACTTCATCGCGTTGATGGTCACCCAGCGCAGGTCCTCGAGCGTCCAGCCCGCCTCCCCCACCAAAAGACCCATCTCGCGCGACATGCTGGTGCCGCTCATGAGCCGGTTGTCGGTGTTGACCGTCACCCGGAAGCGCAGCCGCTTGAGCAGCGAGATCGGGTGCAGCGCAATGGAGTCCGCGGCGCCGGTCTGCACGTTGCTGCTCGGGCACATCTCCAGCGGGATGCGCATGTCACGCACGTATGCCGCGAGGCGGCCGAGGTGCACCTCGGCGGGTTCGGCGGCGATCGCCGCCGCGACGTCGTCGCCGAACGCCCGGTCGCGCACCATGATGTCGTCGACGATCCGCACGCCGTGGCCGAGCCGGTCGGCGCCGCACCACTGGATCGCCTCCCAGATGCTCGGCAGGCCGAACGCCTCGCCGGCGTGGATGGTGAAGTGGGCGTTCTCGCGGCGCAGGTACTCGAAGGCGTCGAGGTGGCGCGTGGGCGGGAACCCGGCCTCCGCCCCGGCGATGTCGAAGCCGGAGACGCCCTCGTCGCGGTAGCGGACCGCGAGCTCGGCGATCTCGGTGCTCTTGGCGGCGTGCCGCATCGCGGTCAGCAGGGCGGTGACCCGGATGGGGGAGCCCGCCTCCGCGGCGAGCCCCTCGCCCTCGCGGAAGCCCGCGTTGACCGCCTCGACGACGTCCTCGAGCTGCAGGCCGGCCTCGAGGTGCTGCTCCGGGGCGTAGCGGCTCTCGGCGTAGACGACGCCGTCCTGGGCGAGGTCGAGCACACACTCGCGGGCCACCCGGCGCAGGCCCTCGGTGGTCTGCATGACGGCCAGCGTGTGGTCGAAGGTCTCGAGGTAGCGCACGAGCGAGCCCGAGTCGGCGCTCTCGCGGAACCACGCGCCCAGGGACTCGGCATCGGACGCCGGCAGCGCGGCATACCCGACCTCGTCGGCGATCTCGAGGATGGTCTGGGGGCGCAGGCCGCCGTCGAGGTGGTCGTGCAGCAGCGCCTTGGGCGCGCGGTGGATCTTCTCGGCCAGGCTCAGCTCGGCCTCGGCTCCCGCCTGGTCCACGGCTCCGGCGGCCACGCCCGCGTCGCCGTCCTCGCGTCGCTTGAAGATCACGCCTCGTCCTCACGGTTGACGGTCTCGGGCGAGAAGGCCGGAAGGCAGACGGCGACGTACTCGGCGCCCTCCGGGCCGCAGGAGTAGCGCACCTTCTCCCCCGCCGAGGTGATGATCGACTGACCCGCGGCAACCGTGGTGGGCCCGCCCTCGTGGTCGACGACGACCTCGCCCTTGAGCACCAGGGTGATCTCGTCGAACTCCGGCGTCTGCGCGGGCTCCTCCCACCCGGGCGGCGCGACCATGTGGGCGACGGAGACAGCCTCCGTGCCGCTGTTCACCCGGCCGACGTGCTCGTTGATGATCTTCCCGCCGGGCACGGGGATGGAGGTGGGTGAGCTGATCAGACGTGGCATGGGCAAACCCTAGCCGGGGTCCGACACGCCCGCCGAGGCTCGCGCAGCCCGCCCGCATGTCGAGGATGGAACCCCTTGCCATTATCCGAACGGTCGTGCTTTTATTGCCGGGTGCGCAAAGGTGAGGTGACCCGCGAGACGGTGCTGCGAGAAGCCCTCGCGCAGGCCAGCCGCGTCGGCCTGCGCGGCATCACCATCGGGTCGCTCGCCGACTCGCTCGAGATGTCCAAGAGCGGGCTCTTCGCGCACTTCCGGTCCAAGGAGGCCCTCCAGGAAGCGGTGCTGGACCACGCCGTGAAGGCGTTCTCCCGCCTCGTCGTCCAGCCCGCGCTCCGCGAGCCCCGCGGCGAGCCTCGACTGCGGGCCGTTTTCGAGCGCTGGCTCGGCTGGGACGGCGACGCCGAGTACGCGCAACCGGGCGGGTGCATCTTCATCACCGTGACCACGGAGTTCGACGACGAGCCCGACAGCCCCGTGCGCGACCGGATCGTGCGGACCCAGCGCGACCTGCTCGACAGCATCGAGACGGTGGTGCGGGCCGGCATCGCCGAGGGGCACTTCCGCGAGGACACCGACCCGGCACAGGTCGCCCACGAGCTCTACGGCATCGTGCTCGGCCACCACTTCGCCACCCGCATGATGCGCGACCCCGACGGGGCCACCCGCACGCACACCGCCTTCGAGCACCTGCTCGACACCCTGCGGGCCTGACCACCCTCCCCCTCCACCAGGAGCAGACATGCCGACACAGAAAAGCACGATCGATCGTTCTACTCGTCCTGAGGAGCCAGTCATCCCGGTGCCCGCCGGCCTGCGCAACGCCCTGGGGCTGCTCGACCTCCTCTCCCCCGCCGCAGCGGGCGCGGTGGCCGAGCGCCTCTGGTTCCGCCGGCCACCGGTGCCGTCCCCCCATCGCCGGAACAAGCGCGCGCCCCAGGGTGGCGAGCCGTTTTCGACTGAGTGGAGCGCAGGCACGGTCACCGGGCGGGTCTTCGGCAATCCCGGGGCGCCCACGGCATACCTCGTGCACGGCTGGGGAGGCTGGTGGCAGCAGCTGGCCGCCCACGTCGAGCCGCTGGTCGCGGCCGGGCTGTGCGTGGTGGCCTTCGACGCCCCCAGCCACGGCGACTCCGCCCCCGGCCGCCTCGGCCGGCACTCCACCACCCTCATCGAGTTCGCCGAGGCGCTGGCCGCGGTCGTGGCGCGGTTCGGTCACCCGACGGCCGTCATCGCCCACTCGGCCGGAGCCGTCGGGGTCCTGCACGCCCGCGACCTCGGCGTCCTGCCCGACGCCTATGTCCTGGTCGCCCCGCCGGACTCGATGGGGCCGATGATGCGCCGGTTCAGCAGCCTGCTCGGCCTGGGGCCGCGCGCCGCCCAGCGCATGGCCGACCGGGCCGAGCGTCGGATCGGCCTGCCCCTGGGCACTTTCGACATGGTGCGGATCGCCGAGGCGCTGCCGGCCCACCCGTCGCTGCTCGTGGTCCACGACCGGCACGACGTCGAGACCCCGGCGGCCGGTTCCGAGGCGCTGGCAGCGGCCTGGCCCGGCGCAGAGCTCCTCCTCACCGAGGGTCTCGGGCACCGCCGCGTGCTGTGGGAGGACGCCGTGGTCGAGAGGGTGTCCGGGTTCGTGGCCGAGGCCGCGCAGGAGCGGGTGCGAACGCTCAGTCGACCCGCTCGATGACCAGCGGCAGCAGGTCGGGCCGGGAGCCCTCGGGGGCGATCGTGAAGGCGCCGTCGAGCACCTCGAGGGCGCGCTCGAACTTCTCGGGGGTGTCGGTGTGCAGGGTCATGAGCCGCTCCCCCGACCGGACGCTGGCCCCCGGCTTGTAGTGCATCTCGACGCCGGCTCCGGCCTGCACCGGGTCCTCCTTGCGGGCCCGACCGGCGCCGAGCCGCCACGCGGCCACGCCCACCTTGTAGGCGTCGAGCTGGGTGAGCACCCCGTCGGCCGGCACGAGCACCTCGTGGGTCTCCTTCGCCGTCGGCAGCGAGGCGTCCGGGTCACCGCCCTGGGCGCGGACCATCGCCTTCCAGACGTCCATCGCCCGACCGTCCTTCAGCGCGTCAGCGGGGTCGACGTCGCCCCTGCCGGCCGCGGCGAGCATCTCGCGGGCCAGCGTCAGGGTCAGCTCGACGACGTCCTCGGGCCCGCCGCCGGCCAGCACCTCCACGGACTCGCGGACCTCCAGGGCGTTGCCCGCGGTGAGGCCCAGCGGCGTCTGCATGTTGGTCAGCATCGCCACGGTCTTCACGCCCGCGTCGGTGCCGAGCGCCACCATGGTCTGGGCAAGCTCGCGGGCGCTGTCGACGTCCTTCATGAAGGCGCCGCTGCCCACCTTGACGTCGAGCACCAGCGCGCCGGTGCCCTCGGCGATCTTCTTGCTCATGATCGAGGAGGCGATCAGCGGGATCGCCTCCACCGTGCCGGTCACGTCCCGCAGGGCGTAGAGCTTCTTGTCGGCGGGGGCCAGGCCGGCGCCGGCGGCACAGATGACCGCACCCACCTCCTCGAGCTGGCGCATCATCGCCTCGTTCGACAGCGCGGCCTGCCAGCCGGGGATGGACTCCAGCTTGTCGAGCGTGCCCCCGGTGTGGCCGAGGCCGCGCCCCGACAGCTGCGGCACCGCCACCCCGCAGGCGGCGACGAGCGGCGCGAGTGGCAGGGTGATCTTGTCACCGACGCCGCCGGTGGAGTGCTTGTCGGCCGTCGGCCGCGAGAGCGAGGAGAAGTCCATCCGCTCGCCGGTGTCGATCATGGCCCGGGTCCAGCGCGCGATCTCGCGGCGGTTCATGCCGTTGAGCAGGATGGCCATCGCGAGCGAGGCCATCTGCTCGTCCGCGACGACCCCGCGGGTGTAGGCGTCGATCACCCAGTCGATCTGCCCGTCGGACAGCTCGCCCCGGCCGCGCTTGGTGATGATGACGTCGACTGCATCGAATGACTCGCTCACCGGCACAGCATCCCAGATGGCCGCGCGCACCGGCGGAGGGTGGCGCAGACTTGACGGCATGCCCTCCCCGCCACGGCTCGTGCTCGTCACCGGCGTCACCGGCTACATCGGTGGCCGCCTCGTTCCCGAGCTGCTCAGGGCCGGGTATGCCGTGCGCGCCCTTGCGCGCCACCCTGAGCGGCTGCGCGACCAGCCCTGGCGCGGGGCCGACGGCGTCGAGGTGGTCAAGGGCGACGCCTCCGACGCGGAGTCACTGGCGGCCGCGATGGAGGGGGTCGACGTCGCCTACTACCTCATCCACTCGCTCGGCACGGGGCGCGACTTCGCGGCGCGCGACCGGCACACCGCGCGCGTCTTCGGTGAGGCCGCCCGCAAGGCATCCGTCTCCCGGATCGTCTACCTCGGGGGCCTCTACCCCGAGGGCGAGCGGCTCTCGGACCACCTCGCCTCCCGCAAGGAGGTCGGCGACATCCTCCTCGCCAGCGGGGTCCCGACGACGGTGCTCCAGGCCGCGGTGATCCTCGGCTCGGGTTCGGCGTCGTTCGAGATGCTGCGCTACCTCACCGAGCGGCTGCCGGTGATGGTCACGCCGAAGTGGCTGGGCAGCCGGATCCAGCCGATCGCGGTGCGCGACGTCCTGCACTACCTCGTCGGCTCGGCCTCGATGCCACCGGAGGTGAACCGCGCCTTCGACATCGGCGGCCCGGACGTGCTGACCTACCGCGACATGATGCAGCGGTATGCCGCCGTGGCCGGCCTCGCGCCGCGCCGCATCATCCCGACGCCCCTGCTCAGCCCCTCGCTGTCGAGCCACTGGGTCGGGCTGGTGACCCCGGTGCCGAACAGCATTGCCCGGCCACTGGTCGACTCCCTGGTCCACGACGTCGTTTGCGAGGAGCACGACATCGAGGCCTACGTGCCGGACCCGCCAGCGGGCCTGGCCGGTTTCGAGCGCGCCGTCGAGCTGGCCCTGACCAAGATCCGCGACTCCGACGTGGCGACCCGGTGGTCGTCCGCGGCGACCATCGGGGCGCCGAGCGACCCCCTGCCCAGCGACCCCGACTGGTCCGGCGGGTCGCTCTACACCGACGACCGGTCCTCGGTGGTGCAGGCAAGCCCCCAAGCCCTCTGGTCGGTCATCGAGGGCATCGGCGGCGACAACGGTTGGTACTCCTGGCGGCTCGGGTGGGTCGCCCGCGGGATCATGGACAGGCTCTTCGGGGGCCCTGGCCTGCGGCGGGGACGGCGCCACCCCCAGGACCTCGCGGTCGGCGACGCTCTCGACTGGTGGCGGGTCGAGGAGATCGAGGACCTGCACCTGCTGCGGCTGCGGGCCGAGATGCGCCTGCCCGGCCTGGCCTGGCTCGAGCTCATCGTCGAGGAGGACGACCGGGGCCGCACCGTCTTCCGCCAGCGTGCGCTGTTCCACCCGCGCGGCCTGGCCGGCCACCTCTACTGGGCGGCCGTCTACCCCTTCCACGGCATCGTGTTCGGAGGCATGCAGCGCAACATCGCCAAGGCCGCCGAGGCGGCCGAGCGCTCAGGCGACCCCGCCCGCTGGCGCCCCTCCCGCAAGGCCTCCTGACCCACGACTCCCCTGCAGCAACCTCTGCTAGCAGCAGTTGCTGCCGTCAGGGCGGGTTGCTGCATACCCCGCGGGCAGCAACCTCTGCGGAGTGGGGGGAGGTCAGTGCTGGCCGCGAGCCGCCGCGGCGTCGAGGTCGGCCGGCCCGAAGGCCTGCGGCAGCACCTCGCTCATGGGCAGCACCCCCTGCGGGGTCAGCAGCAGGCACTGCGGCCCGCCGTTCTCCCACAGCAGCTGGCGGCAGCGCCCGCATGGCATCAGGGCCTCCCCGTCACCGCCGACGCAGGCGACGGCGACCAGCCGGCCGCCGCCGCTCGCGTGCAGGTGCGAGACCATGCCGCACTCCGCGCACAGCCCCACGCCGTAGGCCGCGTTCTCGACGTTGCAGCCGATGACGACGCGGCCGTCATCGACGAGGCCGGCCACGCCCACCGGGAACTTCGAGTACGGCGCGTAGGCCTTGCCCATGACGGCCACCGCCTCTGCCTGGAGCGCTGCCCAGTCCACCTCGGCCTGCGCCACTAGTGGCCCTCGCCCTTGCGGTAGATCTGGCCGTCCGCGGCCGGCATACGCAGCCTCTGTGACGCGAACGCGAGCACCAGCAGCGTGGTGAGGTACGGCGTCATGCCGACCAGCTCACCGGGCACCGTCTCGGTCGTGGCGTACCACACCCCGGTCAGCACGGCGGTGACGATCGCAAGCGTTCCTTGGATCATCCGCCTGTTGCGGACGATCTGCCAGACACCGATCGCCAGCAGCAGCACCGCCAGGAGCAGCAGCAGGGCATGGACGGTGGTGCCGCCGCCGCGCAGCTGGATGGCGTCGGTGTAGCCGAACAGCCCGGCACCGGCCAGCAGTCCGCCCGGACGCCAGTTGCCGAAGATCATCGCCGCGAGGCCGATGTACCCGCGGCCACCGGTCTGGCCGTCCCGGTAGACGTTGGCCGCCACGAGCGAGAGGAACCCGCCGCCGAGGCCGGCGAGGCCACCGGAGATGAGCACTGCGAGGAACTTGTACCGGTAGACGTTGATGCCGAGGCTCTCGGCGGCCACGGGCGACTCGCCACAGGAGCGCAGCCGCAGGCCGAACGCCGAGCGCCACAGGATCCACGCCGTGGCGACGAACAGCAGCACGGCGATGATCGTCAGCACCGAGACGTTGGTGACGAAGCCACGGATGATGCCGGCCAGGTCGGAGATGAAGAAGATGTGCTGCTGCTCGATCTCCCCCAGCGCGTCGGAGATGCCGGGCAGCGAGACCGTGGGCAGGTTCGGCAGCGGCGGAGACTGCGTGGGGCCGCCGCCCTCCATCCCGGTGAAGAACCGCGCTGCGAGGTACTTCGCCAAGCCGGCGCCGATGATGTTGAGCGCCACACCGGAGACGATGTGGTCGACCCCGAACACGACGGTGGCCACCGCGTGGATGACACCGCCGAGAATGCCACCGATGATGCCGCCGACGATGCCGGCCCAGGCGCCCCACTCGACGGCGCAGAAGGCCGCGCCCCAGGTGCCGAGGATCATCATGCCCTCGAGGCCGATGTTGACCACGCCGGCCCGCTCGGACCAGAGGCCACCGAGACCGGCGAGGCCGATCGGCACGGCGAGACCGATGGCCGCCGCGATCGCACCCGAGGAGGCGATGTCGTTGGCGCCGGTGACGACGCGCAGGATCGAGACGACCAGCACCACGGCCGCGGCGTAGAGCGCGATCCGGGCCGGGCTCAGGTGCCGCCGCTTGGTGGGCGGCGCCGCCGGGGCGGTCTGGGTGCCGACAGAGAGTCCGGCGGCGCTCATGCCTTCGCTCCTTCCTCGACGGGTGCGTGGCCTCGCTGGGCTGCCAGCTCCCTGGCGACCCGAGCCTGCTCGAGTCGGATGTCAGCCCGGCGGATCAGCTCGTAGGCGATGACGACGGCGAACAGGATGACTCCCTGGATGATGTTGACGAGCTCCGGCGAGACGTCGGCCTTGATCTGCAGGCCGTTCGACTGCTGCTCGAGGTAGGCCCACAGCAGTGCGGCGAACGCGATGCCGATGGGGTTGTTGCGCCCGAGCAGTGCGATAGCGATGCCCGAGAAGCCCAGCCCCGCCTGGAAGGTCGTGCCGTAGGAGAAGTCCTGGCCGAACAGCAGCGGCATGCCGACCAGGCCGGCCACTCCACCCGAGAGCAGCATCGCGCTGATGACCATGCGCGGCACCTTCACGCCGCTGGCGACGGCGGCGGTCTCGGACATGCCGGTCGCGCGCAGGTCGTAGCCGAAGCGGGTCTTGCCGAGCACGAACCAGTAGAGGAAGCCGACGAGCGCCGCCAGCAGGATCAGCGTGTAGACCTTGTTGGTCGCGCCCGGGATGAGAGCCAGGCCCTCGAGCTTGGAGGAGTCGGGGATCTCCCTGGTGTTGGTGACGTTGCTGCCCGACCCGCTGGTGTCGCGGACCTTGCCGAGCAGCCAGCTCACCAGACCGGTCGCGATCGCGTTGAGCATGATCGTCGAGATGACCTCGGAGACACCGCGCTTGACCTTCAGCCAGGCCGCGATGCCGGCCCACAGACCGCCGCACAGGATGGCGATGAGGATGGCCACGATGACGTTGAGGATGCCGGGCAGCCACGCCTGGCCGGCGAAGACCGCGGCGGCGAACACCGCCACGCGGTACTGGCCATCCACACCGATGTTGAACAGGTTCATCCGGAAGCCGATGGCGACCGCGATGGCCGAGAGGTAGAAGACGCTCGCCGCGTTGACGATGTTGACCATCTGGCGCGGCAGCGGCTTGGCGAGCAGCGTGCTCCACACGTCGCCCACCGGGTCGCCGACCGCGACGAGCACGAGCGAGGTGACCACGAAGGCCACGAGGAGCGCAAGGACCGGCCCGGCGAGGGTGAGCACGATCCGCCGTGGGTTCAGCGCGGTCATCGGGTCACTCCCTCGTCGTCGCTGCCGGTATGCCGGGTGGCCGGGTCAGCGGTCGACGGCGCCGTGCCCTCGCCCGCCGTCCGTTCGCCGGCGCCGGTCATGGCTGCGCCGAGGTCCTCGGACGTGACCTGGTCGGGGTCGAACTCGCCCGACAGCCGGCCACGCAGGATCACCCGGATGGTGTCGGAGAGGCCGATGAGCTCCTCGAGGTCGGCCGAGATCAGGAGCACGGCAAGGCCCTCGCGGCGAGCCTCGCGCATGAGGTCCCAGATGACGGCCTGGGCGCCCACGTCGACGCCGCGGGTGGGGTGGGCGGCAACGAGCACCTTCGGCTTGTGGCTCATCTCGCGGCCGACGATCAGCTTCTGCTGGTTTCCGCCCGAGAGCGAGCCGGCGGTCACGGTGATCGACGGCGTGCGCACGTCGTACTCCTTGACGATGCGCTCGGTGTCGGCTTTGGCCCCGGCCGCGTTGATCAGCTGGCCGCGGACGTTGGGGTCCTCGGTCTGGTGGCCGAGCATGCGGTTTTCCCAGAGGGGCGCCTGGAGGAGGAGCGCGTGGCGCTGGCGGTCCTCGGGGATGTACCCGACGCCCGCCTCGCGGATCTCGCGGGTGTTCCACGAGGAGATGTCGGTGTCGCCGAGGAAGACCAGGCCTGAGGTGGGCTCGCGCATCCCCATGATGACCTCGACGAGCTCGGCCTGGCCGTTGCCCTCGACGCCGGCGATGCCGAGGACCTCACCCGCGTGGATGGTGAAGGAGATGCCGTCGAGCACCGGGCGGCCGGTGAGGCCCTGCAGCACGAGGTCCTCGACCCGCAGGACGACGCGGTCGGTGACCGTCGACTCCTCCGTGCTGGGCGAGGGGAGCTCGGAGCCGACCATGAGCTCGGCCAGCTGGCGGGCGTCGACGCTCTGGGGGTCGACGGTGTCGATGGTCGTGCCGCGCCGGATCACGGTGATGCGGTCGGCGACGCTGAGCACCTCGTCCAGCTTGTGCGAGATGAAGAGGACCGTCAGGCCCTCCTTCTTGAGCTCGCGCAGGTTGTCGAAGAGCTCGTCGACCTCCTGGGGCACCAGCACGGCCGTGGGCTCGTCGAGGATGAGGGTCTTGGCACCGCGGTAGAGCACCTTGAGGATCTCGACCCGCTGGCGGTGGCCGACACCGAGGTTCTCGACCAGCTCGTCGGGGTCGATGTCGAGGCCGTAGTCGTCGGAGATCCGCCGGATCTCCGCCCGCGCCTCGTCGCCGATGCCGTGCAGCTTCTCGGCGCCGAGCACGACGTTCTCGAGCACCGTGAGGTTGTCGGCGAGCATGAAGTGCTGGAACACCATGCCGATGCCGGCCTTGATGGCATCCGAGGGCGAGTGCAGGTTCACGACCTGCCCGCCCACCTTGATGGTCCCCTCGTCCGGTCGCTGGACGCCGTAGAGGATCTTCATCAGGGTCGACTTGCCGGCGCCGTTCTCCCCCACGATCGCGTGGACCGTGCCGCGGCGCACGGAGAAGGTGATGTCCTTGTTGGCGACGACGCCGGGGAACCGCTTGGTGATTCCCTCGAGCTCGACGGCAAGGTCCGTTCCGGCCGCCGGGGGGGCTTGCGGTGCGGAGGCAGTGATGGCGCACACTCCTGGTCTGGGCCCGCTGCGGTGCGGGCGGTCGTTCAGCGGGGCACGACACGGCCCGGGTGGCACGCTACCGCGCCGCCCGGGCCGTGTCTCTCACCCTGTGTCAGGGCTTGGTGGGAACGGTGATCTTCCCGTCGATGATCTGCTGCTTGTAGTCGTCGAGCTTGGACTTGATGTCGTCGATCTTGCCACCGGTGGTGGAGTAGTCGACACCGCCGGACTTGAGGTCGAAGACCTGCACGCCCGCCTTGAACTGGCCGTCGACCTCGCTCTTGATGAAGTCGTAGACCGCGACGTCGACCTTCTTGATCATCGAGGTGATGATCACGTCCTTGACGTCGGCCGAAGCGGTGAGCGCCTGGTCGGAGTCGACACCGATGGCCATCGCGTTCGCAGCCTTGGCGGCGGTGAAGACGCCACCACCGGAGCCACCCGCGGCGTGGTAGACGACGTCGGCGCCGCTCTGGTACATGCCCTCGGAAGCGGTCTTGCCCTTGGCCGGGTCGGCGAAGCCGGAGAAGTCCGGCGGCTGGGTCAGGTAGGTCACGTCGACCTTGATGTCCTTGTTGACCGCCTTGGCGCCGGTGATGTAGCCCGCCTCGAACTTCTTGATGAGGTCGGTGTTGACACCGCCGACGAAGCCGACGTGGTTGGCCTTGGACTTCAGGGCGGCAGCCGCACCGACGAGGAAGGAGCCCTCGTGCTCGGCGAAGGTCAGGTTGCTGATGTTGTCGCCCTGGGCGTCGGTGGAGTCGACGAGCGCGAACTTCACGTCCGGGTTGGCCTTGGCGACCTTGGTCACGGCCGGCGCGTAGGCGAAGCCAACGGCCACCACGTGGGTGTAGCCGGCGTCGATGAGCTGCTGCAGGCGCTCCTCGCGAGCGGACTCCGGCTCCTTGTCGACGGCCGTGGCCTCCTTGGCCTCGATGCCGAACTCGGCCTTGGCCTTGTCGAGGCCCGCCGCGGCGGCATCGTTGAACGACTGGTCACCACGACCGCCCACGTCGTAGGCCATGCCGACCTTGATGTCGCTCTTACCTGCCGCAGACGTGGTGGCGCCGCCGCCACCGCCGGTCTCGCCAGAGTCACCACAGGCGGCAAGTGCCAGCGCCGCCGCCGACATCACCGCCGCAACCTTCATCGTGTGACGCAAGGCTGTCTCCTGTTCTAGTACTTGGGGAGGGGGCGCAGAGTGCACTCCCGCGTCAGGACAATAGCCGTCCGCACCGTGAGACCCGGACGCCTTCGGGAAACCGTCCCGAACTGTTACGAATCCGCGACTGTCGGGCTTCCCGAGGCGGTCGCCTTGATGACGTCCGCGACCACCGCGCCCGCCAGCAGCTTGGCGCCGGCGGCCACCGAGCCCTCGTCGACGACGAGGTCGCCCTGGTGCAGGTCGTAGGTCCGTCCCCCGGGCGTCCTGGTGCCGAGCCGGGCCATGGCACCCGGCACGGAGGCGAGGTACCAGGCGAAGTCTTCCCCGCCCAGCGACTGCGGCGTGGGCACGGGCTCGAGCCCCCCGCCGAGGCACGCCTGGCGCAGCACGTCGATCGCGTCGGGGTGGTTGACCACCGGCGGCACGCCGGGCACGTGCTCGAGGCGGGCCGTCACGGCATACGGGCTGACCACGGCGTGGACCACCTGCTCCAGCAGCGGCCCCACGCTCTTCCACGCCTCGGCGTCGAGCATCCGCAGGGTGCCCGCGACGATGCCCGAGGAGGGGATGACGTTGCTGGCGAGGCCGGCGCGCACCTCGCCCCACACCAGGGCCAGCCCGGAGCGCGGGTCGAGGCGCCGTGAGAGCACCGCCGGCACCTCGGTGATCACCTTGGCGAGGGCGAAGGTCAGGTCCTCGGTGAGGTGCGGGCGCGAGGTGTGGCCGCCCCGGCCGCTGAGGTGCACCGTCACCCGGTCCGAGGCCGCCGTGATCGGCCCCTCGCGCAGGCCGACCCTCCCGACGTCGAGGCTGGGGTCGCAGTGCACGGCGAACGCGGCGTCGACGCCGTCCATGCCACCCTGCTCCAGCACGTCGATGGCCCCACCCGGGATGACCTCCTCGGCGGGCTGGAAGATCAGGCGCGCCGCGACGCCGCGCTCGCGCAGCAGCTCCTCCTGCTCGCGCAGCGCCAGCCCGGCGCCGAGCACGGCGGCGACGTGCACGTCGTGGCCGCAGGCATGGCAGACGCCGTAGTTGGTGGACGCCCAGTCCAGGTCCGTGCGCTCGCGCACGGGCAGCGCGTCGAGGTCGGCGCGCAGCGCCACCCGGTATGCCGGCTGCTCGGCACCGATGTCGGCGAGCAGGCCCGTGCCGGCCAGCGGTCGGACGCGGACCCCCGCGGCGGCGAGTCGCTGGCTCACCACCATCGTGGTGCGGGTCTCCTCGCGGGAGAGCTCGGGATGCGCGTGCAGGTCGCGTCGCAGCTCGACCAGGTCGGGCGCGAGCGCGTCGATGCTGTCGACGACCGCGGACAGCAGGTAGTTGTCAGTCATCTCAGGGCGAACTGTACCCGCGCACGACGTACCGCCCGGCTGTGCGTTTATCGGGTGACCCGATGAACAGGCCCTTCACCCCGGGTGCCACCTCGGGTGAGGCGCACCCTTATCGGGTGACCCGATAAAGGTGCGTCCGGTCAGAAGCTGTCGCGCGGCACGTACAGCCCCCAGACGTCGCGCAGCGCGTGGCTGATCTCGCCGCCGGTCGCCCGCAGCCGCAGGGCCTCCTTCATCGGGTACAGCACGTTGTCGCTGCCGCGCGCCGCCTCGCGCACGACCTCGAGCGCCCGCTCGACCGCCTCGTTGTCGCGGTCGGCACGCAGCGCGGCGAGCCGCTCGCACTGGTCGACCTCGATCTGGGGGTCGACGCGCAGCGGCTCGTAGGGCTCCTCCTCCTCGAGGGTGAAGCGGTTGACCCCGACGACGGTGCGCTCCTTGTGGTCGATCTCGAGGGCGATGCGGTAGGCCGAGCGCTCGATCTCCGACTTCTGGAAGCCCTGCTCGATCGCGGCCACCGCTCCCCCGCGGTCCTCGACCGCCTCGATCAGCCCGAGAGCCGCGGCCTCGAGGTCGTCGGTCATCGACTCGACGACGTAGGAGCCGGCGAACGGGTCGACCGTCTTGGTCACGTCGGTCTCGTAGGCGATCACCTGCTGGGTGCGCAGCGCCAGGCGGGCCGCCTTGGTCGTGGGCAGCGCGATGGCCTCGTCGTAGGAGTTCGTGTGCAGCGACTGCGTGCCGCCGAGCACCGCGCCGAGGCCCTGCAGCGCGACCCGGACGAGGTTCACCTCGGGCTGCTGGGCCGTCAGCTGCACCCCGGCCGTCTGGGTGTGGAACCGCAGCATCTGCGACTTGGGGTTCTTCGCGCCGAACTCCTCCTTCATGATCCGCGCCCAGATGCGGCGGGCGGCGCGGAACTTCGCCACCTCCTCCAGCAGCGTGGTGCGGGCGACGAAGAAGAAGGACAGGCGCGGGGCGAAGTCGTCGACGTCCAGGCCGGCCGCGATGGCCGCCCGCACGTACTCCTTGGCGTTGGCGAGGGTGAACGCGATCTCCTGCGCGGGCGTGGCCCCGGCCTCGGCCATGTGGTAGCCGCTGATGGAGATGGTGTTCCAGCGCGGCATCTCCTTGGCGCAGTAGGCGAAGATGTCGCTGATCAGGCGCAGCGACTCCTTCGGCGGGTAGATGTAGGTGCCGCGCGCGATGTACTCCTTGAGCACGTCGTTCTGGATGGTGCCGGTCAGCTTCGTTCCGTCGATCCCCTGCTCCTCCGCGACGAGCTGGTACATCAGCAGCAGCGTCGAGGCGGGCGCGTTGATGGTCATCGAGGTCGACACCTGGTCGAGCGGGAGGTCGTTGAACAGGGTGCGCATGTCGTCGATGGAGTCGACCGCGACGCCGACCTTGCCGACCTCGCCGTGGGCGATGGCCTCGTCGGAGTCGTAGCCCATCTGGGTGGGCAGGTCGAAGGCGACGGAGAGCCCACCGGTGCCGTTGTTGACGAGCTCGTGGTAGCGCTCGTTCGACTCCTTCGCGGTGCCGAAGCCGGCGTACTGCCGCATCGTCCAGGGCCGGCCGGTGTACATGGACGGGTAAACCCCGCGCGTGAACGGGTACGACCCCGGGGCCCCGAGCTTCTCGTCCGGGTCGAAGCCTGCGAGCGACGCGGCGTCGTAGACGGGCTGGATGGGGAGGTTCGACTCGCTCTGCGCGGACTGTGCTTCGGCCATGGGCGGAGCCTAGTGGCGTCCGTGGACGGGGTCGGCGGGCCGTGGCTCATCTCACGGGCAACCGACCGGCACCGGCCTGCGGCCGACCGGTCAGGGGCCAGCCTCCGTCACCCGCCCGGTCAGCGGGTCAGCTCGGCCCTGCGCTTGTCCCAACGCCGCGCGACCTCCTCGAGCTCGAGGCTGAGGAAGTCGAGGAACTCCGCGGACAGCGCCAGGCGGCGGCCGGCCGGCGTCCTCTCACCGCCGACGGCACCGACCCCCTCGACCAGCGCGGCACGCAGCGGGCCGTAGACGGCCGAGGCGTTGATCATCGCGTCGTGCCAGGCGTCGTCGGCCACCACGTAGACATCGCGCCGGGACCCGCGCTCGCGCTCCCGGTGGATCATGTGCACCTGCTGCAGGTAGCGGACCGCCCCCGAGACCGCCGCAGGCGAGACGTCCAGCGCCTCCCTCAGCTCGGCCGCGGTCATCCTCCCGTCGGCGCTGGCCAGCAGGCAGGCGAAGACCCGCGAGGGAAGGCGGGCCAGGCCAGCTGCTGTGAGCGCAGAGCCGAAGCGCTCGACGAAGTGTGCGGTGTCCGTCGCGGAAGTCGGCATGAGTTCACTTTATTTCATTCAGTAATTTCTGAACACTGTGTACCGTGGAGCCATGGGTACCGCCATCCAGACCCGCGCCCTGCGCAAGACCTTCGGCTCCACCGTCGCCCTCGACGGGCTCGACCTGACCGTCGAGGAGGGTGAGGTCCACGGCTTCCTGGGCCCGAACGGCGCCGGCAAGTCGACGACCATCCGCATCCTGCTCGGTCTGCTGCGCGCCGACGGCGGCTCCGCCACCGTGCTGGGGGCCGACCCGTGGGCCGACGCCGCGCAGCTGCACCGACGCATCGCCTACGTCCCGGGCGACGTCGCGCTGTGGCCGAACCTCACCGGCGGCGAGGTCATCGACCTGATCAGCCGGCTCCGCGGCGGGCTCAACGAACGGCGGCGCGCCGACCTGCTCGAGCGCCTCGACCTCGACCCGACGATGAAGTGCCGCGCCTACAGCAAGGGCAACCGGCAGAAGGTCGCCCTGGTGGCCGCCCTGGCGAGCGACACACCGCTCCTCCTGCTGGACGAGCCCACGGCGGGACTGGACCCGCTGATGGACCAGGTGTTCCGCACCACGCTGCGCGAGCTGAGGGCCGAGGGACGCACCGTCCTGCTCTCGAGCCACATCCTCTCCGAGGTCGAGAACCTGAGTGACCACGTCACGATCATCCGCGCCGGCAAGGCTGTCCAGACCGGCGCCCTGTCGGACATGCGCCACCTGTCACGCACCGTCCTCGACGCCCAGGTCTCCTCCCCCGCGGGCATCAGCGACGACCTGTCGGCGATACCGGACGTCGAGGACCTGCTTGTCGAGGGCGGCCGGGTGCGCTGTTCGGTCGAACCCGCGGGACTGAGCCAGACCCTTGCGGTGCTCGGCCGGCACGGCCTGACCTCGCTCGTGAGCAGGCCGCCCTCGCTCGAGGACCTGTTCCTGCGGCTTTACCAGGGCGGCCAGGAACGCACACCCCTCGCGCAGGCACAGCCATGAGCCCGCATGCCGGGCTGGGCACCATGGTGCGCCTGGCCCTGCGCCGCGACCGGGTCCTCATCCCCCTGTGGGCGGTGATCCTCCCCCTCGTGGTCGCGAGCTCCGTGGCGGCGACCGTCGACCTGTACCCCGACCTCGCGGGTCGGCGCACCGCCGCCCTGGCCGCCGACGCCTCCCCGGCGGCACGCTTCATGTACGGCCCCATCCACGACCCGTCCAGCCTCGGCGGCCTCGCCACCTGGAAGATGGGCACGATGGGGGCGGTCTTCGTGGCCTTCCTCGCCATGACGCTGGTGCGCCGGCACACCCGCACCGATGAGGAGGCCGGCCGCCTCGAGCTCGTCACCGCCGGGCTCCTCGGGAAACGGGCGACGCTGACCTCGGCCGTCACGGTGTCGGTGGCGGCAGTCCTCGTGACCGCCACCCTGACCGCCATCGGCAACACGGCGGTCGGCCTGCCCCTGGACGGCTCCCTCGCCTTCGGTGCGACCTGGGCGGTCGTCGGGATCTTCTTCACCGCGGTCACCGCCCTGGTCGCCCAGCTCACCCAGAGCTCGCGGGCGTGTGCCGGCACCGTCTCGGCCGTCATCGGGGTGTCCTACGCGATGCGCGGGGTGGGGGACGTGTCCGGTGGTGGGTGGGGGCGGACGCTGAGCTGGCTGTCACCGATCGGCTGGCCGGTGGAGGTCCGGCCCTATGCCGACGACCGGTGGTGGGTGCTGCTCATCCCGCTGGCGCTCTCCCCCCTCGTGCTGGCCGCGGCGTTCGCGTTCCAGGACCGCCGGGACCTCGGCGAGGGCATCATCCCGACGCGACCGGGGCGGGCCCGCTCCACCGGAC
This sequence comes from Knoellia sp. p5-6-4, assembly GCF_029222705.1. Classification (NCBI taxonomy): domain Bacteria; kingdom Bacillati; phylum Actinomycetota; class Actinomycetes; order Micrococcales; family Intrasporangiaceae; genus Knoellia; species Knoellia sp. p5-6-4. The sequence goes on from NZ_JARGZF010000002.1 coordinate 1,052,433, forward strand.
TGCTGTCGACGCCGTGGGGCCTTGCCTGGCGGCTGCAGCGCTCCATGCTGGCGGGGTGGGCTGCCGGTGTGGTCTTCCTCGGCCTGGTCCTCGGCTCGATCGTCCGCAACGTCGAGGACATGGTCACACCCGAGACCCGCGAGCTCCTCGAGAAGCTGGGCGGCTCGGGGTCCCTGGTCGACATCTTCCTCAGCGTGGAGTTCTCCTTCGCCTCGCTGGCCGTCTCCTGCTACGCCATCGCTGCCATCCTGCGCCTCTCGTCCGAGGAGGCGTCCGGCCACGGCGAGGTGGTGCTGGCGACCGCGACCGCGCGCCGCACCTGGTACGCCAGCCACGTGGTGATCGCCCTCGTCGGCTCGGCCCTGCTGCTGGCACTCATGGGCCTGGCAGCGGGCGTCGCCCTGGGCGTGCAGACCGGCGACGTCCCAGGCACCGTGAGGTCGCTCGTCGCCGCGGGCCTGGTGCAGGCACCCGCCGCGTGGGTGGTCGCGGGCCTGGCCGCCGCGCTGTTCGGCACGGCGCGACGGCTCGGGACACTGGCCTGGGCCGCGTTGGTGGTGTTCCTCCTGCTCGGCGAGTTCGGCGAGCTCTTCTCGCTGCCGCAGGCCGTCATGCGCCTGTCACCGTTCGCGCACAGCCCGCGCGCGCCCGCCGAGGCGATCACCACGACCCCCGTGCTGGTCCTGCTGGCGCTGGCGCTGACGCTGGTGGCGTCAGGGGCCGAGCTCTTCCGCAGGCGCGACGTGGCCTGAGCCCGCTCCGGGCAGCGGCTCAGACGAGCTCGTCGAGGCCCTCCGCCTTGAGCACGTCGACGATCGCCTTGACGTCCTGGGCCCGCTGCCGGGTGGTCACCAGCACCGCGTCCGGGGTGTCGACGACCACGATGTCCTCGAGCCCGACCACAGCCACGTGCCGGCCGCCTGCAGGCACGACGATGCCGGTGGCGTCGAGGGCGCGGACGAGCCCCTCGTCACCGAGCACGCGGACCTCTCCCGTCTCGGCCGCCCGCGGCAGCAGCGTCGCCAGCGAGTGGAAGTCGCCGACGTCGTCCCAGCCGAACGAGCCCGGCACGACCGCGACCCTGCCCTCGTCGGCGGCGGGTTCGGCCACCGCGTGGTCGATGGCGATCTTCTCCAGGCCGGCCCAGCGCTCCTCGAGGAGGCTGGGGTCGGCCGCGATCTCGCGCAACCCGGAGGCGAGGGAGGGGTGCCACTTCGCCAGCAGGTCCATCAGCACGGCCGCGCGGACGACGAACATCCCCGCGTTCCAGCGGAAGCGGCCGCTGGCGACGTACTCCGCGGCACGCCGGGAGTTCGGCTTCTCCACGAACTGCTCGACCAGGCAGGCGGGACCGTCGCCCAGCGCCTCGCCCATCCTGATGTAGCCGAACCCGGTCGCCGGGTGCGTCGGCTCGATGCCGATCGTCACGAGGTAGCCCTCGTCGGCGACGTCGACGGCGTCCTGGACGCAGCGGCGGAAGGCGTCGGGGTCGGCGATGACGTGGTCGGCCGCGAAGGAGCCGAGGATCGCGTCGGGGTCGCGCCGCTCGAGCACCGCCGCCGCCAGGCCGATCGCGGCCATCGAGTCGCGCGCCGACGGCTCGGTCATCAGCTGGTCCCCGGGCAGCGCGGGCAGCTGCTCTCGCACGGCGTCGGCGTGGGCCGCGCCCGTCACGACCACGACCCGGTCACCCACCAGCGGCTCGAGGCGGTCCCAGGTGCCCTGCAGCAGCGAGCGGCCGGCGCCGGTGAGGTCGTGCAGGAACTTCGGGGACGCCGCGCGCGAGAGCGGCCACAGGCGGGTGCCCGCCCCTCCTGCGGGGATCACCGCCCAGAAGCGGTCGAGGGAGGCGGGGACGTGGGCTGCGCCGGACATGCGCCGAACGCTAGGGCACGCCGGCCGGGGACCCAAGCTCCCCGCGCACGGCATACCGGCGGGTAACCCGATCTGTCTCCTTTCTCACAGGACCCGCCGAGCACTCGCACCTTTCCGACAGATAATCTGGCCGACGAACTACGGCCGCCGTCGTCCAGCTACGGACGCTTGCCGCCGCCATCACTCTTCGGCTTGAAAGGGACGCGCAGTGGCCCAGTCAGCTACCGGGACGCTCTACCGCGGACGCGAGGGCATGTGGTCGTGGGTGGCCCACCGGATCAGCGGTGTGCTCATCTTCCTCTTCCTCTTCGCGCACGTGCTCGACACCGCGCTCGTGCGGGTCTCCCCCGAGGCCTACAACGACATCATGGAGACCTACAAGAACCCGATCGTGGGTCTCGGCGAGGCCGGCCTCGTCGCAGCGGTGATCTTCCACGCGCTCAACGGCCTGCGGATCGTGGCGGTGGACTTCTGGTCCAGGGGCCCGCGCGTCCAGCGCCAGATGTTCTGGGCCGTGGTCATCGGTTTCGTCGTGCTCTTCGCGCCCTTCGCGATCCGGCACCTGAGCATCGTCTTCTCGCACTGAAAGGGCAGCTGATGACTGCAACCACGAGCGAGCCCACCGCCCTCCCCGCGCAGAAGTCGCGCTACGCCCGACGGTCCAAGGGCCGCGGCAACTTCGAGCTCTGGTCCTGGGTGTTCATGCGCGGGTCCGGCGTCCTGCTGCTGTTCCTCGTCTTCGGCCACCTGTTCGTCAACCTGATGCTGGGCGAGGGCATCAACCAGATCGACTTCGCCTTCGTCGCCGGCAAGTGGTCCAACCCGTTCTGGCAGACCTGGGACATGCTGATGCTCTGGCTCGCCGAGCTGCACGGCTTCAACGGCGTCCGGACGATCATCAACGACTACGCGGAGAAGAACAGCACCCGCATGGTGCTCAAGACGCTGCTCGTGCTGAGCGCCCTGGTCGTGCTCGTGCTCGGCACCCTGGTGATCTTCACCTTCGACCCGTGCATCGACCCCGCCTCCACCCTCGAGCAGTGCAAGTAAGGAACGGACACTGATGCAGACGCACAAGTACGACGTCGTCATCGTGGGCGCCGGCGGCGCCGGCATGCGCGCCGCGCTGGAGTCCTCCAAGCGCACCCGCACCGCGGTGCTCACCAAGCTCTACCCCACCCGGTCCCACACCGGCGCGGCCCAGGGCGGCATGTGCGCCGCCCTCGCCAACGTCGAGGAGGACAACTGGGAGTGGCACACCTTCGACACCGTCAAGGGCGGCGACTACCTCGTCGACCAGGACGCTGCCGAGATCATGTGCCGCGAGGCGATCGACGCGGTCATCGACCTCGAGAAGATGGGCCTGCCGTTCAACCGCACCCCCGAGGGCAGGATCGACCAGCGCCGCTTCGGCGGGCACACCCGCAACCACGGCGAGGCAGCGGTGCGCCGCTCGTGCTTCGCCGCGGACCGCACCGGCCACATGATCCTGCAGACGCTCTACCAGAACTGCATCAAGCAGGGCGTGGAGTTCTACAACGAGTTCTACGTGCTCGACCTGCTCATGAGCGAGGGCCCGGACGGCGTGCAGCGCACCGCGGGCGTCGTCGCCTACGAGCTGGCGACCGGCGAGATCCACGTCTTCCAGGCCAAGTCCGTCGTGTTCGCCACCGGCGGCACGGGCAAGGTCTTCAAGACCACCTCCAACGCGCACACCCTCACCGGTGACGGCATGGGCGTGGTGTTCCGTCGCGGCATCCCGCTCGAGGACATGGAGTTCTTCCAGTTCCACCCGACCGGCCTGGCCAGCCTGGGCATCCTCCTGTCGGAGGCCGCCCGCGGCGAGGGCGGCATCCTGCGCAACGCCGACGGCGAACGCTTCATGGAGCGCTACGCCCCCACCATCAAGGACCTCGCGCCGCGCGACATCGTCGCCCGCTCGATGGCCAACGAGGTGCGCGAGGGCCGCGGCGCCGGGCCGAACAAGGACTACGTCCTGCTCGACCTGACCCACCTCGAGCCGGCCCACATCGACGCCAAGCTGCCGGACATCACCGAGTTCGCCCGCACCTATCTCGGTGTCGAGCCCTACACGGAGCCGGTGCCGGTCTACCCGACGGCGCACTACGCCATGGGCGGCGTGCCGACCAACGTCGAGACCGAGGTGCTGCGCAACAACACCGACGTCGTCCCCGGCCTGTATGCCGCCGGCGAGGTCGCCTGCGTGTCCGTGCACGGCTCGAACCGCCTGGGCACCAACAGCCTGCTCGACATCAACGTCTTCGGCCGCCGTGCCGGCATTGCCGCCGCGGACTACGCGGTGGGCGCGGACTGGGTCGACCTGCCCGAGCAGGCCGACGCCCTGGTCGTGGGCATGGTGGAGTCGATCCGCGGCCGGGCCACCGGAGAGCGGGTCGCCGACCTGCGTCGCGAGCTGCAGGAGACCATGGACCGCAACGTCCAGGTGTTCCGCACCGAGGCCTCGATGAAGGAGGCGCTCGGCGTCATCGACGAGCTCAAGGAGCGGTACGCCAACGTCGTGGTCCAGGACAAGGGCCGGCGCTACAACACCGACCTCCTCGAGGCCATCGAGCTCGGCTTCCTGATCGAGCTGGCCGAGGTCATCACGCTCGGCGCCCTGGCCCGCAAGGAGTCCCGTGGCGGCCACTTCCGCGAGGACTATGAGGCGCGCGACGACGTGAACTTCATGCGCCACACGATGGCCTACCGAGCCCCTGTCACCGACGTCGAGTCCGGTCCGCGGTTCGCAGACGAGGTCCGCCTCGACTACAAGCCGGTGACCGTGACCCGCTACCAGCCGATGGAGCGCAAGTACTGATGACCGCCACTGTGGAAGAGAAGACCGAGGCGAAGGCGGGGGCCGTCCCGAGCTTCACCGTGACGCTCCGCATCGAGCGCTACGACCCCGAGGTCGACAGCGCCCCGCACTTCGAGAACTACACGGTCACCGCACACGCCACCGACCGCGTGCTCGACGCACTGCACCAGATCAAGTGGGACCAGGACGGCTCGCTCAGCTTCCGCCGCTCCTGCGCGCACGGCATCTGCGGCAGCGACGCCATGCGGATCAACGGCAGGAACCGGCTCGCCTGCAAGACGCTCATCAAGGACGTCAACCCGGACAAGCCGATCACCGTCGAGCCGATCAAGGGCCTTCCCGTCGAGAAGGACCTCATCGTCGACATGGAGCCGTTCTTCCAGGCCTACCGCGACGTGATGCCGTTCCTCATCACCACCGGCAACGAGCCCACCCGCGAGCGGATCCAGAGCCAGGAGGACCGCGAGCGCTTCGACGACACCACCAAGTGCATCCTGTGCGCCGCGTGCACCACCAGCTGCCCGGTCTTCTGGAACGACGGCCAGTACTTCGGCCCGCAGGCCATCGTCGGCGCGCACCGCTTCATCTTCGACAGCCGCGACGAGGGCGCCGCCCAGCGCCTCGAGATCCTCAACGACAAGGAGGGCGTGTGGCGCTGCCGCACCACCTTCAACTGCACCGAGGCCTGCCCTCGCGGCATCGAGGTCACGAAGGCGATCCAAGAGGTCAAGCGCGCCCTGCTGACCAACAAGTTCTAGCGGGCGTGCGACGCACCCTCTGCGCCGCCGCCGCCGGTCTCGTGCTGGCAGTCGGCGGCGGCGTCGTCTCCCCGGCGACCTCGCCCGCCGTCGCGGCACCGAAGCCGAAGCCGAGCACGCCCACGCTGCCGGTCCCGAAGGCCACGGTCGACCCGCGGCTGTCCATAGGTGGCGAGCGGCTGGCCTCCATGGGCACCGTCGTCGACCTCCCCCGGGGCGTCCCCGCCCCCCCGAAGCTGAAGAACGTCTCCTGGGTGCTCGCCGACATGGACTCGGGTGAGGTCATCGCCGCGAAGGCCGCCCATGCGCGCCTGCTGCCGGCGAGCACGCTGAAGGCGCTCACGGCACTGACGCTGATCCCCCGGGTCGAGCCCGACCGCGCGTACCGGGCCACGGCCGAGGACGCGAACGCCGACGGCACCCGGGTGGGGATCCTGCCCGGCCAGACCTACACGGGACGGCAGCTCTTCAGCGCCCTGCTGATGTCGTCGGGCAACGACGCGGCGTACGCGCTCGCCCGGGCCGGCGGTGGCATGGACGCCACCCTGGGTGCCATGAACGAGCAGGCCCGCCACCTCGGGGCACACGACACCGTGGCCGGCGACCCCTCCGGACTCGACGCGCCCGGCCAGAGCTCGAGCGCCTACGACCTGGCCCTCATCGGGCGCGCGGCCATGCAGCTGCCCGACTTCCGCACCTACGTCACGACGAAGCAGATGAAGTTCCCCGGCGGCAAGGGCGCGAACGGCAAGCGCGCCACCTTCGTCATCTCCAACCACAACCGGCTGCTCTACAACTACGACGGCACCATCGGCATCAAGAACGGCTACACCAACGCGGCGAAGCGCACCTTCATCTCCGCGGTCACCCGGGGCGGGAAGACGTACATCCTCACCGAGATGTACGGACTCGAGCACAGCTGGCGACCACAGGCGGCGATGTACGACTGGGCCTTCCGCTACGGCGACCTCGCGAGACCCGTCGGCCGGCTCGTCGAGCCCGGCACCGTGACGACGCCACCCACGCTGCCTGCCGCCACGGCATCCGCAGCGGTGACCCCGACGGCCCCGCCCGCCCCCACGGAGGCCGATCCGGACCGCGACGTGGCGGCGGCCTTCCCCGCGAGCCTGGAGAACGGCAGCCTGCCCCCGTGGGTCGGGGTCGCCACTCTGGCTGCCGCCGTGCTCCTCGTGGGCCTGTTCGCCCTGCGCGGCATCACGCGCAGCAGTGGGACCAGGGGCCGCACCCACTGAGCGCGCACCCCGCTGGGGCGCCCTCCGGGGCGGCCCCGAGCTCACCGTCCCCTGAGGGGGAAGGACTGGACGGGGCGCCAGACCTGGTCTGCACCGTGCTCGTAGAGGTGGAAGGCCTCGACCTCGAAGGTCGCCTCGAAGTCGGCGAGCTCGGTGAACGCGCGGTCGAGGTTCTCCTCGCTGACGTGGTGCGCCACCGTGACGTGGGGGTGGTAGTAGAACTCGAGGTGCCGCTCCAGCGGGCCCTGCCGCACCGCACGCTCGAGCACCTCGCACTCGGCGAGCCCGCCGGAGACCTGGACGAACACGACCGGCGAGATGGGGCGGAAGGTTCCCGTGCCCCTCAGCACCATGGGAAAGGGCCTGCTGATGGCGCTGACTGCCTCGAGGTGCTCGACGGCCGCGGGCATGTCCCTGTTGGCCACGACGGTGGGCCCCAGGAGCGTCACGTGGGTCGGGATCGAGTCCGCGAGCGGGTCGCCGAACGAGGCACGCTTGGCCTGGAGGAGGTCCCCGTGCGGCGGGGGGATCGCGATGCTGACGCCGATCGTGGGCACGGGCGCGACCCTATCGCGCCGCCGGCAGCAGCCCGACGCGGTCGCGCACGCGGTCCATGGTGGCCCGGGCGACCTCGCGGGCCCGGTCCGCGCCGTCGGCAACCGCGCGGTCGAGCTCGGCCGGGTCGTCGAGCAGCTCGGTCATCCTGGTGCGGAAGGGCGTGATCGCCTCGACGGCGACCTCGGCGACCTCCTTCTTGAGGTCCCCGTAGCCGTGTCCCTCGAAGCGCCGCTCGAGGTCGGGGATCGACGTGCCCGACAGGACGCTGTGGATCACGAGGAGGTTGGACACACCGGGCTTGGCCTCCACGTCGTAGCGCACCTCCGCCTCGGTGTCGGTGACCGCCGAGCGGATCTTCTTGGCGGTCCTGGAGGGCTCGTCCATCATCCAGATGACGCCGCGGTCGGTGGACCCGGTCTTGCTCATCTTCGACGTCGGGTCCTGCAGGTCCATGATCTTCGCCGACTCCCTGAGGATGTGCGGCTCGGGCACGACCAGGGTCTCGCCGAAGCGGGTGTTGAACCGCTCAGCGAGGTCGCGGGTGATCTCGAGGTGCTGGCGCTGGTCCTCGCCGACCGGCACCCGGTCGGCGTCGTACATGAGGATGTCGGCGGCCATGAGCATGGGGTAGGCGAACAGGCCGACGTTGGCGTTCTGCCCCTTGGCGATCTTGTCCTTGAACTGCGTCATGCGGGCGGCCTCGCCGAACCCGGTGAGGCAGTTCATGACCCAGCCGAGCTCGGCGTGCTCGGTGATGTGGCTCTGGCAGAAGACGGCGGACCGCTTCGGGTCGACGCCGCCGGCGATGAACTGCGCCGCGGTCACGCGGGTGCGGTGGCGAAGCACCTCCGGCTCGGTCGGCACGGTGAGGGCGTGCAGGTCGGCCACGAAGTAGTAGGCGTCGAAACCCTCCTGCAGTCCGACCCAGTTCACCAGCGCCCCGATGTAGTTGCCGAGGTGGAGCGAGTCACTGGTCGGCTGCATCCCCGAGAGGATTCGGGGCAGCCGGGCGGGCGAGGTGGGGGCAGACATGCCCGCCATTGTGTCAGGTGGGGCGGAGCAGCAGGCTCCGGGTCCCCGGCGGGGAAACGCTCCTCCTTGTTGGATTTTGTTGACACGTGGTCGAAGATGTCGCACGCTTCGGTTCATGCCCGCGCCTCCCGGAACCACACCACCACGCCCGGCGTCGTCGCCGCGGTGAGGGAGAGCTGACCCCGTGCTCGCCGGCCAGCGCCGCGCCACCATCGTCGCCCTCGTCGCCGAGTCCGGCGCCGTCCGGGTCGCCGACCTCGTGCAGCAGCTCGGGGTCTCCGACATGACGGTCCGCCGCGACATCGAGCAGCTGGCCCGCGAGGGCCTGGTCGAGCGCGTGCACGGCGGGGCCCTCGCCGTCGGCGGGCGCCGCAGCGAGGAGCCGGGGTTCACCGCGAAGTCAACAGTGATGACCCGCGAGAAGGAGGCCATCGCCGCCGCGGCCGCCGCGCTGGTCGAGCCTGGTGCGTCGATCGGCATCTCGGCCGGCACGACCACGTTTGCGTTCGCACGCGCGGTCCGCTCCGTCCCGGACCTGACGGTGGTCACCAACTCCATCCCGGTGGCGCAGCTGCTCCACGAGTCGGGCGCTCCCAGCCAGACGGTCGTGCTCACCGGAGGCGTGCGCACGCCGTCCGACGCCCTGGTGGGCCCCATTGCCATCGGGGCCCTGCGGATGCTGCACGTCGACCGCCTCTTCCTTGGTGTGCATGGCATGGACGCCCGGGCCGGCCTGACCACCCCGAACCTCGTGGAGGCAGAGACCAACCACGCCATGATCGAGATGGCGCGCCGGCTGTGCGTGCTGGCCGACCACACCAAGTGGGGCACCGTCGGGCTGGGCACCATCACCGAGCTCACCGAGGTCGACCAGCTCGTCACGGACAGCGGCGTCTCCGAGCGGGCCCGCGCCACCCTGACGGACCTCGTGGGCGAGCTCGTCGTCGCGCCGGCGCTGCCGGAGGCGGTCGGGACGCAGGGGCGCACGGCATGACCCAGACGGCCCCCACGATCCGACGGACCAGCCGACGCCTCGCGGACGGGCGCGAGATCCTCTACTTCGACGACCGCACCTCGGCACCGCGGACGGCGGAGGACACCCGCGACCTCGGCGGACGCGCGCTGGCCGGCCAGCTGCGCCGTGACCCGCTCACCGGCGACTGGGTGGCCGTCGCCGGGCACCGGCTCAACCGCACCTTCCTGCCGCCGGAGAACGAGTGCCCCCTCTGCCCCACCGGCCGCGGGACGGTGCCCTCGGAGATCCCCGAGTCCGACTACGACGTGGTCGTCTTCGAGAACCGCTTCCCCTCATTCTCCCCACACGCCGAGGAGGGTGCCGCCACGTCACACGGGCTCCTCGAGCACGTTCCGGCGCACGGGCGGTGTGAAGTGGTCTGCTTCACCAGTGACCACGACGCGAGCTTCTCGTCGCTGCCGGTCTCCCGAGCCCGCACGGTGGTCGAGGCCTGGGCCGACCGGACGGCGGAGCTCGGTCGGCAGCCGGCGGTCGAGCACGTCTTCTGCTTCGAGAACCGCGGGCAGGAGATCGGCGTGACCCTGCACCACCCGCACGGCCAGGTCTACGCCTACCCGTTCGTCCCGGCCCGCACCCAGTCCCTGCTCACTGAGGCGCGCCGTCACCACGACCGCACCGGCAGACTCCTCGGCGCCGACATCCTCGCCGCGGAGCGCGCCGACGGCTCGCGGATGGTGCTCGAGGGCGAGCACTGGAGCGCCTACGTACCGTATGCCGCACGCTGGCCGGTCGAGGTGCACCTCGCGCCGCACCGCGACGTCGCCGACCTCGTCGCCCTGAACGGGGAGGAGCGCGACGAGCTCGCGGAGGTCTACCTCGACCTGCTGCGACGGCTCGATCGCTACTACCCCGGCCCCAACGGCCGGCCTCGCCGCCTGCCGTACATCGCGGGGTGGCACCAGGCGCCCGTGCACGTCGGGCGTGACGTCTCGCGGCTCCACCTGCAGGTCATGTCGGTGCTGCGCGCGCCCGCCAAGCTCAAGTACCTCGCGGGCTCCGAGTCCGGCGTCGGCGGCTGGGTCAACGACGTGCCGCCGGAGCGCATCGCGGACCGGCTTCGCGAGGTCGATGCGTGAGCGCTCCCTGCGGGGCGCGGTGGCGGCCGCCACCGGACTCCCACGAGGTGGCGAGCACCCTGAGCCGGCGGTTCGAGCAGCGGTTCGGTGAGCCGCCGTCCGGCGTGTGGGCGGCCCCCGGGCGCGTCAACCTCATCGGCGAGCACACCGACTACAACCAAGGGCTGTGCCTGCCGATGGCGCTCCCCCACCGCACGTATGCCGCGGTACGGGTCCGCGCGGACCGCGCCAACCGGGTGGCCTCTCTGCAGCAGGACGACGGGTGGGAGGGCACCCTCGACGACGTCGGCCCCGGTTCCCCCCGGGGCTGGGCGGCCTACGCGGCCGGGGTGCTCTGGGCGCTGGGACAGCGAGGTCTGGACCTGCCCGGGCTCGACGTGCTCGTCGACGGCCACGTGCCCCCGGGCAGCGGGTTGTCGTCCTCAGCGGCCCTGGAGTGCTCTGTCGCGGCGGCCGTGGCAGGTCTCGTCGACGAGGTGGGGTCACTGGCGCCGGAGGAGCTCGTCGAGGCCTGCGTCGCCGCGGAGAACGTGGTCGCGGGCGCGAGCACCGGCGGCCTCGACCAGTCCACCGCGCTGCGTGCCCGCGCCGGTCACGTCATGCTGCTCGACTGCCGCGACTTCTCCGTCGAGCAGGTCCCGTGGATGCTCGACGGATGGACCCTTCTCGTGGTCGACACCCGGGCGCCGCACGCCCTCGTAGACGGCCAGTACGCGCAGCGGCGACGCAGCTGCGAGGAGGCCGCCGCCAGGCTGGGAGTCACCTCCCTGCGCGACGTGGAGGCCGCCGAGCTCGAGAGCGCGCTGGCACGGCTGGCCGGAGACGAGGTGCTCGTGCGCCGCACCCGCCACGTCGTCACCGAGATCGAGCGGGTGCGCCGGGCGGCCCACTCGCTCAGGGGCGGCGACGTGGCCGCCCTCGGCCAGCTGATGGCCGCCTCTCACGTCTCGCTGCGCGACGACTACGAGGTGTCGTGCCCCGAGCTCGACACCGTCGTCGACACCGCCCTGCACGCGGGAGCCGCCGGGGCCCGGATGACCGGCGGCGGGTTCGGCGGGTCGGCGGTCGCGCTCGTGCGCCAGGACGAGTCGGCCGCCGTGGCGGACGCGGTCGCCGCCGCCTTCGCCGACCGTGGTTGGGGCGCACCGCAAGTGCTCGAGGCCGTGCCCTCCGGACCCGCGACCCGCGTTCAGCCCAGGTCGTAGTCGACCGTCACCGCCGCGTGGTCGCTCCAGCGCTGGTCGTAGGCGGCGGCCCGGCCCACGCTCGCGCTCACCGCCGTCTTGGCGAGGGCACGGCTGGCGACCTGGTAGTCGATCCGCCACCCCGCGTCGTTGTCGAAGGCCTTCCCCCGCCACGATCACCACGTGTAGGGACCCGGGCCGGGTCCGTGCAGCTCCCGGTGCGCGTCGACCCACTCACCGAACTCGAACCACCGGTCGAAGTAGGCCCGCTCCTGCGGGAGGAAGCCGGACTTCTTGAGGTTGCCCTTCCAGTTCTTCAGGTCGTCCTCGCGGTGCGCGACGTTGAGGTCACCGGTCACCACAGCCAGCGAGCCGGCCGCGGCCCAGGCCTCGAGCCGGTCGGTGATGGCGTCGAGGAAGCGGTACTTCTCGAGCTGGCGCGGGGTGTCCGCGTCGCCGGTGTGCACGTACGTCGAGACCACGGTGACCGCACCGGCCGGGCTGGCGAGATCGACCTCCACCCAGCGGCCGCTGCTGGCAAACTCCAGCGGCCCCACCCCCACCTGCACGCGCAGCGGCACTGCCCGGCTCACGACCGCGACGCCGGCCCGCCCCTTGTCGGCAGCCTCGGTGTGGGCCACGTGCCAGTCCCCTAGCCCGGCTTCCTCGAGGACCTGCGAAAGCTGGGCGTCGGTGGCCCGGACCTCCTGCAGGCACAGGACGTCGGCGCCCTGCTCCGCGAGCCACTGCACCCCGCCGCGGCGGGCGCAGGCTCGGATCCCGTTGACGTTGGCCGTGATCACACGCATGTCCCCATTGTCCGCACTCGGCGCCGAGCTCCCGCACTAGGGTGGCCGCCATGGCTGACGAGACCGCTGACACCCGCCCCGCGCCGGCCCCGTCCACCGGGCAGGCCGCCGACCAGGACGGCCACACCGTGACCACCACCCCGGCGCCGCCCGAGGACGACGTGGTCAGCACCCGGCACACCCTCCGGGTCGGCCGGCGCACCCTGCGCTACACCGCCACCACCGGACGCGTGGTGCTGCGCGACGAGGTCTTCGAGGACGGGAAGTTCACCGGCTTCAAACCCAAGGCCGAGATGTCGCTGACCGCCTACGTCGTCGACGCGCCGGCGGGGCAGAACCGTCCGGTGACCTTCGCCTTCAACGGCGGCCCCGGCTCGTCCTCGGTGTGGCTGCACCTCGGCCTGTTCGGGCCCCGTCGTGTCGTGATGGGTGACGTCGGTGAGCTGGTGGCACCGCCCTACGCACTCGAGGACAACGCGCAGTCGATGCTGGCCGTGAGCGACCTCGTCTTCATCGACCCGGTGTCCACCGGCTACTCGCGCGCCGTCGAGGGCGGCACCGCCAAGGAGTACCACGGCTACAGCGGCGACATCGAGAGCGTCGGCGAGCTGATCCGCCTGTGGACCACGCGGCACAACCGCTGGATGTCGCCGAAGTTCCTGGCCGGCGAGTCCTACGGAACGCTGCGGGCGGCGGCCCTGGCCGAGCACCTGCAGTCCCGTCACGGCATGTACCTCAACGGCGTCATGCTCATCTCCAGCGTGCTCGACCTCGGCTCCATCGGGCTGCACGAGCCGGAGGACCGCGGGTACGCCAACTTCCTGCCCACCTACGCCGCCGTCGCGCACTACCACGGCAAGCACGGCCGCCGGAGCCTGCGCAGCGTGCTCGCCGAGGCCGAGGCCTATGCCTCCCGGGACTACCCGTGGGTGCTCTCCCGCGGCAACCGGCTCACCCGCGCCGAGCGCACGGAGGCCGTCAGCACGCTCGCCCGCCTCACCGGGCTCAGCGAGGACTACGTCGAGCGCGCCGACCTGCGCATCGAGCACGTGCGGTTCTTCACCGAGCTGCTGCGCGAGCAGCGCCTCGCCGTGGGCCGCCTCGACAGCCGGTTCACCGGTCCCCTGGGCAGTGCCCTGGCCGAGGCGTACGACGCCGACCCGAGCCACGACGCCATCGCCGGCCCGTACGCCGCAGCCTGGAACCACTACGTGCGCAGCGAGCTCGAGTACAAGAACGACCTGCCCTACGTGCAGATCTCGGCCAAGGCCCACGAGGAGTGGTCCTACAAGGAGTTCGAGGGTCGTGCCGTCAACGCAGCCCCCAAGCTGGCCCGGGCGATGCGCGCCAACCCGCACCTGCGCGTGCACGTCGCCTACGGCTACCACGACGGCGCCACCCCGTACTTCGCGGCCCAGGACGTCATCGCGCACCTGCAGGTCCCACAGGCGCTGACGGCGAACATCGAGCATGTCTACTACGAGGCGGGGCACATGATGTACGTCCACGAGCCCAGCCGGCTGCAGCAGAGCAAGGATCTCGCGGACTTCGTCACCAGGGCCAGCCAGCCCTGACCGACCCCTCGTCCACCACACACCGACTGGGGCTGTGCAGAGAGAACGCAGAATGCAGAAAGGCCCCGCACTCATGTGCGGGGCCTTTCCGTCAAAGTATGTTCGGCTGCGTCCTACTCTCCCACACCGTCACCAGTGCAGTACCATCGGCGCTGAAGGGCTTAGCTTCCGGGTTCGGAATGGGACCGGGCGTTTCCCCTTCGCTATGACAGCCGAAACTCTATGGAGATGTCAATCAGGTGTTTCCTGGTTCCCGACCGTGTCTCGGGAACCGCACAGTGGACGCGAAGCTAAATCTTATGAGTGTGAGTCAAGTTGTCGGCTTATTAGTACCAGTCAGCTGCATGCATTGCTGCACTTCCACATCTGGCCTATCAACCCAGTCGTCTGGCTGGGAGCCTCTCGGACCGAAGTCCGTGGAAACCTCATCTTGAAGCGTGCTTCCCGCTTAGATGCTTTCAGCGGTTATCACTTCCGAACGTAGCTAATCAGCGGTGCTCCTGGCGGAACAACTGACACACCAGAGGTTCGTCCATCCCGGTCCTCTCGTACTAGGGATAGCCCTTCTCAAGTTTCCTACGCGCACAGCGGATAGGGACCGAACTGTCTCACGACGTTCTAAACCCAGCTCGCGTACCGCTTTAATGGGCGAACAGCCCAACCCTTGGGACCTACTCCAGCCCCAGGATGCGACGAGCCGACATCGAGGTGCCAAACCATGCCGTCGATATGGACTCTTGGGCAAGATCAGCCTGTTATCCCCGGGGTACCTTTTATCCGTTGAGCGACGGCGCTTCCACAAGCCACCGCCGGATCACTAGTCCCGACTTTCGTCCCTGCTCGACATGCCTGTCTCACAGTCAAGCTCCCTTGTGCACTTACACTCAAAACCTGATTGCCAACCAGGCTGAGGGAACCTTTGGGCGCCTCCGTTACCTTTTAGGAGGCAACCGCCCCAGTTAAACTACCCACCAGGCACTGTCCCTGATCCGGATCACGGACCGAGGTTAGATATCCAGAACGACCAGAGTGGTATTTCAACGTTGACTCCACACACACTGGCGTGCATGCTTCACAGTCTCCCACCTATCCTACACAAGCCGTACCGAACACCAATACCAAGCTGTAGTAAAGGTCCCGGGGTCTTTCCGTCCTGCTGCGCGTAACGAGCATCTTTACTCGTAGTGCAATTTCGCCGAGTTCGTGGTTGAGACAGTGGAGAAGTCGTTACGCCATTCGTGCAGGTCGGAACTTACCCGACAAGGAATTTCGCTACCTTAGGATGGTTATAGTTACCACCGCCGTTTACTGGGGCTTAAATTCTCAGCTTCGCCCACGAGGGGCTAACCGGTCCTCTTAACCTTCCAGCACCGGGCAGGCGTCAGTCCGTATACATCGTCTTGCGACTTCGCACGGACCTGTGTTTTTAGTAAACAGTCGCTTCTCCCTGGTCTCTGCGGCCCTTCACCCTAGGAGGCAAGCTCCTTCAGGGTCCGGGCCCCCCTTCTCCCGAAGTTACGGGGGCATTTTGCCGAGTTCCTTAACCACGATTCACTCGATCGCCTTGGTATTCTCTACCTAACCACCTGAGTCGGTTTGGGGTACGGGCGGCTCGAACCTCGCTAGAAGATTTTCTAGGCAGCATAGGATCACCCTGCTTCCCGCATACGCGGTCACTATCAGGTCTCAGGATATGTGCGACACGGATTTGCCTATGTCGCTCCCTACACCCTTGGACGTGGACTACCATCGCCACGCGGAGGCTACCTTCCTGCGTCTCTCCATCGCTTGACTACTACTAGATCGGGTCGCGCGCTCCACCTGAACCCTCTCCCGAAGGATTGGTGAACAGGCTTCGGGCGCTTAGCATCACTAGGTTCGTCATGGGCGGTTCTTCGCCGGTTCCGGAATATCAACCGGATGTCCATCGACTACGCCTGTCGGCCTCGCCTTAGGTCCCGACTTACCCAGGGCAGATTAGCTTGACCCTGGAACCCTTGGTTATTCGGCGGACGGGTTTCTCGCCCGTCATTCGCTACTCATGCCTGCATTCTCACTCGTGTGGCCTCCACGGCTGGATCACTCCGCCGCTTCCCTGGCCACACGACGCTCCCCTACCCATCAACACGCTTGGACCACGGTCCCGCAGGAGTCGTGGCCGGGCAGTATGTCAATGCCACAGCTTCGGTGGTGTGCTTGAGCCCCGCTACATTGTCGGCGCGGAATCACTTGACCAGTGAGCTATTACGCACTCTTTAAAGGGTGGCTGCTTCTAAGCCAACCTCCTGGTTGTCAATGCAACTCCACATCCTTTCCCACTTAGCACACGCTTAGGGACCTTAGCTGGTGGTCTGGGCTGTTTCCCTCTCGACTACGGAGCTTATCCCCCGCAGTCTCACTGCCACGCTCTCACTTACCGGCATTCGGAGTTTGGCTAACGTCAGTAACCTGGTGAGGCCCATCGGCTATCCAGTAGCTCTACCTCCGGTAAGAAACACGTGACGCTGCACCTAAATGCATTTCGGGGAGAACCAGCTATCACGGAGTTTGATTGGCCTTTCACCCCTACCCACAGCTCATCCCCTCAGTTTTCAACCTAAGTGGGTTCGGTCCTCCACGACGTCTTACCGTCGCTTCAACCTGGCCATGGGTAGATCACTCCGCTTCGGGTCTAGACCCCGCGACTGAACGCCCTATTCGGACTCGCTTTCGCTACGGCTTCCCCACACGGGTTAACCTCGCCACGGAGCACTAACTCGCAGGCTCATTCTTCAAAAGGCACGCCGTCACCCCACAAGGAGGCTCCGACGGATTGTAGGCACACGGTTTCAGGATCTATTTCACTCCCCTCCCGGGGTACTTTTCACCTTTCCCTCACGGTACTTGTCCGCTATCGGTCACCAGGGAATATTTAGGCTTAGCGGGTGGTCCCGCCAGATTCACACGGGATTTCTCGGGCCCCGTGCTACTTGGGATGGGTCTCAGGAGTGTGTGCCATTTCGTCTACGGGGGTAGCACCCTCTGTGCCGGGCCTTTCAATGCCCTTCGACTATGACGCACATTTGTAACTCCCTACCAGCGTGTCAGCACTGGTCAAGACGTCCCACAACCCCGCAACTGCAACCCCTGACAGGTATCACACAGCTACGGTTTGGCCTGATCCGCTTTCGCTCGCCACTACTCACGGAATCGCGGTTGCTTTCTCTTCCTGTGGGTACTGAGATGTTTCACTTCCCCACGTTCCCTCCACTCGCCCTATGTGTTCAGGCGAGGGTGACTGGACTTGCCTCCAGCCGGGTTTCCCCATTCGGGCATCCTCGGATCACAGTCTGGTTATCGACTCCCCGAGGCTTATCGCAGATTCCTACGCCCTTCATCGGTTCCTGGTGCCAAGGCATCCACCGTGTGCCCTTAAAAACTTGAGCCACAAAGATGCTCGCGTCCACTGTGCAGTTCTCAAGAAACGGGCGGCCCCCCACTCAACCCGGCGCCTACCACCCCCACCCCCCAAACGAGGAGCAGACATGGCGGTTCGACCGCGAGCGAGGGTCCAAGGCCGATTCAAACCGGCCCGAAGGTCAAGCTTACGCCCGAGCCTTCAGGACCCAACAACGTGCCAGGCACCACCTGCCCACCACCCGCGTTCCACTGCCCACCCCACAGGGGCGAGCTTGTACTAACGAGGCAGCCGACAGCCGGCGCCAACTAATCGATGTTCCACCCTTGAGCACCCGCTGCCCCACACTCGGGGACAGACCGGGCTCTGGATCGCTCGCGCGACCAGTGCTCCTTAGAAAGGAGGTGATCCAGCCGCACCTTCCGGTACGGCTACCTTGTTACGACTTAGTCCCAATCGCCAGTCCCACCTTCGACGGCTCCCCCTCTTGCGAGTTGGGCCACCGGCTTCGGGTGTTACCGACTTTCGTGACTTGACGGGCGGTGTGTACAAGGCCCGGGAACGTATTCACCGCAGCGTTGCTGATCTGCGATTACTAGCGACTCCGACTTCATGGGGTCGAGTTGCAGACCCCAATCCGAACTGAGACCGGTTTTTTGGGATTCGCTCCACCTCGCGGTTTCGCAGCCCTTTGTACCGGCCATTGTAGCATGCGTGAAGCCCAAGACATAAGGGGCATGATGATTTGACGTCATCCCCACCTTCCTCCGAGTTGACCCCGGCAGTCTCCTATGAGTCCCCGCCATAACGCGCTGGCAACATAGAACGAGGGTTGCGCTCGTTGCGGGACTTAACCCAACATCTCACGACACGAGCTGACGACAACCATGCACCACCTGTACACCGACCTTGCGGGGCACCCATCTCTGGATGTTTCCGGTGTATGTCAAGCCTTGGTAAGGTTCTTCGCGTTGCATCGAATTAATCCGCATGCTCCGCCGCTTGTGCGGGCCCCCGTCAATTCCTTTGAGTTTTAGCCTTGCGGCCGTACTCCCCAGGCGGGGCGCTTAATGCGTTAGCTGCGGCACGGAACCCGTGGAATGGGTCCCACACCTAGCGCCCAACGTTTACGGCATGGACTACCAGGGTATCTAATCCTGTTCGCTCCCCATGCTTTCGCTTCTCAGCGTCAGTAGTGGCCCAGAGACCTGCCTTCGCCATCGGTGTTCCTCCTGATATCTGCGCATTTCACCGCTACACCAGGAATTCCAGTCTCCCCTACCACACTCTAGTCTGCCCGTACCCACCGCAAGTCCGAGGTTGAGCCTCGGATTTTCACGGCAGACGCGACAAACCGCCTACAAGCTCTTTACGCCCAATAATTCCGGACAACGCTCGCACCCTACGTATTACCGCGGCTGCTGGCACGTAGTTAGCCGGTGCTTCTTCTGCAGGTACCGTCACTTGCGCTTCTTCCCTGCTGAAAGAGGTTTACAACCCGAAGGCCGTCATCCCTCACGCGGCGTCGCTGCATCAGGCTTTCGCCCATTGTGCAATATTCCCCACTGCTGCCTCCCGTAGGAGTCTGGGCCGTGTCTCAGTCCCAGTGTGGCCGGTCGCCCTCTCAGGCCGGCTACCCGTCGTCGCCTTGGTGAGCCGTTACCTCACCAACAAGCTGATAGGCCGCGAGTCCATCCCAGACCGAAAAACTTTCCACACCATACCCATGCGGATTGGTGTCATATCCGGTATTAGCTCCGGTTTCCCGGGGTTATTCCAGAGTCTGGGGCAGGTTACTCACGTGTTACTCACCCGTTCGCCACTGATCACCGAGAGCAAGCTCTCGGGTCACCGTTCGACTTGCATGTGTTAAGCACGCCGCCAGCGTTCGTCCTGAGCCAGGATCAAACTCTCCATTGATGTTCAGCACCACACCCAGCCCAAAAGACCAGGCGCGGAAACCAGAACCCGTAAAGGGTTTAAATCACTAGCTGAGCAAGAACAACCAGCGAAATCGCTGTTTGATCGTTGTCAACCAAAGGAAAATCGAATCGAAAAGCACATCCCCAACCATCAAGCTGGTTCAGACACCCCTCGAGACGAGGTAATTGGCATCGATTTTTGACACGCTGTTGAGTTCTCAAGGTTCGGACGCGCACCATTCACTTCGCTTTTCAGCGGGAGTGTCCGGGGCAACCCTTCTAAGTTACTCGCTTCGCAACTTGGGCGTCAAATCCGGCTCCTTCGTGAGGAGCGACCGGATCGAGCGCGCTTGGCGTTCGGCGATGGCACAACTGTAGCACCGTTTCCGGGGGCCTGTGACCACCCCCGGGCGGAGCCCCGACCGAGCGGTCGGCAGGCGACGGTCGGCTCCGCGCTGACCTGCGCGAACGCACCTCCGGAGCGCTGCAGGGCGCCCCGGCGAGCTGCCCCGAGCGGCTCCCGCTGCCCCCGGCGTCCGGCTTCCCCGACAACTCGGCCACGCGGCATACCCAGGAGGACAGTGGTGACAGGGACACCTGGTCGCGCCCCGCGGCCCACCGGGGAGGGGAGGGAACCATGCGTACTCCTGCGATGAGCTCTCGGCTGGGCGCGGAGGCGCTCGGCACCTTCCCACTGAGCACTCCCCCGGCGGCTACGGCCTCGTGGCCGTGCTGTGCGCCGAGGTCCTCCTGACCGTCTTCTTCCTCTACAGCATCCTGGGCGCCACGGACGCCCGGGCGCCCGTGGGCTTCGCGCCCATCGCCATCGGTCTGAGGCTGACGCTGGTCCACCTCATCTCCATCACGAGCATCGACCGGCGCACGGAGGACATCTCCGGCGAGATCCGCGCCGAGGACGTGCCCCCGGCGACTGGTGGGGCAGCTTGCTGAGGTCGGCACCCCGGTCGCGGCCGGAGGCGCGTTCGCTAGCCTGAACAGCGCGTTCTTCTTCGAGCGCCCGCCGTTGCGCACGCCTTTCGCGCCCGCAGGACCCGACGACAGCAGGAGTGCCGCCTTCATGGCCAAGATCATCTACACCCTCACCGACGAAGCGCCGATGCTGGCGACCTACTCGTTCCTACCGGTCATCGAGGCGTTCGCCGGCACGGCCGGCGTCGAGGTCGAGACCCGCGACATCTCCCTGGCGGGACGCATCATCGCGGCGTTCGACGACCGCCTGCCGCAGGAGCAGCGGATCGGCGACGCGCTCTCCGAGCTCGGTCAGCTGGCCACCACCCCCGAGGCCAACATCATCAAGCTGCCGAACATCTCGGCGTCGGTGCCGCAGCTCAAGGCCGCCATCGCCGAGCTGCAGGCCCAGGGCTACGCGCTGCCGGACTACCCGGACGAGCCGGCGACCGACGACGAGAAGGACGCCCGCGCCCGCTACGACAGCGTCAAGGGCAGCGCGGTCAACCCGGTGCTGCGCGAGGGCAACTCCGACCGCCGTGCCCCCCAGGCCGTCAAGAACTACGCCCGCAGCCACCCGCACTCGATGGGTGCGTGGAGCGCCGACTCCAGGACCCGGGTCGCCACCATGGGCAAGGACGACTTCCGCTCCAACGAGCAGTCGGTGGTCATGCCCGCCGACGACACCCTCACCATCCAGTTCGTCGGTGAGTCGGGCACCACGCCGCTGAAGGAGAACCTCACGGTCCTCGAGGGCGAGGTCGTCGACTCCACGGTGATGCGCGCCGCCGCGCTCGACGCCTTCCTCAAGGAGCAGGTCTCCGCGGCCAAGGCCGACGACGTCCTCTTCTCCGTGCACCTCAAGGCCACGATGATGAAGGTCTCCGACCCGATCATCTTCGGCCACGTCGTGCGCGCGTTCCTCCCCGAGGTCTTCGAGACCTACGGCACCGAGCTCGCCGCCGCGGGCCTCTCCCCCAACAACGGCCTCGGCGCGATCCTGGGCGGGCTCGACAAGCTGCCCGAGGGAGTCCGCGACGGGGTCCGCGCCGCCATCGAGAAGGGCCTGGCCGACGGCCCGCGCCTGGCCATGGTCAACTCCGACAAGGGCATCACCAACCTGCACGTGCCGAGCGACGTCATCGTCGACGCCTCCATGCCGGCGATGATCCGCACCTCCGGCCACATGTGGGGCCCGGACGGCGAGGAGCACGACACCCTCGCGGTGATTCCCGACAGCTCCTACGCCGGCGTCTACCAGGCCGTCATCGACGACTGCAGGGCCCACGGCGCCTACGACCCGACCACGATGGGCTCGGTGCCCAACGTCGGCCTCATGGCCCAGAAGGCCGAGGAGTACGGCAGCCACGACAAGACCTTCGAGATGACCGAGGCCGGCAAGGTCCAGGTCGTGGGCAGCGCCGGCGACGTGCTCATGGAGCACGACGTGCAGCCCGGTGACATCTGGCGCGCCTGCCAGACCAAGGACGCCCCGATCCGCGACTGGGTCAAGCTGGCCGTCACCCGCGCCCGCGCCTCGCAGACGCCGGCGGTGTTCTGGCTCGACCCCGAGCGCGCCCACGACGCCAACCTCATCGCCAAGGTCGAGCAGTACCTGCCCGAGCACGACACCGAGGGCCTGGACATCAAGATCCTCTCCCCGGTCGAGGCGGCCAAGCTCTCGGTCGAGCGCATCCGCCGCGGCGAGGACACCATCTCGGTCACCGGCAACGTGCTGCGCGACTACAACACCGACCTGTTCCCGATCCTCGAGCTGGGCACCAGCGCCAAGATGCTCTCGGTCGTGCCGCTGATGAACGGCGGTGGCCTGTTCGAGACCGGCGCCGGCGGCTCCGCCCCCAAGCACGTGCAGCAGCTCGTGCAGGAGAACTACCTGCGCTGGGACAGCCTCGGTGAGTTCCTCGCCCTCGCCGAGAGCCTGCGGCACATGGCGACGACGGCCGACAACCCGCGAGCGACGGTGCTCGCCGACACCCTCGACCGTGCGACCGAGCGGCTGCTCAACGAGAACAAGTCCCCGGCCCGCAAGGTCGGGCAGATCGACAACCGCGGCAGCCACTTCTACCTCGCGATGTTCTGGGCGGACGAGCTCGCGAAGCAGACCGACGACGCCGAGCTCGCACAGGCGTTCGCGCCGCTCGCGGAGTCGCTGAGCGCCAACGAGGAGGCCATCACGACCGAGCTCATCGGCGTGCAGGGCCAGCCGGCCGACATCGGCGGCTACTACCGCCCCGACGAGGCCAAGGCCTCGTCGGTCATGCGCCCGTCGAAGACCTTCAACGACGCGCTGGCGTCCCTGCGCTAGCCGCAGCGCACCACCCACCCCGGTATGCCGGGTGGTCACCACGCGTGGTGACCACCCGGCATACCTGT
The DNA here is from genome assembly GCF_029222705.1 of Knoellia sp. p5-6-4. Lineage (NCBI taxonomy): Bacteria > Bacillati > Actinomycetota > Actinomycetes > Micrococcales > Intrasporangiaceae > Knoellia > Knoellia sp. p5-6-4. Next base: position 1,075,109 of record NZ_JARGZF010000002.1, read on the forward strand.
CTGAGGGTGCCGGTCAGGGGCCGCGTCGCCGCGGGACCGCTCCTGCGCGACGAGGTCCTCGAGGTCCGCGAGGCGGTGGCGCTGCTGGAGCGGGCGGGCGAGGCGCGGGTTGCCCTCGAGCCGCTCCGCGTTGCGGTCGAGGTAGGCCCAGTAACCGGCGGTGAACGGGCACGCGTGCTCCCCCGCCCTGACCTTGGGGTCGTAGCGGCAGCCGCCGCAGTAGTCAGACATCTTGTTGATGTAGGCGCCGCCGGCGACGTAGGGCTTGGTCGCCATCGCGCCACCGTCGGCGTGCTGGCTCATGCCGACCACGTTGGCCGGCATGACCCAGTCGTAGCCGTCGACGAACCGGGTCTGGAACCACTCCGTCAGCTCGTCCGGGTCGTAGCCGCGCTGCGCGGCCCAGCTGCCGAGGACCATCAGGCGCGGGATGTGGTGCACCCACCCCCGGTCCCGCACACCGGCCAGCACGTCGTGCAGACAGGCGGCGTCGACCGCGTCGGCGTCGAGGTCGTCGAACCAGGGCGGGAGTGGCTCATGCGCCGCGAAGGCGTTGCGCCGCCGGTAGGTCGGGCCGAAGTGCCAGTAGAGGTGCCAGACGTACTCGCGCCACCCGATGACCTGGCGCACGAAGCCCTCGACCGACGCCAGCGGCGCCTGCCCCTCCTCGTACGCCCGGACCGCACGGCGCACCACCTCGACCGGGTCCAGCAGGCCCAGGTTCAGCGTCGGGGAGAGAAGGCTGTGGGCCATCGCCCAGTCGCCCCGGAGCATGGCGTCCTCGTGCGGCCCGAAAGCCGGCAGGCGTTCGGTGACGAAGCGCTCGAGCGCCGTGACGGCCTCGCGGCGCGTGGCGGCGAAGAGCCTCGGACCGTCGCTGCCGACGGTGCTCACGACGCCGTCGCGCTCCCAGCGGTCGAGGTCCTCTCGCACCTGCGCGTCGATCTCGTCCTCCCGCGGGCGGTAGGGCGCCGGCACGTCGAGGTGGTCCCGCCCCTTGGGCGGCGGCTCCCGGTTGTCCTGGTCGAACGACCAGCGCCCGCCGACGGGACGGCCGTCGTCGACGAGCAGGTCGAGCCTTTGGCGCTGGAACCGGTAGAAGTCCTCCATGCGCAGCCGGCGGCGACCACCGGCCCACTGGGCGAAGTCGGCGCGGGCGAGGCTGAAGCCGGGTGTCGGGTCGACCGCCTCGACGCGGCCGTCCTCGAGCAGGCGGTGGACGAGGTCGGCCGCCGCACGCGAGGTCGGTTCGTGGGCCCGCACGGTCTCACCGAGCTGGTCGAGGGCCTCGGCGTACGTGCGCGTGCGCAGCAGCACCGCGGAGTCACCGAGCTCGGCCGCCCGGTGCCGCAGGACCGACAGGAGCAGGTGCAGCTTCTGCCGGTGGTACCGGCGCCGGGCCAGCGCTGCGGTGCTCTCGACGAGCAGGACGCCCTCGCGCCCCGACCGGAAGTGCGGACCCAGCTGGTCGGCGAAGAGCCAGCGCCGGGTCATGGCCAGCATCCTCCCCGACTTCGCGGACCACCGCCCGGCGACCCGAGGCACCTGTTGACGGGTGACGACCCGGGACACCTGTCACCGGTGCTACGGGAAGGACATCTCGCCGTTGCGGTCGCTCACGGGCAGCGGTGCCTCCGGCACGTGGAGGCGCGCGGACTCGTCCTTCTCACGTTGCAGGAAGTCGAAGGCCGTTCGGGTGCTCTCGAAGAACTGCGCCGGGAAGATGATGGTGGAGTTCTTCTCGACGGCGATCTCGGAGAGCACCTGCAGGTTGCGCAGCTGGAGCGCAATGGGGCTCCTGGCGATCACGTCGGCGGCCTCGGCGAGCTTGCCGACGCTGAGGGCCTCGCCCTCGGCGGCGATGATCTTGGCGCGCTTCTCCCGCTCGGCCTCCGCCTGCTTGGCCATCGCCCGCTGCATCGACGACGGCAGCTCGATGTCCTTGAGCTCGACCAGCTGCACGAGCACTCCCCACTGCTCCGTCGTGACGTCCAGGACCCGCTTGATGGCCTCGTTGAGCGCCTCGGTGTTGCTGAGCACCTCGTCGAGGGTGGAGCGGCCGACCATGTTGCGGACGGTCGTCTGGGCGTACTGGCCGACGGCGGACTCGACGTTCTCGATCTCGATGATGGAGCGCACCGGGTCGACCCGCCGGAAGTAGGCGACCGCGGCCACGCCGATGGAGACGTTGTCCTGCGTGATGATCTGCTGCGACGGGATCGGCATGGTGACCGTCCGCAGGCTCACCTTCTCCATGCGGTCGACCAGCGGGATCATGAACCGCATCCCGGGCTCCCGGACGTTGCGCAGCCTCCCCAGCCGGAACACCACGCCACGCTCGTACTGCCTCACCACGGCGACACCCAGCCTCGGCATCGTCACCACCTCCTGGAGTCACCTCCACGCTTCGGCGGTGTCGGCTCCTGCTGCCAGAGTCCTAGGTCCCCCGACCGGCAGGGGCTCAGCGCTCGTTGAAGCGCCTCGCGGCCCGCTCGCCGAGCACCGTGAGGCCGCGCACGACCCGCGCAGCGCCGTCGCCGAGCCGCCGCTCGGCCTCGCGACCCTCGAGCGTGCCAGTGGCGCCCTCAGCGGGCGGGGCCGGCAGCAGCCGTGCCATGAGCCCCATGACGCGCATCGTGGTGGCGGGAGCCAACCCGGCCACCCGCATCCTGACCTTCGCGAGCGGGGTGAGCACGACGAGGGGTCGGCCGCGCAGCACGCCGTCGACGATCTTCGACGCCGCGCGCTCGGCGTCCATGGAGACCAGCGGCAGCGACGCTCCCGCCGCGAACCAGGCGTACTCCGCGGCGTGGTCACCCGTGAAGGTGGCCCGCAGGTGCGAGCCGGTGCGCATCAGCCCGGGCGCGACGGTGGTCACGGTGACGCCCGTGCCGGCGAGCTCGGACCGCAGGCCCTGCGTGAAGCCCACGGCACCGAACTTCGCCGTCGAGTAGGGCAGCAGGTGGGGCACGCTGACGAAGCCGCCGATGGAGGTGACCGTGGCGATGTGCCCGCGGCCGCGGTCGCGCATCCGGGGCGCGACGGCGAGCGCGCAGTTGACCGGGCCCCAGAGCATCGTGCCGACCGCCTCCTGGAAGTGGGCCCGCTCCAGCGACTCGAGCGGCCCGACCTGGATGACGCCGGCCACCACGACCAGGGTGTCGATGGGGCCGAGCCGCGCCTCCGCCCTGCTGACCATGGTGGTCACCGCGCCGTTGTCGGCGACGTCGCACACCTCCGTGTGCACGTCGGCGCCCCGGCCGCGCAGGTCGGCGGCCGCCTGCTCGAGCGCGTCGGCGTCGCGCGCGCACACGACGAGGCGGTGGCCGCGCGCGGCCAGCTCACGGGCGATGAGCAGCCCCAGCCCCCGGCTCGCTCCCGCGACCAGCGCGATCGGCTTCGGGTCAACCCGGTATGCCGTGCGGCCGGCTCCATCGGCTCCAGTGCTCACCCGGCCAGTCTGCGGTCCACCTGGTCAACCCGCACGCGGTGCCGGCAACGGGGCGCCTGCTCGAGATGTCGATTCGTGCGCGCTCACCTAGCGTGAACGAGGCGAGCCCAGACAGTCGAGGAAGGGAGCCGACCGTGCGTGCACTGACCTGGCAGGGCAGGGAGAAGCTGAGCGTCGAGACGGTGCCCGACCCGGTCATCAGCGAGCCCACCGACGCGATCGTCAAGGTGACGTCGACGGCGATCTGCGGCTCTGACCTGCACCTGTACACGGTGCTCGGGCCCTACCTCCACCAGGGCGACATCCTCGGCCACGAGCCCATGGGCGTCGTCGAGGAGGTCGGCCCCGAGGTCACGCACCTCAAGCCCGGCGACCGGGTGGTGGTGCCGTTCAACATCTCCTGCGGCTCGTGCTGGATGTGCTCGCGCGGCCTGTTCGCCCAGTGCGAGACCACGCAGAACCGCGCCCACGGCAAGGGCGCCTCCCTGTTCGGTTACACCGAGCTCTACGGGTCGGTGCCCGGCGGGCAGGCGGAGTACCTGCGCGTGCCGCAGGCCCACTTCGGGCCCATCAAGGTCCCCGACGAGGCGCCTGACGAGCGGTACCTCTACCTCTCCGACATCCTGCCCACCGCGTGGCAGGGCGTGGCCTACGCCGACGTGCCCGAGGACGGCACGCTGGCGGTGCTCGGACTCGGCCCGGTGGGGCAGCTCGCCGGGCGGATCGGCCTGCACCAGGGACGCCGGGTCATCGGCGTCGACCGGGTGCCCGAGCGGCTCGAGCTCGCGCGCATGTACGGCATGGAGACGGTCAACCTCGACGAGGTCGACAACGTGGCCGATGCGCTGATCGAGCTGACCGTGGGCCGCGGAGCCGACGGCGTGCTGGACGCGGTCGGGATGGAGGCCCACGGCAACCCCGTCATGGAGACCGCGATCAAGGCGGTCGGCCTCCTCCCGGACGCCGTGGCGAGGCCGATGGTCGACACGATGGGCACCGACCGCGTCGACGCCCTCACCACCGCCATCAAGGCCGTGCGTCGCGGCGGGACGGTGTCGGTGAGCGGCGTCTACGGCGGTGAGGTCGACCCGATGCCGCTGATGGAGATGTTCGACCGCGGCATCACGATGCGCCTGGGCCAGTGCCACGTGAAGCGCTGGATCGGCGAGATCCTGCCCGTCGTGGAGCAGGACGACGACGTCCTGGGTCTCGAGACGCTGGCAACGCACCGGCCGTCGCTCGAGGAGGCGCCCGCCGCCTACGAGCTGTTCCAGCAGAAGGCCGACGGCTGCATCAAGGTCGTGCTCAAGCCCTGACGGCGGCCGCCGGTCCGGGATCCCTCGGCACCGCCGGTCCGGGATCCCGGGGCCGTCAGGCGCGCCGCTCCATCCAGACCTCGCGGCGGACCTCCGCGAACCAAGCGTGGTCGTCCTTGCTGCCGTGGGCCATGACGTAGGGCTCCACGGCCTCGAGGTCGCGCAGCAAGTCGCGCTTGCTCTCCGGGATGTGTGCCGCGACCGCGGCATCCATGGCCGAGAGGATCCGGCGGGTCGCCTCGTCGTACTGCTTACCGGGGCCGCGCGGGTTGCGCTTCGACAGGTCCCTGCGGAGCCGCTTGAGCATCACCTCGACGTGGGTGCGCACGAGGGTGAGCCCGAGGTCGGCCCGGCCGTGCTCGGCGAACAGATCGAGCACGGCCTGGGCCGGTTCGTCGGGGAACGGCGAGGTGCTGCTCCAGTAGCGCTTGGTCCTGGTGAGGTGGTACTTCACCAGTGGCTCCCAAGCGCCCACGGCGGCGTACCGCCGCTGGAGCGGCAGCCGCAGGGCCCAGTCGGTGTCGAAGTACATCGCCTTTGCCAGGTCGAGGTCGTCCTCCTCGACGCGCATGGTCCGGGACGCCGCGTTGCTGATCTTCTCGAAGTCGACGCGGAAGTCCTTGAACCGCGGGCTGGCCCCGGCGACGAAGCGCTCGCCCAGCGCGACGAGGTCGCTCTCGAGGCTGCTCATGCCGTCTCCAGGTGCAGCTTCAGGCCCTCGTGCGAGGCGACGAACCCCAGCCGCTCGTAGAAGCGGTGGGCGTCGGTGCGCTGCTTGTCGGTGGTGAGCTGCACGAGGGTGCATCCGCGGGCCCGGGCCTCCTCGACCGCCCAGAGCAGCAGCGCCTGGCCGAGCCCCTCCCCCCGTTGGGAGTCGGCCACCCGGACGGCCTCGACCTGGGCGCGGAGCGCGCCGCCCCTCGACAGCCCCGGCAGGACGGTCAGCTGGAGGGTGCCGACGACCTCGCCCCCGGCGCCGGCGACGACGAGCAGGTGCGCCGGGTCGGCGTCGATGCGCGCGAAGGCGGCGAGGTAGGGCGAGAGGTCGCCGGGGTGTTCGCGGGACTCGCCGAGCGCGTCGTCGGCGAGCAGGGCCACGATGGCGGGCACGTCCTCGCGCCGGGCACGGCGCACCTCCACCGGCTCCGGACCCACACCATCGAGCACCACGAGCGGCTCGGGTTCGGCGGACCGGTCCGGACGTCCCACCGCCTCGAACCAGGCCGCGCCGTCGAAGGCGAGCGCGAGCTCGAGCTTGCGCAGCGAGGACTCGGCCATGCCGTCGGGCAGGTCGCTGGGCGCGAACCAGCCCACCGCGGTCGACTCGTCGTCCGCCACCCGCGCCTGACCGGAGACGTGGCGACACAGGAAGCAGAGGTTGACGTACTGCGCCCGGTCGCCGTTGGGGTGCGTCACCTGCGGGGTGACCCACACGCTGGTGAGCCCGACGACCTCGACCACGACGGCAGTCTCCTCCTCGACCTCGCGCACGAGCGCCTCGGCGGGCTGCTCCCCCGGCTCCAGGATGCCGCTGACGAGCGCCCACTGGCCGTTGTCGGAGCGCTGGTGCAGCAGCACCTCTCCCCGCTCGTTCAGCACCGCCCCGCTGACGCCGGGCAGCAGGAGCAGGTCGTTGCCCACGTGGCTGCGCAGGTACCGGACGTACTCGGGGATCGGCATGGGCCGGAGCCTAGCCACCGAAGGAGCCCTGCGCGGGACCCTGCTAACGTCGCGATGGTCCGTGAAGGACCCTCCCAACCCAGCGATGTGAAGGGCCAACCGTGAGCACAACCCCCGTCAAGGTCGCCGTCACCGGCGCGGCCGGCCAGATCGGCTACAGCCTCCTCTTCCGGATCGCCAGCGGTGCGCTGTTCGGCCCGGAGACCCCCGTCGAGCTGCGCCTCCTCGAGATCACCCCCGCCCTCAAGGCCCTCGAGGGCGTCGTCATGGAGCTCGACGACTGCGCCTTCCCGACGCTGGCCGGGGTGGAGATCGGCGACGACCCCAACACCATCTTCAACGGCGTCAACCACGCCCTGCTCGTCGGCGCCCGCCCGCGCGGCCCGGGCATGGAGCGCGGCGACCTGCTCGAGGCCAACGGCGGCATCTTCGCCCCGCAGGGCAAGGCCCTGAACGAGGTCGCGGCCGACGACATCCGGGTAACGGTGACCGGAAACCCGGCCAACACCAACGCCCTCATCGCGATGAGCAACGCGCCCGACATCCCGCGCGAGCGCTTCTCGGCCCTGACCCGCCTCGACCACAACCGCGCCATCTCGCAGCTGTCGGCCAAGCTGGGCGTGCCGGTCACCGAGATCACCAACATGACGATCTGGGGCAACCACTCGGCGACGCAGTACCCCGACCTGTTCAACGCCAAGGTCTCGGGCAAGAACGCCGCCGAGACGGTGAACGACCAGGAGTGGCTGGAGAACACCTTCATCCCGACCGTCGCCAAGCGCGGCGCGGCCATCATCGAGGCCCGCGGCGCGTCCTCGGCGGCCTCGGCGGCCAGCGCCACCATCGACCACGCCCGCGACTGGGCCCTGGGCACCTCCGAGGGCGACTGGGTCTCGATGTCCGTCTGCTCCGACGGCTCCTACGGAGTGCCCGAGGGCCTCATCTCCTCCTTCCCCGTCACCGTCAAGGACGGCCGCTGGGAGATCGTCCAGGGCCTCGAGGTGAACGACTTCTCCCGCTCGAAGATCGACGCCTCCGTCAAGGAGCTCGAGGAGGAGCGCGACGCCGTGCGCGGCCTCGGCCTCATCGGCTGAGGTCGACCCCGGCACACGACGACGCGGCCCGTCCCCGGTGGGGGCGGGCCGCTCGTGTGCGGGAGCGGGTATGCCGCGTGGCCGGCTCCCGCGCTCAGCCCTGCGGCGGCTCGTGCACCCACTGCACGAGCTGGTAGACCACACCGTTCGGGTCGGCCACCTGGGCGTAGCGCTCGCCCCAGGGCTCGGTCTCCGGTGGCGTGACGACCGTGGCCCCCTCCGCCTGCAGGCGGGCGAGCTCGGCGTCGACGTCGTCGACCACGAAGACGACGAGCAGGCCGTCGGCGGGGCCCGCGACCGAGGCGGGCTTGAACGTCTCGAGGCCGGTGCGCAGGAAGATGAGGTTGAAACCCGCCTCCGGGTGCTGCAGCGAGGCGAATCCGTCGGCCTCCATCTGGAGGCTGAAGCCGAGGTGCTGCTCGGCCCAGCGGGCGGACGCCCCCACGTCGGCGACGTTGAGCGACAAGGCGGACTCGGTGATGTGCATGCGGGACTCCCGGGGTGGGTGGCGGACAGGCGGGCTCGTCGTACTTCGTACGACGTACGGCATACAACGTCGTCTCTGGCAGGATCATTCCCATGCCCACCGACCGCACCGGGGCCGGTGACCCGGACCGCACCCTGGCCCTGCTGTGGCGCCACTGCGGCGTCGACGCGCCCGCCCCGCGGCGTCGGGGGCCCCGGCCGTCACGCAGCGTCGACGACGTGGTCGACGCAGCCCTGGCCCTCGCCGACGAGCGCGGGCTGGAGGCCGTCACCATGCGGGCGGTCGCCGAGCAGGTCGGCGTGGCCCCGATGTCGCTCTACACCTACGTGCCGGGCCGTGCCGAGCTGCTCGACCTCATGGTCGACGCCGTCTACCTCGCAATGGACCGCCCGCGTCGGCGCAGCCGGTCGTGGAGACGCCGGGTCACAACCGTGGCCGAGGCCAACCGGGCCCTGTTCGAGCAGCACCCCTGGGTCGCCGAGGTGGCCGCCTCGAGCCGCCCACCACTCGGGCCGGGAGTGATGGCGAAGTACGAGCACGAGCTGGCGGTGTTCGACGGCACCGGCCTCGGCGACGTCGAGACCGACGCGGCGCTGGCCTTCCTGCTCGGCTTCGTGCAGAACCACGCGAGGGCCGCGGAGGCCACCCGGCGGGCGCAGGTGGAGTCGGCGATGGACGACACGGCGTGGTGGGAGGCCAACGCCCCGCTGCTGGCCCGGGTGCTCGACCCCGCCGCCTACCCGCGAGCGGCGCGCGTCGGGAGCGCGGCTGGCGCGGCGCAGGGGTCTGCCCACGACCCCGAGCACGCCTGGGCGTTCGGCCTGGCCCGGGTGCTCGACGGCCTGGCGGCCCTGGTGGACGAGCGCGGTGCCGGTTGAGCCGAGCCTCAGGTCTGGGGGGTGAGGTCGAGCACGGCGGTGATGACCGCGAGCGCGACGCCGAGCCCGGCCATGGTGAGCACGTCGACCGCCCGTGACCTCACGGCAAGGCCGCCGCTCCTCGAAGCGGGCAGCACCAGCCGCAGCAGCGCGGCCAGGCCCAGGCCGGCAGCCAGGACGAAGCCCGCGAGGCGCACCCGGTCGAGCGCGAAGAGGGCGAGGCCGGCCAGCAACACGGGGGTGGCGACCCACCACCACCCCAGCTTGGGTGCGGTCACCGGGGGCTCAGGCCCCGGATGCGGCGCGCTCGGCCGCCTCGACCACGTTGGTCAGGAGCATGGCGCGCGTCATCGGCCCCACGCCCCCGGGATTCGGGCTCACCCACCCGGCGACCTCGGCCACACCGGGGTCGACGTCGCCGGCCACCTTGGAGGTCCCGTCCTCGGCGACGATGCGGCTGACGCCGACGTCGAGCACGGCGGCGCCGGGCTTGACCATATCGGCGGTGACGAGGTTCGGCACTCCCGCCGCGGCGACGACGATGTCGGCCGAACGCACCTCGGCGGCGAGGTCGCGCGTGCCGGTGTGGCAGAGCACGACGGTGGCGTTCTCGCTGCGGCGGGTCAGCATCAGGCCCAGCGGGCGCCCCACCGTGATGCCGCGACCGACGACCGCGACCTTCGCGCCGGCGATCGGCACCTCGTGGCGGCGCAGCAGCTCGATGATGCCCATCGGGGTGCACGGCAGCGGGGCCGCCTTGCCCAGCACGAGCCAGCCGAGGTTGGTCGGGTGCAGGCCGTCGACGTCCTTGGAGGGGTCGACCGCGGAGAGGATCGTGAACTCGTCGAGCCCGGTCGGCTGCTGGACGAGGAAGCCGGTGCAGGCGGGGTCGGCGTTCAGCTCGGCCACGACCTCGAGCACCTCATCGAGCGAGGACCCCGCCGGCAGGTCGCGGCGCATGCTCGTCACGCCGATCTCGGCGCAGTCGCGGTGCTTGGCGCCGACGTACCAGTGGCTGCCCGGGTCGTCGCCCACCAGTACGGTGCCGAGACCGGGCACGACGCCCCGCTCTGCCAGCGCCGCCACCCGCGCCTTCAGCTCGTCCTTGATGGTCGCCAGGACCGCCTTGCCGTCGAGGATGCGCGCCGTCACGCCTCCGTATCCTGCCACGCGGCCCCGGCCGGCCCTCGGCGGCACCGACGATGTGGTTCGCTGGCGCCATGCGTGGCGCGACCGGACTGCTGCTGGCTGCCGGGGCCGGCCGCCGGATGGGCGGCCCCAAGGCCCTCGTCCGCTCCGAGGGCGGCGAGCCGTGGGTGCGGCGCGCGGCGCGCGCCCTGCACGAGGGCGGGTGCGCGCGGGTCGTCGTCGTCACGGGCGCGGCGGCCGAGTCCGTGACGGCGCTGGTGGAGGGGCTGCCCTGGGCCGACGCGGTGGTCGCCGGCGACTGGGCAGAGGGGATGGGGCCCTCGCTAGCGACCGGCCTGCGTGCACTCGAGGGCTCCGGCACGGACTGCGCGGTGGTCGGCCTCGTCGACACGCCCGACGTGGGCCCCGAGGTCGTGAGCCGGGTGCTCGCGGTCGTCGGCACCGCGCCCACGGCCCTGGGCCGCGCGGCATACGACGGGGTCCCGGGCCACCCCGTGGTGCTGGGCCGCGACCACTGGGCAGGCGTGCTCGCGTCCGCCGCCGGCGACCAGGGCGCCCGCGCGTACCTCGCGGCCCACCCGCACGACCTGGTCGAGTGCGCCGACCTCGCGACGGGGGACGACGTCGACGTCGCCCCCCGTCCGGGCTGACCCGGCAGGGCGCGAGCCCTAGGCGCGCGCGGCGAGCGCCCGCAGCGCCCCGGTGAAGCACTGCTCCGGGGGCGTGACCAGCCCGGCGCCCACCTGCCCGGTGCCCGCCACGCGACCGGCCATCCCGGTGTTGATCTGCGGCAGGATGCCCGTGCGGGCGACCGCCGAGACGTCGATGCCGGTGGGCGTGCCGCGGAACTCGAGGATGGGCACCTGGTATGCCGTGTGCTCGCCGACCGTGATCTCGTACATCGTCTGCGTCGCCCGGAGGGCGAACGGCACGTCGCCGCCGACGAAGCGCACGATCGCCGGGGCCGCGGCCATGGCGAAGCCGCCGATGCCGGCGGTCTCCGTGATCGCCGAGTCGCCGATGTCGGGGTTCGCGTCCTCGGGGCCGTAGGAGCCGAGGAACAGGCCCTCCGGCGTATTCGCCGGACCGGTGAACCACTCGTCGCCGGTGCCCGAGACCCGGATGCCGAAGTCGGTGCCGTTGCGGGCCATCGTGGTCACGACCGAGGAGCCGGGGATTCCGTGGGCGGCCATGGTCGACAGCTTGCAGGCCGGCATGCCGAGGTTGAGGAAGAAGTGCTCGTTGGCCCCGGAGAACCGCACCGCCTCGGCGATGTCGTCGGAGGAGCCCTCGGCGGTGATGAGGGCGGGGAGCAGCTCGCGCAGCAGCATGAGGCTTCCGGCCCGGTTGCGGTTGTGGCCCTCGTCGCCCATCTGGAGCATCTGGGCGATGATCGCCTTGACGTCGATGGGCCCGGCCTTGCGCACGGCCTGCTGGAGCAGCGGTCCGAGCACGGAGTTCATCCAGTGCAGGCGGTCGATGACCTCGCTGCCGTAGGCGCCGTAGCGCAGCACCCTGCCCAAGCCCTCGTTCAGGGAGCACCAGGAGGTGCCGTCGTGCACCTCGTCGCGCAGTTCGTAGACCCACATCGACGGGGAGATGACACCGGCCATCGGGCCGACGGCGTCGCGGTGGTGGCACGGCTCGAGGGTGATGCCATCGCCCTTGGCGAGCCCGGCCTCCGCCTCCTCGACGGTGTCGGCGAGGCCCTCGAAGAGCATCGCTCCGATCAGGGCGCCCTTGAGCGGTCCCGAGGCCCGGTCCCAGGTGATGGGCGGTCCGGCGTGCAGGAAGGTGCCCTTGTCGAGGCCGAGCGCCTCGTGGGCCGGACGGACGTCGACGAGGTCGGCACCAGCCGCCGTCATGCGGCGCAGCGCCTCGGCGTTGGCCGGCTCGCGGCGCGGGTCGGCCAGCACGACGGACAGGTGAGCGGCCGTGCCGTCGAGCGGGGGCTGCCAGGCCGCCTCGGTGACGGGCACCGCCTGGGCGCGCAGGGCGTCGGCGAACAGGGAGACGCCGGCCGTGGCGACCGAGACGTCGGCGGACAACAGGCCGTGCAGCGGGCTCGTGGTCATGTCAGTTCTCCTGGGCGGTCGAGTCGACGGCCTTCTGGCCGGCGGGCAGCAGCGAGAGGGCGTGGCGCGTGGCCGCGGCGTTCGAGAGGAACACCGAAGCCCCGGCCTGCTGCAGCGCCGTGGCGCAGCGCTGCAGGCCCTGGGGGTCGTTCTCGACGCCCGTCAGCGACACGACGACCGGCAGCTCGCGACCGGACTCCTGCGCGGCGCTCCGCGCGGACCGGATCGCGTCGGCCAGCTCGTCCGCCGGGTCCTCGTGGGCGCCGTAGCCCAGCACCAGGTCGAGCAGCAGCACCCCACACGTCGGGTCCTTGGCCTCCGAGGCGATGCGCTCGAGCCGCAGGGACGGGTCGATCATCGGGTGCGCCCGGCCCTGGGTCATGCCGTCGTCACCGAAGTCGATGACCACGTGGGAGTCGTCGCGCAGGTCGGCGCCGAGGGCCAGCTCCGGCAAGAGCGGGATGTTGGACCGGATGCCGCCGAGCTGCTCGCTCGCGATGAGCATCGCCTCGTCGGCGAGGGTGCCGCCGCAGAACAGCCCGCGGAGCGCGCCGCTGGGGGCGGGCTGCTGCTGGGTGGCCCACGACGGCCACTCGGGCACAGCGTGGCCGTCAGCGCGCAGTGCCTCCTCGACCGCTGCGGTGAGGTCGGCGCGGCCGGCCCCGAGCGTGGCCCAGTGGACCGGCACACCCAGCCCCGCGGCATACGCCTGCATCTCGGCGAGCACCTCGGCGGCCGGGGGCTTGGAGACGACGATGACCGAGGTGGTCGCCTCGTCGGCGGCGAGCGCCGCGAGGGCCTGGCGGGTGGAGCGTCCCTGCACCTGCGAGGACAGGTCGCGGCCACCCACCCCGAGGCAGTGGCTCATGCCGACGCCGGCGGCGTCGAGCAGGCACATGACCTGCTGGGCCCCGGTGCCCGATGCGGCGACGATGCCGACCGCCCCCGGGCGCACGGCGTTGGCGAAGCCGAGGGCCACGCCACCGACGACCGCGGTGCCGCAGTCGGGGCCCATGACGAGCACGTCCGCGGCTGCGGCTGCGTCCTTGAGGCGGATCTCGTCCTCCACGGGGACGTTGTCGGAGAACACCATCACCGAGACGCCGCGGTTGATGGCGTCGAACGCCTCGACGGCGGCGTGCTGGCCGGGCACGGAGACCAGCGCCAGGTTCGCCTCGGAGGACTCGATGGCGCCGCCGAGGGTTCGCCGGGGCGGGGCCTCGCCGAACCCGCCGGAGTGGGCCCCGGCGCTCTTGAGGTCGGCGAGCGCCGCCTCGAGGGATGCCTTGCCTGCCTCGATGCCCACCTCGTCGCCGCGGATCGCCACGATGAGGTCGTTGGCCGCGGTATCGGCCGGGACCTCGAAGCCCATGCTGCGGATGACGTCGGTGTTGAGGTCGGTGGCCATGGCCACCTGCGCGGCCTCGACACCGGGCGCAGACGCCACCGTGCGCGAGACCTGCATGAGGCTCACGGAGTCGTAGTAGGCGCCGCGGCGCAGCTCGACGTGGTCAGACACGGCGGGCTCCTTCCGGTTGGGGGTGTGAGGTGGTCGGGGGGCTGTCGGACAGGAACAGGTCGGTGGGGCCGGGGACGGCCCCGGCCAGTGCCTCGAGGGCGCCGGCGGCGCCGGCGAGCAGGTCGGCGCCCGAGCTGTGGCCGATGGCGAGCACACCGGGGAGCACGCGGGCGACCGTGCCGAGGTCACCGCGGCCGAGCGCCCCGACGAGGGCGACGACCTCGGGCACGGCATAGCCCCCCAGTGCCGCGTGGAGGAGGGACGCCGACAGGCTGGTGGTGGAGGGCAGGGCCCGGTCGACCTCGGCGGCCAGCGTCGAGCACGCCTCGGCGGGAGCTCCCGCCGCGCGCAGGGCGAGCACGACCCCGCACAGGGCGTCGTCACCACTGGGGGTGAGACCGTCTCCGGCGCCCACGAGCGTCGCGACGAGCCGCCTCACTCCCGCGCCGGCCGGACTGGCCGGCAGGGAGGGGTCTGCCGCGGCCAGGGCGGCGACGGTGAGGTCGCGGGCGACGTCCCGCAGGACGGCCCCGCCGGTCGCCGGCTCGAGCGCGTCGAGCCCCGAGGCCAGGGCAGCCTGCTGCACCGGCGAGGCCGGGTTGGGCACCCGGGTGGGGCGCCAGGTGCGCACCGCCACCACGTCGGCACCCGGCAGGCGGACCCGCCCGGCGCCGACCACGACGTCGGCTCCCTGCTCGACGCCCCAGGCGACCGAGGCCGCCGGCTCCCCCAGGCGCAGGCCGGTGGGCAGCCGCAGTGCGTCACGGGTGAGCACCGGCAGCACCTGCCGGACCCGCGGCTCCGCGGCCGGGCGGTGCGGCTCGTCGGCCCTGCTGTCGAGGTGGAGGTAGAGCGCCGTCGGGAAGGCGGCCAGCACCCGGGCGGGCCGGGGCGCGGCCTGCACCGCCTCCGCCAGCAGGGGCGACACTGCGGCGGGCCATCGGGCGGGGACGCCTGCGTGGGCCAACCTGGCTTCCCTCCGGGTCTGGGGTGGTCGGGCGGTCGGGCGCCCAGCACAGGCTGGGCGCCCGACCGGTGCAGGCGACGCTATCGAGCCCGGTTACCCTTCCTTCATGGTGAAAGTTGCCAACGATCAGCCCCGCATTGACGGCGACTTGACATCCCCCTCGGGCGAGCCGACGGTCTCGGGCGTCCCGCTGCGCGTGGTCACCGAGCTCCCCTCGGCACGTCATGCCGTGGTGCGGGCCTCGGCCGGCCAGCTCCAGGCACCGGTGGTGCGCACCTCCACCCTCACCCAGGCCCTGGACCTGCTGGAGACGGGCGGCTCCCTGCGTCACCACCTGGTGATCGCCCGGTCCGACGCGGCGGACGCCGCCCTGGACCGCCAACCCGACGTGCTCGAGCGCCTCGCCCGGGCCGGGGTGGCCGCCCTGGCGGTCACCACAGGTACCACCCCGGAGGCAGGGCCACCGTGGAGGTCCGCCGCGGTGGACGCCGGTCTGGCGCTGCTGGTCGTGCCCGATCCTGACGCCGGCGAGCAGCTCAACACCGAGGCGCTCGGCGCCATGCTCGACCACCAGACCTCGGTGCTCGACCGGCTCGAGGAGGTGCACCGGGTACTGGTCCAGATCGTCCTCGCCGGCGGGTCGCTCGAGGACCTCTGCGAGCAGCTCGTGGGCTTCTTCGACGGAGCCGCGATGGTGACGACCACCGACGGACGGGTGCTCGCCAGCGCCGGCCCCAACGGCGAGCTCGAGCACGCCCTCTCCCTCGACTGCTTCGACCGCACCGGGCGCCTCATCACCGAGAACGAGCCCGTCGGCATCCGCCCGCTGCACGGCCCCGAGGCACACCGGGCCGCCGTGCGCATCGTCGCCGGTGCACTCGACCACGGCCTGCTCGTCGCCTTCTGCAGCCACCGCATGCTCACCGGTGACGACGTCCGGGTGCTCGAGCGCGCCGCCACCGTCGCCGCCCTGGCCATCACCAAGGAACAGGCCGTCTCGGCGGTGGAGAGCAAGTACCGCGCGGAGTTCCTGCGCGACGCCCTGGCCGGGAGGGCCGGCACCACCGACGAGGCCATCGCGCACGCCCGGTCGCTCGGCTGGGACATCGACCGGCCCATGGTCGTCGTCGTCGCCGAGACCGACGAGGACGACGCGCACACCACACGCTCGGCCGAGGAGGTCAGGTCGCTGCAGCACCGGTTCGCCCGGGCCTGGACCCACGCGGTCGCCGTGCGGGACCCGCAGTGCCCGGTGATGGGCTTCAGCCAGGAGGTGGTCACGCTGCTCCCGGTGAGCGACCCCTCCGACACCGACCGCATCATGCGCGCGGTGTCCGAGGTCGCCCGCGTCGTCCGGGGCGACGGCGGTGGCGGGCGACGCACCTTCTCGACCGGCGTCTCACGCCCGATCGACTCGGTGGCGCAGCTGCCCCAGGCCTACGACGAGGCGCTCAACGCGGTGACGGTCGGCCGGCAGATGCACGGCGACGGCGCCCTGACCCACTTCGACGGCCTGGGTATCTTCCGCCTGCTCGCGCTGATCCCCGACAGCAGGCACCTGCGCCGGTTCGTTGAGGAGTCGCTCGGCGAGCTGGCCACCGACGACTCGCCCGAGTACGCCGACCTCCGCCAGACGCTGAGCATCCTCATCGACACGAACATGAACGTCGCGGAGACCGCGCGGCTGCTCTTCTTCCACTACAACACGCTGCGCTACCGCATCGTGAAGCTGGAGAAGATGCTGGGCCCGTTCACCACCGACCCCCAGCTGCGCCTGACGCTCGCCCTCGCGCTCAAAGTGCACCAAATGCGCGGTATCTGAGTGCCTCTCGTTACAGGCCCGTGACAAAGCAAGACCTGACGAACGACACGCCCCGCGCGGTATCAACTATTGCCGAAACGAATACCCCTGTGTGGCGCTAGTTTTCGCCTAACCCCTGTGGGGGCTGAGCCACGTCATATCGGATGACGGGCCGCAGTGAAGGAGACGGCATGGCCTTGGGCTTGGGTTGGAAACTGCACGGGGACGGAAAGACCATGGGCCCCACTGACGTCGTCGCACCTGACGAGCGTCTGTCGTGGGGCAAGACCATCGGCCTCGGCGCCCAGCACGTCGTCGCCATGTTCGGCGCGACGTTCGTCTTCCCCCTCATCATGGGCCTCAACGCCCAGCTCGCGATCATGATGAGCGGCATCGCCACGATCTGCTTCCTGCTGATCGTGCAGGGCAAGGTGCCGAGCTACCTCGGCACCTCGGCTTCGTTCGTCGGTGCGGTGGCAGCCATCCGCGCCCAGGGCGGCGACTCCCAGACGGTGACGGGCGCGATCCTCGTCGCGGGTGTCGTGCTCGCCCTCGTCGGTGTGGCCATCCACTTCCTCGGCTCGACGGTGCTGCACAAGGTGCTGCCCCCGGTCGTCACCGGTGCCGTGGTCATGCTCATCGGCTTCAACCTCGCACCGGTCGTGGCCGACATCTACTGGCCGCAGGACCAGTGGATCGCCCTGATCGTCATGACGTTCGCCATCGTCTGCGCCGTTGCCCTCAAGGGCTTCCTCGGCCGCATCGCCGTCTTCCTCTCGCTGATCTTCGGCTTCGTGCTCTCGTGGGTCTTCGACCTGGTCTTCGGCAAGATCACCTCCCTCGACCCCGCCGTCGGCAAGGTCACCACCCACTGGCGCGTCAACCTCGACGGCGTCGCGGACGCCGCCTGGCTCGGGTTCCCCCAGCAGACCTTCATGGCTGACGGCAAGGAGGTCGCCGGCTGGCACACCCCCACCTTCTCGATGGCCGCGATCCTGCTGGTGCTGCCGGCCGTCATCGCGCTGATCGCAGAGAACACCGGGCACGTCAAGGCCGTCGCCGAGATGACCGGCCACGACCTCGACCCCGTGATGGGCCGCGCCATCGCCGGTGACGGCATCGGCACCGCCCTCGCCTCCGCGGTCGGTGGCTCGCCGACGACGACCTACGCCGAGAACATCGGTGTCATGGCCGCCACCCGCGTCTACTCGACGGCCGCCTACTACGTCGCAGCGATGGTGGCGATCCTCTTCGGCCTGTCGCCCAAGTTCGGAGCGCTCGTCGCGTCGACCCCGGGCGGCGTCCTCGGCGGCATCACCGTGGTGCTCTACGGCATGATCGGCCTGCTCGGTGCCAAGATCTGGAAGGAGAACGGCGTCGACTTCGGCAACCCGATCAACCTCGTGCCCGTCGCGGCCGGCATCGTCATCGGCATCGGCGACGTCCAGCTGAAGTTCACCGACGACTTCACCCTCGGCGGCATCGCGCTCGGCACCATCGTGGCGGTCGGCGCCTACCACCTGGCCCGCTCGCTGGCCCCCGAGGACCTGCGCCTGCGGGCCGATCCCTCCACGACGCTGATCACCACCCGCGAGGCGGGGTACGGCGACCAGGACGGCATCGACGACCTCTACCAGGACAAGCCCGGCGGTCCCGACCTGCGCAAGCACTGACCCGACCAAGCCCCCCGGAACCCATCGGGGCGGCACGTACCGCAGGCCCCCGATCCGCCGTGATCGGGGGCCTGCGGCATACCACCCGGGACACTCGGCAAGAGTTGCCAAACCCGGGACCGCACAACGCAGCAGAACACCTAGTTCCCCCAGCACAAAACAGGCAGGATCAGTCCGGTGAAGCCCGCACCCTTCGTGCACCACGCACCCCGCTCCGTCGAGGAGGCCGTCAGCGTCCTCGCGCAGGTCGGCCACGACGGCAAGATCCTCGCCGGTGGCCAGAGCCTGATCCCGGTCCTCAACATGCGCCTGGCCTCCCCGGCCCACCTCGTCGACATCAACCGGGTGACCGGCATCGACCAGGTGGAGGTCGGCGACGACGCGGTCCGCGTGGGTGCCCTGGTGCGGCACGCCGAGCTCGAGTACCACGAGGGTGCGTATGCCGCGCTGCCGCTCCTGCGCCAGGCGCTCGTCAACGTCGCCCACCCCGCCATCCGCAACCGCGGGACCACGGTGGGCTCCATCGCCCACGCCGACGCCGCCGGCGAGATGCCGGCCATCCTCGCCCTCACCGGCGGCGTGGTGGAGGCCACCGGCCCGCGCGGCGCCCGCGAGATCGCCGCGGTGGACTTCTTCCAGGGGCCCCTCGAGACGTCGCTGGCCGAGGACGAGCTGGCGGTCGCCGTCCGCTTCCCCCGCTTCGCCCCCGGCACGGCCACGGCCTTCGCGGAGTCGGCCCGGCGCCACGGCGACTACGCCTTGGCCGGGGTCGCGGCCGCCGTGACCGTGCGTGACGGCGTCATCACCGACGCCCGCTCCTCGTTCGTCTCGGTGACCGACGTGCCGTCGGTGCTCGACCTCACCGACGTGGTCGGTGGCAGCGAGCCGGGCACCGCCGACTGGGCGGCCGCGGCCGAGGCCGTGCGGGCCCACGTCGAGCCCGAGGCCGACATCCACGCCACCGCCGACTACCGGCGCATGCTGGCGGGCGAGCTCGCCCGTCGGGTCCTGTGCCAGGCGGCCGAGAACGCAGCGACGACGAAGGGGTCGAGCGACCGATGACCGACATGACGACCGAGCAGGTCCACGACGTCACCGTCAACGTCAACGGCGTGCCGCGCACCGCGACCGTGCCCGCCCGTCGGCTGCTGTCGGACTTCCTGCGCCACGACCTCGAGCTCACCGGCACCCACGTGGGCTGCGAGCACGGCGTCTGCGGTGCCTGCACGGTGCTGCTCGACGGGAAGCCGATGCGCTCGTGCCTGATGTTCGCGGTCACCGCCCAGGACCACCGCATCACCACCGTCGAGGGCCTGTGCGACGCCCCGGACGCCCGTCCGTGCGCCACCGGTGAGCGGATGAACCCGGCCCAGCAGGCGTTCGCCGAGTGCCACGGCCTCCAGTGCGGCTTCTGCACCCCGGGCTTCCTCACCACCGTCACCGCCTACCTCGAGGAGAACCCCAGCCCCTCGCAGGAAGAGGCGCGTGAGGCGATCTCGGGCAACCTGTGCCGCTGCACCGGCTACCAGAACATCGTCAAGTCCGTCCTGCGCGCGGCCGAGATCCGCACGGAGCGGCTCGAGGAGAACGCCGGGGAGAGCGCATGACCACCCAGATGTTCGGGGCGCCCATCAGGCGCAAGGAGGACCCGCGGCTCGTCACCGGCGGCGGCCGCTACCTCGACGACCTCGGCCAGCACGCCCTCGCCGCCGCGTTCGTGCGCAGCCCGCACGCCCACGCCCGCATCACCGACATCGACGTCACCGATGCCGTCGACGTCGAGGGCGTCGTCGCGATCTACACGTGGGAGGACCTGCCCGGCAAGGTCGCCGAGCCGCTGCCGCTGCTGATCCCCCACCCGACGCTGACCCATGGCCGCACCGGCTACGCCCTCGCCCGGGACGAGGTCAACCACGTCGGCGAGCCGATCGTCATGGTGGTCGCCTCCGACCGCTACGCCGCCGAGGACGCCTGCCAGCGCATCCGGGTCGACTACGAGATGCTGCCGGTCGTCGTCGGCATCGAGAACGCCCGCGACGGCGAGCACCTCGTGCACGAGGACGCGCCGGGCAACGTCGCCGCGCACATGGTGCAGCAGAACGGTGACGTCGAGGCCGCCCTGGCGAAGGCGAAGCACACCCTGACCCTCGACCTGTCCATCGAGCGCAGCGCCTGCATGCCCATGGAGGGCAAGGGCGTCTACGCGCGGTGGAACGACGAGGACGGCGAGCTGCGCATCTACAGCTCGACCCAGACCACCACCGGGGTGCGGGCCGCGGTGGCCGCCAAGCTCGAGCTGCCCCTGGCCAAGGTCGAGTGCATCGCGCCCGACGTGGGCGGCGGGTTCGGCGTGAAGATCATGCACCCGTGGCCGGAGGAGGTGCTCGTCCCCTGGGCCGCCCGACTGCTCAAGCGTGAGGTGAAGTGGGCCGAGGACCGCCGCGAGCACTTCATCTCCTCCGCCCACGAGCGCGGGCAGCTGCAGACGGTCACCGTCGGGTTCGACGACGAGGGCCGAGTGCTCGGTCTCGACGTGAAGTTCTGGCACGACAACGGCGCCTACACGCCCTACGGCATCATCGTGCCGATCATCACCTCGACCCAGCTGCTCGGCCCCTACAAGCCGGGCGCCTACCGCTGCGAGTTCCGGTCGCTCTACACCAACACCGTTCTCGTGACGCCGTACCGGGGCGCCGGCCGCCCGCAGGGCGTCTTCGCGATGGAGCGCACCATGGACGCCATCGCCGACTACCTCGGCATCGACCGCGCCGAGGTGCGCTCGCGCAACTTCATCCTCCCCGAGGAGATGCCCTACGACCACGGGCTGCTCTTCCAGGACGGCCGGCCGCTGAAGTACGACAGCGGCGACTTCCCCGCCTCGCTCGACAAGCTGAAGAAGCTCGTCGGCTGGGACGACTTCGAGGCCTACCGCGCGCAGGCCGAGCTCGAGGGTCGAAAGGTCGGGCTCGGCATCGGCTGCTACGTCGAGGGCACCGGCGTGGGCCCCTACGAGGGCGGGCACATAGTCATCGAGACCTCCGGCCGGGTCAACGTCGCCACCGGCCTGACCACGCAGGGCCAGGGCCACCAGACCGCGTTCGCGCAGATCGTCGCCGAGGAGCTCGGGGTGCGCCTCGAGGACGTGCACGTCACCACCGGTGACACCCGCAAGATGGGGTATGCCGTGGGCACGTTCGCCTCGCGCGCGGCCGTCATGAGCGGCAACGCGATCGCGCTCGCCACCCGCAACGTCAAGGCCAAGGCCCTGCGCATCGCGGCCGACGCCCTCGAGGTCGACGAGGAGGACCTCGAGATCGTCGACGGCGTCGTGCAGGTCAAGGGCGCCCCGACGACGTCGATGCCCCTGGGCACCGTTGCGGTGCTGTCGAACCCGCTGCGCTACGCGTTCGACGACGCGGCGAAGGCTGCCACCCAGTTCGCCGGCACGTTCGACCCCGACAAGCCGCCGGTGGCCGAGGACGAGGAGCCCGGTCTCGAGGGACGCGACTTCTACTCCCCCACGCAGGCGACCTTTGCCAACGGCATGCACGCGGCCATCGTCGAGACCGACCCCGTCACCGCCGAGATCACAATCCTGCGCTACTGCGTCATCCACGACTGCGGCACGATGATCAACCCCATGATCGTCGAGGGCCAGGTGCACGGCGGCGTCGCGCAGGGCGTGGGCGGGGCGCTCTACGAGCGGATGGCCTACGACGAGTCGGGCCAGCTGCTCAACGCCTCGTTAATGGACTTCCTCATGCCCTACGCCTCGGAGGTCCCGCACGTCGAGGCCGACCACCTCGAGACGCCGTCCCCGCTGAACCCGCTGGGCATCAAGGGCGCCGGCGAGGCCGGCTGCATCCCGGTCTCGGCGGTCATCGCGTCGGCGATCGAGGACGCGGAGGGCTTCCCCATCACCTCCATGCCCATCTCGCCCGTCGAGCTGTGGGAGCTCCGCCAGCGCCACGAGGCCGGTGAGATCCCCTCGCTCCGGCATCCCCACCCTGCACCTGACCCGTCGAACACCCAGGAGCCCACCCGATGAAGTTCTCCGGCACCGCCTCGCTCGCCGCCCCGCCCGAGAGGGTGTGGGAGGCCTTCCACGACCCCGAGTCGCTGGCGCGCTGCCTCCCCGGCTGCAACACCCTGACCGAGATCGGGCCCCACCAGTACGCGATGAGCATCACCGCCGGCGTGGCCGCCATCAAGGGCACCTACGACGGCCAGGTGCACCTGACCGAGCAGCAGCACCCGGAGGCGTTCACGCTCAAGGCCAAGGGCTCCGGCGCCCCCGGCACCGTCGACGCCGACGTGAAGGTCCGCCTGTCACCGGACGGCAACGGCGGCACGAACCTGACCTACGACGCCGACGCGGCCGTCGGCGGCGCCATCGGCGGCGTCGGCCAGCGCATGCTCGCGGGCGTCAGCAAGAAGATGGCCGGGCAGTTCTTCACCGCGGTCGACCAGGACATCGCCGGGGTCCGCAAGGCCGCCCCCGCCCTGCCCGGCGCCCCCGCGGTGCCCGCCATCGGGGCCGCGCCCGGCGCCGTCCCGGCCGGCGCCCCCGTGTATGCCGGGGGGCCGGCTGCCGTGCCCGGCGCCGACCAGCGGTTCGCCCTCGGCGTCGGTCTCGGCGCGCTCATCGCCCTCGCCGGCGTGGTCGTCGGCGCCGTGCTGGGGCGGCGTCGCTGATGCGCGCGTTCACGGCGGCAGCCGTCCAGGTCGCGCCGGTGGCCGGGGCGCTCTCGGCCGAGGTCGTGCGCAAGAACCTCGACAAGTGCGTCGACTTCACGCGCCGGGCCGTGGCCGACACCGGCGCCGAGCTCGTGGTGCTGCCGGAGTCGGCGACCACCGGCTTCACCCCCGACTGCTCCGTCGAGGAGCTGTGGGACCTCGTCTCCGAGCTGCCCGGACCGGTCATCGAGCCGATCCAGGACGTCGCCCGCGAGCTGGGCGTCCACATCTGCGTCGGCACCTACGAGCGCGGACCCGAGCGGGGCGTGGTCTACAACAGCTCGGTGCTCATCGCCCCCAGCGGTGAGGTGCTCGGCGTCTACCGCAAGACGCACCCGTTCTTCAGCGAGCACGTGCAGCACGGCGGCTGGGTCACCCCCGGCGACTCGGTCGCGGTGTGCGACACCGACCTCGGCCGGATCGGCATGATCATCTGCTTCGACGGCGACTACCCCGAGCTCTCGCGCATCCAGGCGGTGCAGGGCGCGGAGGTCATCCTGCGCCCGTCCGCCCTGCTGCGCAGCGCCGACGTCTGGGAGCTCACCTCCCGGGCCCGCGCCTACGACAACCACGTGTTCGTCGTCGGCGCCAACGCCACCGGCATCGACGCGGCGGGCGTGCTCTACTTCGGCAACAGCCACATCGTGACCCCGATCGGCCACATCGTGGCCAAGGCGGCCAGCCACGAGGGCTGGGTCTCCGCGCGGCTCGACCCGGCCGAGGGCCTGAAGTCGCTGACGCCCGGCTCGAACATCAAGCAGGGCTTCGACCACCTGCGCGACCGCAACCTCGACCTCATCAGGAAGCACCGCGAGGACCTCGAGCGCCCGGCGGAGTCCCCCTTCGAGCACTGACGACCACCTCCGGCTCTTCCCACTTCTGGCCACCGGCACGGCATACCGGCGCGAAATCGCCCGGGAACACCGAGTCGGTGGCCAGAAGTGCGAGATGGTGAAGGGCATGGACTGGACACTCGAGGTCGTCGTGCTCCCCGTCAGTGACATCGACAGCGCGATCGCGTTCTACCGCGACAAGGTCGGCTTCGCGCTCGACCACCGCACGACCACCGGCGACATGGACTTCGCCCAGCTGACGCCACCCGGTTCGGGGTGCTCGATCGTCGTCGGCACGCTGCCGTCGCAGCAGGAGATGGCGCCCGGCTCGATGAAGGGCCTGCAGCTGGTGGTGGCCGACGCGGCAGCCGCCCGTGAGGAGCTGCTCGGGCGCGGGGTGGAGTGCAGCGAGGTCACCGTCTTCGACGAGCGCGACGGCGGCACCTTCTTCGGGTTCGCCGACCCCGACGGCAACACCTGGGCCGTGCAGCAGATCAAGGCCCGGGCCCAGACGCCGCTGATCCCCCACGAGTACCGCGCCCGCCTCGCCGGCGGCTGACCCACGCGCTCACCCATGCGCTGACCCGCGTCCGGCAGGGCCGGGTGGTGAGGTGTTGCGGCATACCGGGGATCCGTTGGCAGGTTGTGCCAACGAAACGGACGCGCCGCGCCGGTTGAATCGTCGCCAGCGATAACCCCGCGAACCACCCAGACTTCAGGAGCGCGAATGTCCGCAGCGCCGACGCAGCCACGCCGCATCCGGATCGGCATCGACACCGGTGGCACGTTCACCGACGTCGTCGCCTTCGACGAGGACTCCGGCGAGCTGCTCACCACCAAGACCCCCTCCACCCCGAGCAACCCGGCCGACGGCTTCATCAACGGCGTGCACAAGGTGCTCGACCTGCTCGGGGCCACCGGCGCCGACGTCACCGCCGTGTGCCACGGCACCACCGTCGCGACCAACAAGCTCCTCGAGGGCAAGGTCGAGCAGCTCGGCTTCATCACGAGCGAGGGCTACGAGTTCATGCTCGAGATCGCCCGCCAGGCCGTCCCGGACGGCTACGGCAACTCCTACTTCTGGGTCAAGCCCCCGCGCATCGTCCCCGCCGACTACGTCAAGACCGTCGGTGGCCGACTCGACTTCGAGGGCAACGAGATCCGCCCGTTCGACGAGGAGCAGGCCGTCGCCGCCGCCCGCTGGTTCAAGGACCGCGGCATCACGACGATCGGCGTCTGCCTGCTGCACTCCTACGCAGGCGACGAGCACGAGCTGCGGATGCGTGAGATCCTGCGCCGCGAGCACCCGGACGCCGTCGTCTCCATCTCCTCCGAGGTGCTGCGCGAGTACCGCGAGTACGAGCGCTCGATGACCACCCTGGTCGACGCCGCGGTGAAGCCGAACGTCTCGCGCTACGTCACCAACATCCACAAGCGCCTCGACGACTTCACCGGCGCCCACGAGGGCGGCCGCGAGTCGATCCCCTTCTACATCATGAAGTCCAACGGGGGCGTGCTCTCCGCCGACGAGGTCGTGCACCAGCCCATCACCACGGTGCTGTCCGGCCCCGCGGCCGGTGCGCTCGGCGCCGGCCTCATCGCCAGGAAGGCCGGCTTCGACAAGGTGCTCACGTGCGACGGCGGCGGCACCTCGACCGACGTCAGCGTGGTCCTCGGCGGCGAGCCGACCCTGACCACTGAGGGCACTGTCGGCGCCTACCCGAGCAAGATCCCGATGATCGACGTCGTCACGGTGGGCGCGGGTGGCGGCTCCATCGCGTGGATCTCCCCCGAGGGCACCCTCAAGGTCGGCCCGCAGTCCGCGGGCGCCGACCCCGGCCCGCTCTGCTACGCCAAGGGCGGCACCGAGCCGACGATCACCGACGCGCACGTCGTGCTCGGCCGGATCCCCCCGCACCTGCTCGGCGGTGAGATCCCGCTCGACACCGAGGCGGCCAAGGCCGGCATCGACGCCATCGCGGCCAGGCTCGGCATCGACCCCGACCGTTGCGCCACGGGCATCCTCGAGATCTCGGCGTGGAACCAGGCCAACGCCCTGCGCCAGGTCAGCGTCAAGCGCGGCCTCGACGTGCGCGACTTCATGCTGGCCACCTTCGGCGGCTCCGGCTCGCTGCTGGCCTGCCGCCTGGTCGACATCCTCGACCTCGCGGGCGTGGTCGTGCCCCAGAACCCCGGCAACGTCTCGGCGTTCGGCCTGCTCACCGTCGACGTCAAGAACGACTACGTGCAGACGGCCGTCGCCAAGCACCACAGCCTCGACTACGCCGCGGTGCAGAAGACCTTCGACGAGCTCACCGACAAGGCCGCCAAGGCCCTTGACGCAGAGGGCTTCCCGCGCGACCAGCACCGCTTCACGCGCACCGTCGACCTGCGCTACTTCGGCCAGGCGTTCGAGGTGCGTGTGACGGCGCCGGAGGGCACCGTCGACGCAGCGTATGCCGAGAAGGTCGCCGACGCCTTCCACGCCGAGCACCGCGCGCTGTACGGCTACGACTTCAAGGGCGACCCGCACCAGCAGGTCGAGTGGGTCAACCTGCGCGTCACCGGTGTCGGCCCGATCACCCGGCCCGAGCTGCGCGAGGTCGGCACCAACCAGGGCGAGGCCGGCGTCGCCGAGCGCGCCCGCAAGTCGAACCGCCCGGTCTGCTTCGACGCCGAGGTCGGCTACGTCGAGACCGACGTCTACTGGCGCCCCGACCTGCGCGCCGGAGACACCCTCAGCGGCCCGGCCATCGTCGAGGAGTTCGGCTCGACCGTGCCCGTCCACCCCGGCTTCACCGTTCGCGTCGACGCGATCGGCAACCTCGTCATCACCAAGGAGGCCTGAGCGCCATGACGCAGACAGCCCAGACCGCCACGGCTGCCCAGTCCCAGGGCGCCGACCTCGCCGCCATCGTCGCGGCGAAGCCGGTGAACCCGGCCGGCCTGCCCACGGCATACGAGCACGGCAACCGGCTCACCGCCGAGGGCACCACCGTCGACCCGATCATCATCGAGATCGTCGAGGGCACGCTGGCCAGCGTGGAGATGGAGGTCGAGACCGCCATCGCGCGCACCAGCCGCTCGCCCATGATCCGCGACGCGCACGACTTCCGCGCCGGCATCCACGACCGCCAGCTGCGCAAGCTCACCGGCCGCTCCTACTCGGCGCTCGTGCACCCGATCGTGCGGGACTTCCCGCTGTCGGAGATGCAGGAGGGCGACGTCTTCTTCCACAACGACGTCTACGAGTCGGAGGGCGGCATCGGCCACCTCCCCGACCTGTGCGTCACCGTGCCGGTGTTCCACGACGGCGAGGTCGTCGCGTTCGTGCAGGCCTTCGGGCACCACGACGACATCGGCGGCGCCTGCCCCGGCTCGATGCCCTCGGGCGCCCAGAGCGTCTACGAGGAGGGCCTCGCCGTCCCGCCGATCAAGCTGTGGGAGGCCGGCAGGCCCAACACGGCCGCGCTGCGCATCATGACGCGCAACTCGCGCATGCCCGACAGCCTCGCCGCCGACCTCGACGCCGAGTGCTCGGCCTGCCTCATGGGCGCCCGCCGGCTGTCGGAGCTGTTCGGCCGCTACGGCCGCGAGACGGTCGAGGCCGCCTTCGACGGCATCCTCGACAAGACGACGGAGACCTACCGCCGCGAGATCCTGTCCAAGATCCCCGACGGCACCTACGTCTGGGAGGACTACGCCGAGCACGACGGTGTCGACGAGCCGACGCTGCACACCCAGCGGATCACGCTGACCAAGGTGAGCGACGCCCCGGCCGACCCCGAGAACGGCCGTCCGGCGGGCCCGCGCCTCATCATCGACTTCACCGGCACCGCCCCGCAGGCCAAGGGCCCGATCAACCACTGCGGCGACTACGTCGGCGGCAACTTCCTCAAGAAGTGGCTCGCGCCGATCCTGCGCAACCTGGCCGACACCCCGGAGCGGATGGCCGAGCTCGACGTCAACGAGGGCATCGTGCCGCTCATCGAGATGCGCTTCCCGGAGAAGGGCACCCTGCTGACGCCGATCTTCCCGGCGCCGACCAACGCCCGCACGTTCGTCATCCTGCGCCTGCTCGGCGTGCTGGCGGGCGTGGTGGCCAAGGCGGTCGACGGCAAGATGCCGGCCGACCAGGAGACCATCCGCTACACCGGGGTCTACGGCAAGGACCGCGACGGCAACGACTACCTGATGCGCGAGGTGCTCGGCGGCGGCTCGGGCGGCCGCTACTACGCCGACGGCGAGGACACCATCCACGTCGTGCCCGACTCGCGGAACCTGCCGACCGAGTTCACCGAGTCCCGCTTCCCGTTCATCGTCGAGCGGCTCGGCCTCGCGGTCGACTCCGGTGGCGCCGGACGCTACCGCGGTGGCCTGGGCTACGAGAAGCAGATCCGGATGCTCAAGGACGCCAACTTCATGTCCATCGCCGACCGCTCGATCCTCGCGTGCTGGGGCGTCAAGGGCGGCAAGGCCGGACGGCCGTTCGAGGTGACCATCGACCTCGGTGGCCCCAACGAGCGCGAGGTCGACGCGCTGGCCGACGCCGAGCCCGTGAAGGCCGGCCAGGTCATCCGCATCCGCACCACCGGCGGTGGCGGCTGGGGCGACCCACTGACCCGCCCATACGACGAGGTGAAGCGCGACCTGCGCTGGGGCAAGGTCTCCTTCGAGGGCGCCCGCCGCGACTACGGCGTCGTGGCGACCGGCACCAAGGACGACCCGGTCGTCGACGTGGAGGCCTCAGACGCGCTGCGCGAGCAGCTGCGCGCCGAGCGGCCCGCGGAACCCTTCTTCGACCGCGGCCCGGGCTACGCCCGCCTGGCCGAGGGCAAGAGCGCGGCGGATGTCGACTGGCTCTGACGAGCTGGTGACCCCCGGGAGCCCCGCACGGCGGGTGCTCGTCATGGGCGCGTCCGGCAAGACCGGACGCGCCGTGACGGGCGCCCTGGCCGCGCGGGACTTCTGCGTGCGCGCCGCCGTCCGCTCGCCCGCCTCGGCCCAGACCGTGTATGCCGCCGGTGCCGGTGAGCTCGCGGTGCTCGACCTCGCGAGCGGGGCCGGGGTCGAGGAGGCCCTCGACGGCGTGTGGGGCGTCTACCACCTGGCGCCGAACGTGCACCCCCGCGAGGTCGAGATGGCGCGGCTGGTCGCCGACACGTCCGCCCGGCAGGGCGTGCAGCGGCTGGTGTTCCACTCCGTGCTCCACCCTGACGACACGTCGATGCCGCACCACCTGCGCAAGGCCAGGGCGGAGGAGGTGGTTCGAGCATCGGGGGTGCCGTGGACGGTGCTGCGCCCCGCGGCATACCACCAGAACCTGCTGCCGGCGGCGCTGAGCGGCTCGATCGGCGTCCCCTACTCCCTCGACTCCCCCTTCTCGAACGTCGACCTCGACGACGTCGCGGCCGTCGCGGCGACGGTGCTGTCCGAGGCGGGGCACGAGCAGCAGACCTACGACCTCGCCGGGCCCGAGGTGCTGAGCGTGCGCGAGATGGCCGCGCAGGCGAGCGAGGTGCTGGGGCGACCGGTCACGGCTGCGCAGACCCCACGCGGCGACTGGCTCGCCGGTCCCGGGACGGGGCTGCCCGAGGACGCGAGGCGAGACCTCCTGGCCATGTTCTCGGCCTACGACCGCGAGGGTCTGGTGGGCGGCACCGCCTGGCTGTGGGCCCTGCTCGGCCACCGGCCTACCACGTGGGCAGAGGCCGTGGCTGGCAATCCGGTCTGACCGAGCCAGGCAGCGCCGCATTCGACGGGGTTGCTGTCCGGCCGCGCTGCCAGCCGCCACTACGATGAACCGCATGCCCGAGCCGCTCGCCTTCGACCATCCCATTCCCGTCGGTCGACCGAACGTCGGCGACCGTGACCGGTTCCTCGCCATGGTGGGTGACGCCCTGGACCGGCGGTGGCTTTCCAACGACGGCCCGTTCGTGCGTGAGCTGGAACAGCGCATCGCCACGCGGGCCGGTGTCGCCCACTGCGTTGCCATGTGCAACGGCACGGTGGCCTTGGAGGTCGCGATCCGTGCCCTGGGGCTCGCGGGTGAGGTCATCGTCCCCTCGTACACCTTCGTCGCCACCGCACACGTCCTGCAGTGGCTGGGGATCACGCCGGTGTTCGCCGACATCGACCCGCACACGCACCAACTCGACCCCGCTTCGGTCGAGTCCATGATCACCCCGCGCACCACTGGCATCCTCGCCGTTCACCTCTGGGGTCGCGCAGCTCCCGTTGCCGCGCTCCAGCAGATCGCGGACAGGCATGGCCTTTCCCTCTTCTTCGACGCGGCGCACGCCTTCGACTGCATGTTCGACGGAAGATGGGTCGGCAGTTTCGGGCGTGCAGAAGTACTGAGCTTCCACGCCACGAAGTTCTTCAACACGATCGAGGGTGGCGCCGTCCTCACCAACGACGACGACTTGGCCCACCGGATGCGACTCATGCGCAACTTCGGATTCGCCGGTGAGGACACCGTCGTCGACGTTGGCACCAACGGCAAGATGAATGAGATCTGCGCCGCCATGGGGCTGACGAACCTCGAAGTGATCGAGGACATCACTGCGGTGAACCGACGCAACGCCGAGGCCTACACCGCGGTCGTCAACGCCATCCCCGGCCTGCGGCTGCTGCCCTTCGACCCAGCAGCCCGCAACAATTTCCAGTACATTGTGCTCGAGGTTGAGTCCGGCTCCCCAGAGGAACGTGACCGGATTGTGCAGCACCTGCGGAACAACAATGTCCTCGCCCGGAAGTACTTCTGGCCAAGTGTCCACCGGATGCAGCCCTATCGGGATCTCCACCCTCACGCCGGCCTCCTGCTGCCCCACACCGAGCAGGTCGCGGACAGGGTCGTGGTGCTGCCCTCCGGCACTGCGGTGGCGCCTGAGGACATCGAGATCATCGGGAAGCTCCTCCGCGTGGCCTCGGGGCATCACGGGTGACCCACCGGGACAAGGCCCCCCGGGTTCTCCACGTCTTCGGCGCCGGCGGCCAAGGGCGCGAGGCCGCCTGGTTCGCCCGGGCACGCTGGGGAGAAGACCTCGAGGTGCGCTTCGTCGTGGACGACCCGCGCTTCGTCCCCGCTGACAGGGCCGATGTCGGTCTGGTCCGGGACATCCGTCCCACCGCGGGTCACCGATGGGTGGCAGCAGTGGGTGACGTTGCGGCGCGACGCCGAGCCACCGAGGCCCTCGGGGCAACCGGAATGCCGGCCACCCGTGTAGTGCACCCTGGCGTCGACCTTAGCGGGGTGGAGCACCTCGGCGCGGATGTCATCGTCGGTGCCGGCGCCGTTCTATCGGTGGGTGTCAGCGTGCACGACCACGTCCACGTCAACGTCGGCGCAACCGTGAGCCACGACGTCGTGCTCGGCGAGTATGCGACCCTTTCCCCGGGCGTCCATGTCGCGGGGTGGGTCGACATCCGGCCAGGTGCGGTGCTCGGCATCGGTGCCACGGTTGTCAACGGCTCACCGGGCCGAAGGCTGGTGATCGGGGAGGGCGCCGTGGTGGCTGCCGGGGCTTGCGTCCTCGGGGACGTCGAGCCGGGGACCATGTACGCCGGGGTTCCCGCCCGGCGCAAGCGGTGAAACCGATGCACATCCTCCACGTCGGCTCCAGTTCCGCCTTCGTCGACTTCCTGGTGCGCTACTTCGAGCGCGCAGCCCCTGGGCAGAACCGCCTTGTGCGGTACCCCGCAGCGCCCCAGGCCACGAGTCCCCTCGGCACAGCTTTCGCCGCGGTCGGTTATGCCCGGCAGTTGGTCGCCATCGTGCGCGCAGCGCGCCGGGCCGACCTCGTCGTCGCCCACATGATGACGCTGCCTTCTGCGTTGGCAGTCCTTGGCGCACCGGCTAGGGCCTATCGGGTCTGGAGCGGCTGGGGGGCGGATTATTACGGGTCAGGCGCCGGAGACACCGAGGGCCTTCTGGGCTCGCAGACAGAAAAACTCGTGGCTGACCTCGGGCTCGACCGGGCACCGCAGGGCGGCCTTCTGGTGCGCCACCTCACCGAACGAGTCGTCGACCGGGCCATCAGCAAGGTGGATACGTTCTCGGCACCTATCCCCGACGATTTCGACATCATGCGCCAACGGCATCCCGGCTTCCACGGCGCCTACCACCAGCTGAACTATGCCGACATCGCATCCTTCAAAGGCCCCTCGGTCATCCCGGCGGGCGGGGACATCCTCCTCGGCAACTCCGCCTGGAGCGCCAACAACCACCTTGAGGCGCTCGAGCACCTGAGCGGGCTGGATCTGGGCGACCGCAAGATCTTGACACCGCTGGCCTATGGCGACCGCACCTACCGCGACATCGTCGTGGAGCGCGGCCGCGCACTGTTTGGCGACGCATTCGTGCCCTTGCTCGAGCCGCTGCCATTCGATCGGTACCTCGACCGGGTCAGTCGCTGCGGGGTGGTGGTGATGAACCACTTCCGGCAGCAGGGACTCGGGAACATTGGGATCGGCCTGTACTCGGGAGCTCACATCTACCTCTCACGCCGAAACCCGCTCCACGCCTTCCTCAGCCGGGCAGGTCTCGACATCCATGAGTTCGAGACCGCAACGACGCTCCCTCGGGCGCCGGTCGTGGGAGCAGCTCTCGAGCGCCGGCGCGAGCTGATGAGGGCGATCTGGGGCGAGGACGTCGTGCTGGGGAATGTGCAGCGCCTTCTCAACGCCGCCCGATCTAGCGGCCGGGACGACTAGCGAAAGCCACCATCGCCACCATCGCCACCATCGCCACCATGCTCAGCCCGGGGCTTGACGCATCGGCGAGGCAGCGCACGACGCAGATCGGGCAGGCTCGCCAAACCCCAGACCACGAGGAAGGCAGCACTGGTACAGACTTGGGCTAGGGAGCCCCATCCGACTTTGGCTGACCACACACACAGGCCCGCAACGACCAGCATGGCGGACACCGTCCTGAGAGTGAGTATCACCCAGTGGTGTCCACCTTGCCGCCAGCAGACCGCGAAGGAAATGGCGAAGATCGTCGCTGTGCCGGCAAGGTAGCCGACCGCGATGCCCACGATGCCCCACGCCGGCCCCGCGAACAACCAGACCAGGCAGCCCAGAGTCATCCCGGCAATGCCGCCGCCCGTCGTGATTCGCATGCCACGACGCCCAGCGGTCATGATCGCGTTGACGCTGGAGACGCCAAGCGTCGTCAGGCACACGGCGCCCATGAGAATGGGCAGCACGACGGCAGAGTCTGCGTAGCGATCACCCCACAACACATCGACGATGAGCCGGCTGCACAGGGCCAGAGGGCCGAAGATCGCCACCATTACGCTGAACAGACCCCGCGTGGCGAGGTCGGTCTGGGTGTGGAACTGGACCCTGTCTCCCCGCCCCCAAGACTCTGCCATGGTGGGGAACAGAACCAAGCTGAGGGACCCTGCCAAGAGCGAGGCGGGCGTTGCCAGCGTCATAGCTGCCGCGAACAATCCGGCGTCGTGCGGCGATGCGACCGCCTTGGCAACGATCATCGCGAGTTGCAGGAATCCTGCACTGACGATCGACCCGACTGCGGCGAGCGTGATGAACCCGTCGATCTCGCGTCGCAGTTCCTTCCCCAAGGTGCTTCTCGCTCCGTGCGGCCAGCACGCAACGGTGTAGACGCCGTAGCTGGCTGCCAGAGGCAGTAAGAGCGCCAGGCTGCGTATCCCCAGCAGCAACAGCACCAACATGCCTACCAGACCAAGGACGGAGGCGATGACGTCCCACTGGGTCCCCCGGCGCACCTGGCCCACGCCGTATTGCACTCCTCGGGTGAAGGCGTATCCGCAATACCCGGCCAGCAGAAGCGCGATGCTCACGACATCAAGCACGGTGGCCCGGGGGTCATGGATGCTCCACAACACGCCGCACACCACGACCATCAGCGCCGTCACCTGGACACTGCGACGGCCCAAGTGTGCCGCAACCGCCTGGGTCTGTTGTGCGTCCCCCCCGCCTCGCGAGCGCGCGAGGAACTTCGCCGCGGCGGACCCGATGGACGTCGGCCAGCACAGCGAGAGCAGCAACGCGACAGAGATTGCACTCTGGAAGATGCCGAGTGCCACTGGTCCGCCCATGCGCCCGACGAGCAAGTTAGCCGCGAACCTCAGTCCACCCTGCGAAGCCGTGCCTAGCAGGCCCCAGGCGCCACGCTCGGCCATGGTTCCCACCGTCGGCTGGTCCAGGCGGACAGGGCGCAGCAGTGTGGTCACGTTGGGTAAGCCTACCGACCCCATGACCTCGGCTCTCCGCATGCACGGCCGGCTGTCTCAGCTCCGCAAACCGGCACCAAGTTACGGCTGCTCGAAACACCCCTTAATGACTCTGTAACCCTACGGACCGGTATGTGGGACACCGCCCGACCCGCTGGGGAAAAGACACAACCGGGACCTGTGGCACCTGTCACATATTGACGACGTACCGCCCTTATTGCGCTGGCACGCTCCTCGCAACAACAGCGGGGCTCCCGGCCCCTGCCGGCAAGGTCGCCGGCGCCCCTTCCCCTCTCGGAGGCACTCATGGCTCGTTCGTCCCTCATCCGCCTGGCCGCCCCGACGGTGGCCCTCGCGCTCGCGCTCTCCGCCTGTGGCGGCGGCTCCTCCGGCTCCGGCGGCGAGGGAGGCGAGAAGGAGCTCAAGGTCGCCGCGCTCTTCTCCGGCTCGGCCACCGACGCCGACTACAACTCGCTCGGCCTCCTCGCCCTCGAGGCGGCAGAGAAGAACCTCAAGGCCGAGACCGCCCACTCCGAGAGCGTGCCCGTGCCCGACGCCGAGCGCGTCATGAAGGAGTACCTCGCCGACGGCTACAACGTCATCTGGAGCCACGGCAGCCAGTACTTCGAGGCGACCCAGAAGCTGGCCAAGCAGAACCCCAACGTGACCTTCATCGGCGAGTTCGACGACAAGCCGAAGGAGTCGGTGCCCAACCTGTGGGTGCTCGACCGCAACTTCCACGTCGCCTTCTACCCGATCGGCATCCTCGCGGGCGCGACCACGAAGTCGGGCAAGATCGGCTACGTCGGCGGCCTGAGCCTGCCGTTCTCCTACTCCGAGGTCCACGCGATCAACCAGGCGCTGAAGGACAGCGGCTCCTCGGCGAAGGTCACTCCGGTCTGGACCGGTGACTTCAACGAGCCGGCCAAGGCGCAGCAGATCACCACCCAGCTCATCGGCCAGGGCAACGACGTCATCGTCGGCTCGCTGAACCTCGGCATGGTCGGCGCCTTCCAGGCCACCAAGGGCAAGGCTGCCGACGTGCGGGTGACCGCAAAGTACACCGACAAGTCGCAGTTCGACCCCGAGCACTACGCGACCTCGACGATCTACGACTTCACCAAGCCGCTGAACGACATGCTGACCAAGATCCAGGGCGGCACCACCTCCGGCTACTTCCCGCTCGGCTTCGACGCCGGTGTCTCGATCCAGCCGCCGAAGAACGTCTCCCCCGAGGTCGTGACCAAGGTCGAGAAGGCGGTCGAGGACATCAAGTCCGGCGCCATCACGGTCGAGAAGAACCTCACCCCGATCAAGTGACGGGCCGACCCGACATGACCTCGGTGGACGAGTCGCGCCTCGGCGTGGCCCAGGGCTCCTCCGCTCCCCTCCTGGCGATGGAGGGGATCCGGAAGACCTTCGGGCCCGTCGTGGCCCTGGACGGGGTGGACCTCACCGTCGGCCGCAGCGAGGTGCACGGCCTCCTCGGCGGCAACGGCGCGGGCAAGACCACCCTCATGAACGTGCTCTACGGCCTGTACCGGCCGGACTCCGGCAGCGTCGTGCTCGACGGGTCCACCGTCGACATCCGCGACCCGCGGGACGCCATCTCGCACGGCGTCGGCATGGTCCACCAGAACTTCCTCCAGGTGGACACCTACACCGTGACCGAGAACATCGTCCTCGGCACGTCGCTGCCCTCGTGGCCGACCGTCGACCTCAAGGCACCGGCGACGCGGATCGCCGAGCTCTCGGAGCGCTTCGGCCTCACCGTCGACCCCCATGCCGAGGTGGCTCGCCTCTCGGTGGGCCTGCGGCAGCGCGTCGAGATCCTCAAGGCGCTGTACCGCGGGGCGAAGGTGCTCGTGCTCGATGAGCCCACGACGAACCTCACGCCGCAGGAGGTCGACTCGCTCTTCGGCTCCCTGCGGGCGATCGTCGACGAGGGCATGAGCGTCGTGTTCATCACCCACAAGATCCGCGAGACCATGGCGGTCTGCGACGCCCTCACGGTGATGCGCGACGGCAAACGCGTCGGCACGGTGCGCCGGGCCGACACCTCTGCCGCAGACCTCGCCACCCTCATGGTCGGCGACGACGCAGCGGTGGGTCGGGTGACAGAGGTCGTCACCGCCGGGATGGGCGCACCGAGCGACGCCGTGCCGGCCGACGCCCCCGTCCCCGTGCCGATCGCCGACACGCGCGACCTGACCGGCGCCCTCGTGCGGGTGACGGTGCGCGACCTCGTGGTGCACAACGACCACGGGGTGGCAGCGACGCACGACGTGGGCTTCGAGATCCGCCGCGGCGAGATCGTCGGCATCGCCGGCGTGGCCGGCAACGGCCAGGTCGAGCTCGCCGAGGGCGTGGCCGGCGTGCGCGCGCTGCACAGCGGTGCCGTCGAGGTCGACGGCGAGCCGCTCGCCGGTCGACCGACAGCCGTCTGGCTCGAGTCGGGCGTCGCCTACGTGCCGGAGGACCGGCACCGGGACGGCATCCTGCCCTCGGCCAGCATCATGGAGAACCTCGTCCTCGGCGCCCAGCGCAGCGTCCGGTTCCGCAAGGGCCCGCTCGTCGACTGGAAGGCGGCCCGCCGCCACGCCGAGGAGGCCATCAAGACCTACTCGATCAAGGCCTCCGGCCCGACTGCTCCCGCTGCCGCCCTCTCCGGCGGCAACATGCAGCGCGTCATCCTCGCCCGCGCCTTCTCGCACCGGCCGGGCTTCCTCATCCTGCACAACCCCACCCGTGGCCTCGACATCCCCTCGACCCAGTTCGTCTACGACCGGGTCCGGGAAGCGGCCCAGGAGCACTCCGCGGTGCTGCTGATGTCCGAGGACCTCGACGAGCTGACGCACCTGTGCGACCGCATCCTGGTCCTCTACTCGGGCCGGATCGTGGGCGAGCGCCAGCGGGGCCACTACGACCAGTACGAACTCGGCCACCTCATGGCCGGTCTCGAGGACAAGGCATGACCACCACCGCCACCCCGCCCGCCACGACACCGTCGCCGACGACCACGCGCCGAGGCGCCGGCCTGACGCAGACGCTGCTGTCCTACGTCATCGCGGTCCTGCTGGCCTTCGTGGTCTCGGGCATCGTCATCGCGCTCCTGGGGCACTCCCCCATCGAGGCGTTCCGCGCCATCGTCACCACGTCGTTCAAGTCGTCGTTCGGCCTCATCGAGACGGTGCACAAGTGGGTGCCCCTGGTGCTGCTGGCGCTGGCCTTCACGATCCCGCTGGCGGCCGGCAAGTACAACATCGGTGGCGAGGGACAGCTGCTCGTCGGCGCGACCGCCTCGGCCGCGGTCGGCATCACGATGAAGGACTCACCGATGGTGGTCCTGCTCCCCCTCGTGCTGCTGGTCGGCGTGCTCGCCGGCGGCGTCTACGCGTGGATCGCCGCATGGCTCATGGACCGGTTCGGGGTCAACGAGATCCTCAGCACGGTGCTGCTGAACTTCGTCAGCTTCGGCATCGTCGACTACGTCGCCAGCGAGGTGTGGAGCGACCCGGCCGCCGGGCACCCCACGACCGTGCCGATCGGTGAGGGCGGCCTGCTCCCCCTCATCGGGGCGCCCCCGCTGCACAGCGGCGTCTTCCTGGCGCTCCTCGTGTCGGTGGCCACCGTGGTGGTCATGCGCCGCACCGTGCCGGGCTACGAGCTGCGGGCCGTGGGCACGAACCCGCGGGCGGCCGCCGTCCACGGTGTGCGCATCGGCCGCGTAGCGGTCGGCTCGCTCGTCGTCGGTGGCGCGCTCGCCGGTTTCGCCGGGGCCATCGAGGTGGCCGGCGTCCACGGCAAGCTCATCGAGGGCATGCAGTCCAACTACCTGC
Organism: Knoellia sp. p5-6-4; assembly: GCF_029222705.1. Lineage (NCBI taxonomy): Bacteria > Bacillati > Actinomycetota > Actinomycetes > Micrococcales > Intrasporangiaceae > Knoellia > Knoellia sp. p5-6-4. The sequence continues at coordinate 1,112,828 of NZ_JARGZF010000002.1, forward strand.
TGCTCGGCATCATCATCGGGCTCATCGCCCGGGGCAACGCCCTCGCCGTGCCGTTCGTGGCCTTCGGCATCGCCGTCCTCGAGGTCGGCGCGAGCGCGATGCAGCGCAGCGCCGACGTGCCGATGGAGATGGTGCTCATCGTCGAGGCCCTGATCCTGCTGTTCCTGCTGTTCTCCGACGTCGTCGGGGCCCGTCTGAGGAGGTCCTCGCGATGAACGAGGTCGTGCCGTTCCTGCAGCTCGTCGTCACGGCGATGGTGCCCTTCATCCTCGCTGCCCAGGGCACCATGCTCGCCGGCCGCGCCGGGGTGTTCAACGTGGCCCAGGAGGGCTTGATGATGCTCGGCGCCAGCGTCGGGTTCCTGGTCTCGCTGAAGATGGGCGGCAACCCGATGGGCCTGCTCGTCGCCGCCCTCGTGGGCGCCGCGTTCGGCTGGTTCCTGGGCTGGGTCACCACGCGCTTCCGCCTCGACCAGTTCGTCATCGGGCTCGCCCTGTTCTTCGCGGCCGTGGGCATCGCGTCGCTGCTCTACAAGGTGGTCATCGGCGTCACGCTCACCCCGCCGCTCATCGACACCCTGCCCGACATCAAGATCCCCGTGCTCTCGGAGATCCCGGGCGTCGGCCAGATCCTGTTCACGCAAGACGCGATGGTCTATTTCGCGTTCCTCGTCTCGGGGTTCCTCTACTGGATGCTCTACCGCACCAACCTCGGCCTCAAGCTGCGGTCGGTGGGCGAGAACCCCAAGGCCGCCGACAGCCTCGGCGTCAGCGTCGCCCGCACCCGCATCTGGTGCTCGACCGCCGGTGGCGCCCTGATGGCCCTGGCCGGCGCGTACCTGCCGATGACGTACACGGGCACCTACACCGAGGGCATCGTGGCCGGGCGTGGCTGGCTCGCCATCGCGCTGGCGTTCTTCGGCGGCTGGCGCCCGCAGTACATCCTCGCCGGCTCGGCGTTCTTCGCCGGCATGGAGGTGCTCGCCCTGCGGGTGCAGGTGGGCGGCGTCGACATCCCCCACCAGTTCATCTCGATGCTGCCGTACGTCGCGACGCTGCTCGTGATGATGTTCGCCCTTCGCTGGGCGAGCGTCCCCGCCTTCCTCGGTCGCAACTACGACCGGGAGAGCAGGCACTGACGACGCCCCCCACGTCAGGTGCCAGACGGTGCCCCCGGCCCCCAGACCCTGGGCCGGGGGCCTCGTCGTCCCCCGGCTCCCCGGAGCCGACTGGGCAACATCTGACAGCGCGCCGGCCCAGCAGCCATCGCGGGCTGCCAGCGTCCTCCCTCGGCGCCGCGCCTAGGCTCGACCCCACGGCATACCCCGGCTCGCCTGTCGAGCCGTCCCATCAGCACCAGGAGCACACCGTGAGCGCACCCCTCGAGGGCACCACCGTCATCGACCTGTCCCGGGCGCTGGCCGGCCCGCACGCGGGAATGATGCTCGGCGACATGGGCGCCCGCGTCATCAAGGTGGAGTCACCCGGCGCCGGTGACGACACCCGAGGGTGGGGCCCGCCCTTCGTGGGGCCGGAGGACGACCCGATCTCGACCTACTTCCTGTCGTGCAACCGCAACAAGGAGTCGGTGACCCTCGACCTGAAGTCCGACGACGGCCGCGAGACGCTGACCCGGCTGGTGCGCCACGGCGACGTGCTCATCGAGAACTTCCGCCCCGGCGTGCTCGACCGGCTCGGCTTCACGGTCGAGCGCCTCCACGAGATCAACCCCGGCCTCATCGTGCTGTCGATCAGCGGCTTCGGACACGACGGGCCGCAGGGTGGCCGCGCGGGCTACGACCAGATCGCCCAGGGCGAGGCGGGCCTGATGTCGCTGACCGGCCCCTCCCCCGACCAGCCCACCCGCGTCGGCGTGCCGATCGGCGACCTGCTCGCGGGCATGTACGGCGCCTACGGCGTGGTCTCGGCCCTCCACGAGCGCAACCGCACCGGCAAGGGGCGCGTGGTGCGCACCTCGCTGCTTGCCGCGATCGTCGGCGTGCACGCCTTCCAGGGCACCCGCTACACCGTCGCCGGCGAGGTGGGCCACGGGCAGGGGAACCACCACCCGTCGATCACGCCCTACGGCCTCTTCGAGTGCAAGGACGGCATGCTGCAGATCGCCTGCGGCAGCGAGGGCCTCTGGGTCAAGCTCGCGACCGCCTTCGGCATCGACCCCACCGGCGAGGGCATGGCCACCAACCGCGAGCGGGTCGCCAACCGCGAGGCCGTCAACGCCGCGGTCGACGCCGCCTTCGCCGACCGCACGCTCGCCGACCTGCTCACCACGCTCGACGAGATCGGCGTGCCCGCCGGCGAGGTGCGCACCCTCGACCGCGTCTACGAGTGGGACCAGACCCGCTCGCAGGGCCTCGTGCTCGACGTCGACCACCCCGTGCTCGGCTCGATCGAGATCCCCGGGCCGCCGATCCGCTTCGACGACAACGCGTATGCCGGTGGGCGGGCTGACCACCTCGCCCCACCGATGCTGGGCCAGCACAACGACGCGGTGCGCGCCTGGCTCGACGAGCAGGACCAGGCGTGAGCGAGAAGCCGCGCCGCCTCGGCGCCCTCGAGCTGCTCGAGACGGTGCTCGACGAGGGCAGCTGGAAGAGCTGGGACGTGGCCCCGGTGCAGCCCACCTCCCCCGACAGCCCGTACGCCGCGGAGCTCGCCGCCGCTGCCGAGAAGGCCGGCACCGACGAGTCCATCATCACCGGCGAGGGCACCATCCGCGGACGCCGGGTGGCGATCATCGCGGGTGAGTTCCGCTTCCTGGCCGGGTCGATCGGTGCCGTCGCGGCGGAGCGGATCGTGCTGGCGTTCGAGCGTGCCCGCGAGGAGGAGCTGCCGCTCTTCGCCGCACCCTCCTCCGGCGGGACGCGCATGCAGGAGGGCACCCCCGCCTTCGTCGGCATGGTGAAGATCAGTGCGGCGTGCGCCGCCTTCAAGTCCGCCGGGCTGCCCTACCTCGTCTACCTGCGCCACCCCACCACCGGTGGCGTCTTCGCGTCGTGGGCCTCGCTCGGCCACGTCACGGTCGCCGAGCCGGGTGCCATGGTCGGCTTCCTCGGGGCGCGCGTCTACGAGGCGCTCTACGGCAAGCCGTTCCCAGAGGGCGTGCAGACCGCAGAGAACCTCTTCGAGCACGGGCTCGTCGACGCCGTGCTGCCGGTCGAGGCCCTCGCCGAGGTGGCCGACCGTGCCCTCAGCGTGCTCATGGCCCCACGTGAGGACCTGCCCGACGTGCCGGAGATCCCGAAGGAGCAGCTGGCCGACATCCCTGCCTGGGAGTCGATCACCCGCAGCCGCCGCGAGGACCGGCCCGGCGTGCGCACCCTGCTGCGCCTCGGGGCCACCGACGTGCTGCCGCTGCACGGCACCGGCCAGGGCGAGTACGACCCCGGCATGCTCATGGCGCTGGCCCGCTTCGGCGGTGCCCCCTGCGTCGTGCTCGGCCAGGACCGGCGCGGCCAGACCGTCGAGGACCCGTTGTCCCCCAAGGGACTTCGCGTCGCCCGTCGCGGCATGCGCCTGGCCCACGAGCTCAACCTGCCGCTGGTGAGCGTCATCGACACCGCCGGTGCGGCGCTCTCCAAGGAGGCCGAGGAGGGTGGCCTGGCCGGTGAGATCGCCCGCTCCCTCGCCGAGCTCGTGACCCTCGACGCCCCCACCCTGTGTGTGCTGCTCGGCCAGGGCACCGGCGGTGGCGCGCTGGCGGTCATGCCGGCCGACCGCGTGATCTGTGCCCAGCACTCCTGGCTGTCGCCGCTGCCGCCCGAGGGTGCCTCGGCCATCCTCCACCGCGAGACCAGCCGTGCGCCGGAGCTGGCGGCCAGCCAGCGGGTGCGCTCGCTCGACCTGCTCGCCGACGGCATCGTCGACCGCATCGTCGCCGAGCACCCCGATGCGGCTGACGAGCCGGAGCAGTTCTGCCAGCGCATGTCGCAGTCCATCCAGCACGAGCTGGCGACGCTGGCGCGCATGGACCGGCAGGAGCGCCTGCAGGCCCGGCTCGACCGCTACCGCAGGCTGGGCCAGAACTAGGACAGCGGTGCCCCCCCTGGGCCCCGCCGAGGGGACCGGCCGGCCCCTCCAACCCGCCCTGGTCGAGCGCTACCGCCTGGCTTGGGCGCTGGCCGACGTCGCCGGCTTCGTCGAGGTCCTGAGGCACACGCCCGAGGAGACGGCCGACACCGCCACGGCGTGGGAGGCGCTGGTCGGCACGCTCGAGGAGCTGGCCGCACGGCATACATCTCCCAACAGCGGGCGGATCGTTGGGCACTTGGTGCCAACGCGGCCGGACCCCGAACCTCCCTAGGCTCGCGCCCTAGACCAATGGAGGTGGGCATGAGGGTCCTCGTCGCGCTCGGCGGCAATGCCATGACCGGCCCGGACGGCAGCGCCGCCCCCAAGGAGCAGCGCCACGCCATCGCCCGGGCCATGGAGCACATCGCCGGGCTGGTCGAGGCGGGTCACGACGTCGTGCTGACCCACGGCAACGGGCCACAGGTCGGCAACCTGCTCGTGAAGAACGAGCTAGCTGCCAGTGTGGTGCCGCCCGTTCCCCTGGACTGGTGCGGGGCGCAGACGCAGGGAACCATCGGCTTCACGATCCTCGACACCCTCGAGTGGTCGCTGGGCCAGCGCGGCGTCGACCGCCGCTGTGCCGCCCTCATCACCCGCACGCTCGTCGACGCCGACGACCCCGGCTTCACCCAGCCCACCAAGCCCATCGGCCGGTTCCTGCCACGCGAGCAGGCCCAGGTGCTCATCGACCACGGGCAGACCTGGGAGGACCGCGGCGAGAAGGGCTGGCGCCGGGTCGTCGCCTCCCCCGAGCCCATCGAGGTGCTCGAGACCCACACGCTCCTCACGCTCATCGACTCCGGCTACGTCGTGGTGGCCGCCGGCGGCGGCGGGATCCCGGTGATCCGCACCGAGGAGGGCAAGGTCCGCGGCGTCGAGGCCGTCATCGACAAGGACCTCACCGCCGCCGTGCTCGCCCGCTCGGTGCACGCGGACGTCCTCGTCATCGCCACCGACGTCGAGAACGCCGTCATCGGCTACGGCACGCCCGACGCGCGCCCCCTCGGCCGGGTGAGCCTCGCCGAGATGGAGGAGTATGCCGCGCAGGGCCACTTCGCATCCGGCTCCATGGGCCCCAAGGTGGAGGCGGCGCTGCGGTTCGTCCGCAGCGGCGGGCAGCGCAGCATCATCACCTCGCTCGACCGCATCACCGAGGCCATCGAGACGCCGGGCCAGGTCGGCACCGTCATCGAGAACGTCCAGCAACAAGCAACGAACCAGAAAGGTGAGTCACGTGCCCGAGCCCATTGAGGTCCGCAAGGTCCCGATCCACAGCGTCGCGGACGCCTCCGAGCTCGCCAAGCTCATCGATGACGGCGTCATGGAGGCCAGCCGCGTCATCGCCATCATCGGCAAGACCGAGGGCAACGGCGGCGTCAACGACTACACCCGCATCATCGCCGACCGGGCGTTCCGCGAGGTCCTCATCGAGAAGGGCGCCCCGGCCGAGCAGGTCAAGCAGGTGCCGATCGTGTGGTCCGGCGGCACCGACGGCGTGATCAGCCCCCACGCCACGATCTTCGCCACCGTGCCCGCGGAGAAGGCGGAGCAGTCCGACGATCTGCGCCTCACGGTCGGGTTCGCCATGAGCGAGCCGATCAAGCCCGAGGAGATCGGGTACGTCGGCATGGTCAAGAAGGTCGCCGACGGCGTGAAGGTCGCCATGGAGCGGGCCGGCATCACCGACCCGGCCGACGTGCACTACGTGCAGACCAAGACCCCGCTGCTCACCATCCACACCATCCGCGACGCCAAGTCCCGCGGCAGGTCAGTGTGGACCGAGCACACCCACGAGTCGATGGACCTCTCCAACGGCACCACCGGCCTCGGCATCGCCGTCGCCCTCGGCGAGATCGAGATGCCGGCGGACGAGGACGTCATGCACAACCGCGACCTGTACTCCTCGGTCGCGTCCTGCTCCTCGGGCGTCGAGCTCGACCAGGCGCAGATCGTCGTCGTCGGCAACACCCGCGGCATCGGCGGCCGCTACCGGATCGGCCACTCGGTCATGAAGGACGCCCTCGACCAGGACGGCATCTGGGAGGCCGTCAAGAGTGCGGGCCTCGACCTGCCGGAGCGTCCGCACTGGACCGACCTGCAGGGTCGTCTGGTCAATGTCTTCCTCAAGTGCGAGGTCAGCCAGGACGGCACCGTGCACGGCCGCCGCAACGCGATGCTCGACGACTCCGACGTGCACTGGCACCGCCAGATCAAGTCCTGCGTCGGTGGCGTCACCGCAGCCGTGACCGGCGACCCTGCCGTCTTCGTCTCGGTCTCCGCCGCCCACCAGGGCCCCGACGGCGGCGGCCCCGTGGCCGCGATCGTCGACCTCGGCGAGGGCGAGCCCACCGGCTACCGCTGGAGCCGCTGACCCCAGGTCCGACGCGTCACCGGTTCGGGGTGTTGCCGAGTGCTGTTGCGCTCGGCAACACCCCGAACCGCGTTGGGGCCCTTGTCCCCGGGACCGCCCCCGGCCCCGCGTGCCATGATGCGCGGGTCATGGACACCGAGCTGGTCGAGATCCGCGAGTTCCTGGCGCAGCACGCGCCGTTCGACACGCTGCCCCGCCCGGTGCTCGAGCGCCTCGTCCCCCGCCTCGAGGTCCGCTACTTCCGCCGCGGGAGCGTGCTGCTCGCGGTCGGGCAGCACACCGACGTCATGTACGTCCTCCGGTCCGGGGCCATCGACATCAGGGACCGCGACGGCGAGCTCGTCGAGCGCTCGGAGAGCGGCACGTCGTTCGCGATGTCCCCGCTGCTGCAGGAGACGCCCTCGTCCTACGAGTTCACCGCCATCGAGGACTCGCTCGTGCTGGCCGTGCCCGCCGAGGCGTTCCTCGGGCTGTGCCGCGAGCTCCCGGACTTCAAGGCCTTCTTCGACCGACGCCACCGCCAGCGGGCCCAGCAGGCGCAGTTCACCGCGCAGATCGCGGGGCGACGCTTCGCAGGGCTTCGGGTCGCGGCCCGCGACCTGGTCGCCCGAGCGCCCGAGACCGCCGACTCGCACGTGAGCATCCGCGAGGCCGCCGAGACCATGCGCAGCCGTGGTGTGTCGTCGCTGTTGGTCGTCCACGGCGGCCGGCTGGTCGGCATCGTCACCGACCGCGACCTGCGCAACCGCGTGCTGGCCGACGGCCGCGACCCCTCCTCTCCCGTGGCGTCGGTGATGACGACGGAGCCCGTGACCGCCTCGCCCGACGACCTCGCCTTCGAGGTGCTGATGGAGATGGTGGCGCGCAACATCCACCACGTCCCCGTCGTCGACGACGGCAAGCTCGTCGGCATCGTGACCAGCACCGACCTGATCAGGCTCGAGCAGGCCAACCCCATCTACCTCGTGGGCGACCTCCGCAAGGCGAGCAGCGCCGAGGAGGTCGCCAGGCTGAGCGCCAGGCTGCCGCAGGTCGTGCAGCAGCTGGTCGAGCAGGACGCCTCCGCCGACGACGTGGGCCGGGTGGCCACCGCCGTCGGGGACGCCACCGGCCGCCGCCTGCTCGACCTCGCCCTTGCGGGCCTCGGCCCCGCCCCCGTCCCCTGGTGCTGGGTTGCGCTCGGGTCGCAGGCCCGCCACGAGCAGGGCCTGGCCAGCGACCAGGACAACGCCCTCCTGCTCTCGGACGAGGCCACGCCCGACGACGCGGCCTGGTTCGAGGCCCTCGCCCGGAGGGTCAGCGACGACCTCGCCGCCTGCGGCTACACCTACTGCACCGGTGGTGTGATGGCCACCAACGCGAAGTGGCGCCAGCCCCTGGGCCAGTGGAAGCGCACCTTCGCCGGCTGGATGACGACGCCGCACCCTGACGCGGTGCTCGCCGGCAGCATCTTCTTCGACATCCGCCCCCTCCACGGCGCCGCTGAGCTGTTCACCGACCTGCAGGACCACGTGCTCGCCCAGGCGCCCCACCGGTCGACCTTCCTGGCCCACCTCGCCAAGCACGCGGTCTCCAACCACCCGCCGATCGGCTTCTTCCGCGGATTCGTGCTCGAGGGGGCGGGTGAGCACGTCGACACGCTCAACCTCAAGCGCAAGGGCCTCGGGCTCATCGTCGACCTCGCCCGGGTCCACGCCCTCGCCGTGGGCACGCCGCACGTCAGCACCCTCGCCCGGCTGCGGGCGGTCACGAGCGCCGGCCGGCTCAGCGCCGAGGCGGCGGCCGACCTGGCCGGTGCCATGGAGTTCCTGGGCCAGGTGCGGCTGCGCCACCAGGCGAACCAGGTGAGGGCCGGGCGGGCACCCGACAACTACGTGGGTCCCGACGAGCTCAGCGCGTTCGACAAGCGCCACCTGCGTGACGCCTTCCAGGTCGTCAAGCAGGGGCAGGCCGTCCTGGCCCGCACCTACCCGCTGCACTACCTGTCATGATCCTGCGCAGCTCCCCGGACCGGCGTCGCGCCCGGCAGCTGGCGGCCGGTCCCCAGGGGGCGCTGCGCGACTACCTCGCCCAGCCGTTCCCCCCGTCGGGCACGGACCACACGAGCCTGCGCCTGCTGGCGGTCGACCTCGAGACGACCGGTCTCGACCCCGACCACGACCGCATCGTCAGCATCGGGTTCGTGCCCGTCGACGGCACCAGCATCGTGCTGTCGGGTGCCGGGCAGCTCGTCGTGCGGGGCACCACGAGCGTGGGCCAGAGCGCGACGGTCCACGGCCTCACCGACGACCGGGTCGCCGCCGGGCTCGACCTGCCCGCCGCCCTCGACGCCCTGCTCGGGGCGCTCGCCGGGCGGGTGCTGCTGGCCCACCACGCGGCGATCGAGCAGGGGTTCCTCGACGTCGCCTGTCGGCGGGTGCACGGACAGCACCTGCCCTCCGTCGCCGTCGACACGATGGCGCTCGAGCACCGGCTGCTGACCACGGGGTGGACCCAGGAGCCTGCTGCGGGGAGCCTGCGACTGGCTGCCGCCCGCGCCCGGCACGGGCTGCCCCGCTACCGGGCGCACGACGCCCTCACCGACGCGCTGGCCTGCGCCGAGCTCTACCTCGCGCAGGTCGCCGAGATCGGCCGCGGCCGGCCGGTCACCCTGCGCCAGCTCACCCGCTGAGGACGTCAGTGCGCGAAGTGCCGCGTCCCGGTGAAGTACATCGTGACGCCGGCGGCCGTCGCCGCGTCGACGACCTCCTGGTCGCGCATCGAGCCACCCGGCGCCACGACCGCGCGCACGCCCGCGTCGAGCAGCACCTGCAGGCCGTCGGCGAAGGGGAAGAACGCGTCGGAGGCCGCCACCGACCCGCTGGCCCGCTCCGCCCCCGCCCGTGAGACGGCGAGGTGGCAGGAGTCGACCCGGTTGACCTGGCCCATGCCGACGCCGACGGAGGCGCCGTCCTTGGCGAGCAGGATCGCGTTGGACTTCACCGCGCGGATCGCCTTCCAGGCGAACGCGAGGTCGGCCAGAGTGGCTTCGTCGGCCGCCTCGCCCGACACCAGCGTCCAGCGCGACGGGTCGTCGCCGCCGCCCTCGACCTCGGCCTCGACGGTGTCGCGCGCCTGCATGAGCAGCCCGCCGGAGATGGGGCGGATCTCAGCCCCCTCCCGGACCGGTGGGGCACATGTGAGCAGCCGGATGTTCTTCTTGCCCTTGAGGATCTCGAGCGCGTCGTCGTCGAACGCAGGCGCCACGACGACCTCGGTGAAGACGTCCTTGACGGCCTCGGCCATCGCGGCGTTCACCGGCCGGTTCGCCGCGATGATCCCGCCGAACGCCGAGACCGGGTCACACGCATGGGCCTTGGCGTGGGCGACGTCGATGGACCCGCCCACCGCGATGCCGCAGGGGTTGGCGTGCTTGATGATCGCCACCGTCGGCTGGTCGCCGTGGTCGTAGGCCGCGCGCACCGCGGCGTCGGCGTCGACGTAGTTGTTGTAGGACATCTCCTTGCCGTGCAGCTGCTCCGCCTGCGCCAGCCCCGGCTGCGGGACGAACCCGGAGGTGTAGAGCGCCGCCCGCTGGTGCGGGTTCTCGCCGTAGCGCAGCACCGCGGCCTTCTCCCACGTCGCCCCGACCCAGGCCGGGAAGCCGCTGCCGTCGGAGGTGTCGGTGACGACGTTGCCCATCCACGAGGCCACGTTCACGTCGTAGGTCGCCGTGTGCACGAAGGCCTCGGCCGCGAGCCGCTGCCGCTGCGCGAGGGTGAACCCGCCGCCGCGCACCGCCTCCAGCACCGAGCCGTATGCCGTGGGGCTGGTGACGATGGCGACGGTGGCGTGGTTCTTGGCTGCCGCCCGCACCATCGTGGGGCCGCCGATGTCGATCTGCTCGACGCAGTCGTCCTGCGAGGCGCCGGAGGCCACGGTGTCGGTGAACGGGTAGAGGTTGACCACGACGAGGTCGAAGCCCTCGACCCCGAGCTCCTCGAGCTGGCGCACGTGGTCGGGGTTGCGGGTGTCGGCGAGGATGCCCGCGTGCACGCGCGGGTGCAAGGTCTTGACCCGGCCGTCGAGGCACTCGGGGAAGCCGGTCAGCTCCTCCACGGGCGTGACGGGCACCCCGGCCGAGGCGATGCGCTGCGCGGTCGAGCCGGTCGAGACGATGGCGACGCCGGCTTCGTGCAGCCCGGCGGCCAGCTCGTCGAGGCCGGTCTTGTCGTAGACGGAGACCAGGGCCCGCCTGATCGGTCGGCGCTCCACGGGCGACGGTGCGGTCTGCTCGCTCACGGGATGGTGGCCTTTCGGTCGGTGACGGTGAGTCCTTCGCGGGCCGCGCGGCCCACGACGTCGACGAGCAGCTGGCGCTCGACGGTCTTGATGCGCTCGTGGAGCGACTCCTCGGTGTCGTCGTCGCGCACGTCCACGGCGGTCTGCGCGATGACGGGCCCGGTGTCGACGCCGGCGTCGACGACGTGCACGGTGCAGCCGGTCACCTTGGCGCCGTAGGCCAATGCGTCGCGCACGGCGTGCGCCCCGGGGAACGCCGGCAGCAGGGCCGGGTGGGTGTTGACGACCGTGAACCTGCCGAGCACCGCGGGGCCGAGGAGCCTCATGAAGCCCGCGGAGACCACGAGCGCCGGCGGGAAGGCGCCGATGGCCTCGGCCAACGCGACGTCCCAGGCGGCGCGGTCGGCGAAGTCGCCCACCCGGCACACGAACGTCGGTATGCCGGCGCGTTGCGCCCGGTCGAGCCCCGCGATGCCGTCGCGGTCGGCCCCGACGGCGAGGATGCGCACGCCGTAGGCCGGGTCGGCGGCGGCGTCGATGAGCGCCTGCAGGTTGGTGCCGCTGCCGGAGACGAGGACGACGATGCCGGCGGGCCCGTCGGGGACGGGCGCTGCGGTGGCGGCGTCGGGCGCGGTCACGCTGCGACCCTAGCGCCAAGCCGAGTCACCGCCGCCGCCGCGTCCACCCACCGGCACCGGGTGGGCGGACGGGCTCCGGCAGCTCGCGCAGCCAGCGCCGTCCGCGGCTCACGAGGAGGAGTAGTCGCCCTTGATCCAGGACAGCACGTCGATGGCCAACGGTGTCCACACCGGCTCGGTGAGCGGTCCGTCGTTGAGCATGGTCCAGCCGTGCCCACCCGGCGCCGAGACGAACCGCTTGTGTCGGGCCGGCGCGCTCTCCACGGCGGCCTGCAGCGTCGGTGGGTCCATCTCGCGATCCCTGGCTGCCACGGCGAGCAGCAGCGGCACGGTGGTCAGCCGGGCCGCCTCGACGGCCGACAGCACCCCCGGCCAGGTCGCCGGCCCGGAGAGGTCGACCACGGCATCCGCTCCAGCCCGCTCCCCGACACCGAGCGCGATGGCGCCTCCCATGGAGGCCCCGACCAGCGTGACCCGCCGGGCGCCGGCGTCTCGCGTCCAGTCGACGAGCAGGCGCACCTGGGCCTCGAGGTCCGCGGCGAAGGGCCCCTTGCACGCGGAACGTCCCCAGCCGCACAGGTCGACGAGCACGACCCTCACCCCCTGGGCCGCGGCCCACTCGGCATACGTGGCGAAGCCGCAGAAACCCGACCTCGAGGTCTGGTGCAGGAAGACCGCAGCGTCGGCCCCCTCCCCCAGCACCGCGCCGGCCATCGTGCTGCCGTCGGGCCCGGCGAAGGACGTCAGGCCGCCCTCGACGGGCACCAGGCACCGCTCCTCGATGCTCGTCGGCGTGGTGATCGGCAGGGGCTGGGGCGTCCGGGACGGCGCGGCGCCACCAGCGCCCTGTCCGTCCCCACAGGCAGCCAGCACCAGTGCCAGCGCCACCGCAACTGCTCCCCCCACAGCTCTTCTCATATGTCAAGATTGACATATGACCCCGACTCCGTCCACACCCTCGAACCTGGGCTGCGCGATCCTCGGCCTGCTGGCGCGGGCTCCCCGCACCGGCTACGACCTCGCTCGCCGCATGGAGCGACCCGTCGGATACTTCTGGAGCGCCACGCACAGCCAGATCTACCCCGAGCTCGCCCGCCTCGAGGAGGCCGGCCTCCTCCAGCACGAGGTCGTGGAGGGCGCGGGGCCGCGCCCCACCAAGAGGTATGCCGTGACGCCGGCGGGCCTCGCGGCGCTGCGGTCATGGGTGGCCAGCGACCTCGAGCCCCAGCCCGTGCGCGACCTCGAGACGCTGCGGCTGTGGTCCGTGTGGACGGTGGAGCCGGAGGCCGCCCGGGCGCTGGTCCGCCAGACCAGGGCTCGTCACACGCAGGCCCTGCGGGCCTACGAGGAGGAGCTGTCGACCCTCACCGAGCGGCCAGAGGCCCAGGACCGCTCACACCCGGTGTTCGCCAGCGTCCTCACCCTCGAAGGTGGCGTGCGCACCCGCCGTGCAGCCGTGCAGTGGTGCGACTGGATGCTGGACCGGCTGGGTTGACGCAGGCGTTCAGCGGCGCAGGCGCCAGCGGTCCCAGGCGAGCACGATCCCCGCACCGACGGCGAACTCGACGAGCAGGGCCAGGGCCATCGGGCCGGCCGGCGCCCCGAGGTCGGCCAGCCGGGCGGAGCCGAGCGACCCGCCCGCGACCGCGTCGAGCAGGCCGATCGCGCCCGCCGCGAGCGCGACGGCGGTGCCCGTCACCAGCAGCTTGGTGCGGGTGGTCGACAGCAGCGCGAGCGAGCGCAGGGAGCGCCACCCGATGAGCGCGCCCACACCGACCGGCAGTAGTCCCAGCGCTGGGAGCCAGCCCGGGAAGGCGCCGGGGTCGGGCAGCGCCCCGAGCACTGGGACCATCGGCATCAGACCCGAGCGGGACCCGGTCCAGGTCGTGGAGGCCCCCTCGACCACCGAGAACCCCGTCCCAGCGAGGAAGGAGACGGCCCACAGGCCGAGGTTGGGCAGGCACAGCACCTGCGCCACCGTCAGCAGGACACCGCCCACGACGCCCGGGGCCAGCGCGTCGTGCAGGTGGGCGACCTGGCCGAACCGCAGCACCACGAGGAGCACCACCGTGGCCAGGCCCAGGCCGAGCATCGCGCCGGCTCCGGCGGCTGCCGGGCGCACCGCCCGGCGTACGACGTCGGGCACGAAGGAGGGGCGGCCCCAGCGCGGCCCGGCGAGCTCCGGGTCGTGCGAGAGCAGGCGCACCGCAGCGCCGGCGACCGCGACCGCCGGCACGCCGAGCAGAGGCAGCACGAGGCCGAGCACCTGCGGGCGGGGCGAGGAGGCCGCGGCGACGGCGGCCCACAGCGCCGCGCACCCGGCATACCCCGCCGCCCACAGGCCGAGGGCGCGCACCACCGGGTGGGGCAGCAGCCCCCACCGGTGCCCGGTGGAGCGGTGCCCGTCGGCAGCCTCGGTCGCGCTGCGGAAGGCACCCCAGGTCGCGGCGCCGACCAGGCCGAGGCTCAGCAGCAGGGGGACGAAGGCGATGGAGGCGGTGCCGGCGCGCAGCCAGCTGCCGCCCGCCAGGAGCCACAGGCTCGCCCCGACGCCCAGGGCCTCGGTCCAGGGGACGGTGCTCCTGGGACTGGCGACCCAGGCGATGAGGGCCGGCAGCACGACGACGAGCGAGGAGGCCAGGGCGGTGCCGGCCCCGGCAAGCAGGTACCGGTGCCACGGGGTCTGCCCGTCGGGTGCCCCTCCCCCGCTGGTCGGGGACGGGACACCACGCAGCAGCTCCATGACACTCATCAGGGGTCCATGGTCGCCGAGGAAGTGCAGAGCCTCGGGGTGCAACGCCGGGCGCGACGAGAAAAGGTGGAGTGCTAGCCCGCCCGATCCCTCAGGTGGCGCGCCACCGCGCTGAGGTCGGCACCGCCCAGCCCGGCCGCGACGGCCTCCCGCACCACCTCCCGGTTGACGGCCAGCTGCGGCATCACCGCGCCGACCCGGCTCGCCAGCGCGGCGGCCAGCGCGAGGTCCTTGGCCACGAGGTCGAGCGCGAACGCCACCGGCGCCTCGTCGGGGTGGAGGAAGGACTCACGTTTGTACGCCACGAAGGGTGCGCCGACGGCGCTCGCCGAGATCACGTCGTAGGCGGCCGCCCGCTCCACCCCTGCGCGCTCGGCCAGCACCAGCGCCTCGGACAGCGCCACGTCGAGCGCGTGCACCATCGCGTTGACGACGAGTTTCATCGTGGCCCCGGTGCCCAGCGGCCCGAGGTGCACGACGCGGCTGGCCATGGCCTCCAGCGCCGGTCTCGCCCGCTCGAGGGCCGCCGCCTCGCCGCCGGCCATGACGAGCAGGGAGCCCGCCTCGACCGAGGCGACGCTCCCCGACACGGGCGTGTCCAGCAGGGTTGCCCCGGTCGCGCTGACCGCCGGCTCGAGGGCACGCAGGGTGTCGGGGTCGACGGTGCTCGTGTCGGCGACCACCTGACCGGACCGCAGCCCGGCGATGAGGCCGTCGCTGCCTTCGTAGGCAGCCCGCACGGCGGCGTCGTCGGCCAGGGACACGAGCACGACGGCCACCCCGTGAACGGCCTCGCGCGGCGTCGGGGCGACGGCGGCCCCGTGCCGCGCCGCGACCGCCTCGGCCCGCTCGCGCGTGCGGTTCCACACGGTGACGTGGTGGCCGGCGCCGGTCAGGCGCCCCACCATGGCCGATCCCATCCGGCCGGTCCCGAGCAGGGCCACGCGCAGCGCGTCGGTCACGTGACCAGCCACCCGCCGTCGACGTAGAGGTTGACCGCGTTCACCGAGCCGTTCTCGAGCAGGAAGTCCACGGCGCCGACGATGTCGGCCATGGTGGCCAGGCGGCCGGTGGGCGTCCGGCTGCGGTAGCCCTCGAGCACCGCCTCGGGCTTGCCCGCCCAGAACGGGCTGTCGCCCACGATCCCGGGGTGGAGCGCGTTGACACGGATCGGCGCCAGCTCGAACACCAGCGCGTTGACCATGCCGGTCACGGCACCGTTCACCGTCGAGACGGTCAGTGACCCGGGGTAGGGGCGGTCCTTGGCGCGCCCGCCGAAGACCACGATCGACGCGCCCTCCCCCATGCCGGGGCGCAGCGCGTGGATCACCTCGGCGTAGCCGATCAGCTTGATGGTCGCCAGCCGCGTCGCCCGGTCGATGTCGTAGTCAGCGATCGAGTTCGCGTCACGGTCGATCGCGGCCAGCACCAGCCGGTCGACCGGTCCGACGTCGGCGAGCGCCTCGGCGATGGCGTGCGGTTCGGCGAGCTCGAGCGGTATGCCGCGCGCGGACTCCCCGATCGACGCCGCCACCTCCTCGGCGCGGGCGGGCTCGCGCCCGGTGAGCACCACCTCGTCGCCGAGGCCAGCCCGGTGGCGGGCCACCTCCAGCCCGAGTCCGGACGTGCCGCCGATCACCACGGTCCTCATGCCGGTCCTCCCGATCCCAGCTGCTGCCTCAGGTAGTCCCAGTCACGGGCGAACCGGTAGGAGTGCCGGCCGGGCGGCTGCGGCGCCTGCGTCTCCAGCCAGCGCACCGGTCCGTCGCCGACGTTGCGGAAGCCGTGCACGCAGCCCACGCCGGCCCAGGCGACGTCGCCGACCCCGAGCCGGTACGCCGTGCCGTCGAAGGTGGCCTCCACCGCTCCCTCGACGATGAGGTAGGTCTCCTCGAACGGGTGGTCGTGCGCGCCCGCCACCCCGTCCGGCTCGTACTGCACCATGAACATCGTCGACTGCGTGGCCCCGAGGTCGGAGTCGACCATCATCTTCACCGCGATCCCGCTGTAGACGAGCAGGGCGGTGCGCATGCTCGCCGAGACGGCCAGGCGGTCCTGCGTCTGCAGCTCGGGGTCGAGGGCAGCCGCGTCGATGTGCCCGTAGCGCCGGGTCCGCGGGTCCCGCACGTCGGCCGCGACCGGCTCGGTCTCGGCCAGGCCTGGCAGCACGAAGGTGTCGTGGTCGTGCTCCGGCCGTGGCGTGGGCGCCGACATCCTCGCGAACACCGCGTCGGCGGACCCGTCGTTGCGCAGCGAGTGCGGGACGCCGATGGGGACGAGCCCGTAGTCGCCGGCCCGCAACCGCACCGCCTCGCCGGGTGTCTGCACCACCACGTGGCCCGCGAGCACGTACAGGCTCTCCTCGTAGGAGTGCACGTGGGGCGGCAGCGAGCCGCCGGACTCGAACCGGCCCAGACCGAAGCCCGTGTGCACGGCCGGGGTGCCGGCGTCGACGACCGGCCACGCGGCATACCCCTGAGCCCCCGCCAGGGGGCCCGTGACCGGGGCCCACCGGGTGGACTCGGCGCGGCGCACGAGGTGGTGGGTGGTCATGCAGCGGGTTCCTTCGCCCTGGCGGCTGCCTCGACGAGGAAGTCGCGCGACTCCGTGACGCGCGCGAGGGCCGTCTGGAGGTCGGCCTGCAGCCGGAAGTCGCGCTTGCGGAAGACCCCGCCGACGATCACGTGCTCGACGTTGGAGACGTCGGCCGAGAGCGTCACGGCGGCCACGGGGTCGTGGACGGGTGCCACGCCGATGGCGCTGGCGTCGATGACGACAACGTCGGCCTGCTTGCCGGGGGTCAGCGACCCGGTGCGGTCCTCGAGCCCCGCCACGTGGGCCCCGTCGAGGGTGGCCATGGTCAGCATGTCGCGGGCCGTCAGCATGGTCTCGGGGGTCGGGTCGCCCGACTCCCAGGTGAGGGCGTTGACCCGGGCCCGCTCGGCGCCGAAGGCCGCACGGATCTGGGTGAACATGTCGCCCGGCACCGTGGTGACGACGTCGATCGACAGGCTCGGCCGGAGGCCGAACTGGCGCGCCTTGTTGACCGGCGGCCACCCGTGGCCCATCTGCAGCTCGACCTGCGGGGCGATCGAGATGGTGCCACCGGTGTCCTTGACCCGCTGCCACTCGTGGTCACTGAAGTAGCAGCAGTGGATGAACGTGGTGTCGGGCCCGAGCAGGCCGAGCCGGTCGAGCTGCTCGACCATCGCGTACCGTCCGGCCAGCCGGCCCATGCCGACGTGCACGGTGACCGGGATGCCGAGCTCGCGCGCCATGCCCCACTCGGCCTGCACGACCTGGTCCTGGGTGAACCCGGGGCCGCGGGTCGCGAGCGCCATCGTGAGCAGGCCGCTGTCGGAGGAGAAGTACGTCTCACGGACGCGGCGCACGTCGTCGGCGGGGATCGCCTCAGCGCTGAAGAACCAGTACTTCTCCAGCGAGGTGTTGGCGCTGCCGTAGGCGTACTGCGCGCGGATCCCGGTCTCCCGCAGGCCCTGGATGGCGGCGTCCGGGTGCTCGGGGGTGTTGTTGATGTGCGACCAGTCGACGAGGGTGGTGATGCCGGCGTTGAGGCACTCGAGCGAGCCGGCGACGTTGCTGGCGTAGACGTCCTCGGGCCGGTAGAGCGGCGCGAACGTGTCGAGGACCTCGACGAAGTAGTCGTCGAGCGTGGCATTGGGGGCGCAGTTGCGGATCGCCGCCTCCCAGGTGTGCCGGTGGGTGTCGACGAAGCCCGGGACCACGATTCGGCCCGTGCAGTCGACCACCTCGGCGTCGGCGTCGATGCTGGCCTCGACACCGGCGATCCGGTCGTCCTCGATGAGCACGTCCCCGGTGGGGAGGTCGCCGATCTGCGGGTCGACCGACAGCACGGTCCCGCCCTTGAGGAGGATCTTGCCCATTGCTGCTCCCTTCCTGACGGCTGCGTGCACAGCCGCGCTGCTAGTAGGAGACGAGCCGCCGCACGGCGGCGACGACCTTGTCGACCGTGGGGATGACCTGCTGCTCCAGGGCATCCGCGAACGGGAGGGGGACGTTGTCACCGGCGACCCGACGCACCGGGGCGTCGAGCAGCTCGAAGCCCTCGTCGGCGACCACCGAGGCGACGGTGGCGCCCCAGCCTCCCTGGTAGGGGTTCTCCTCGACGACCAGCAGGCGGCTGGTCCGCTCGAGGGAGGCCAGCACGGTGCTGACGTCGAGGGGAATGAGGCAGCGCAGGTCGACGACCTCGACCGAGATGCCGTCGCCGTGGAGCCGCTCGGCTGCCTCGAGCGCCATGGGCACCGTCGCCGCGAGCGCCACCACGGTGACGTCGGTGCCGGTGCGGGCGATGTTGGCCTTGCCGAGCGGGATGGCGTGCTCCGGCGGCGCGGCCGCACCCTTGCTGGCGAAGAGGCCCTTGTGCTCGAAGAAGACCACGGGGTCGTCGCTGCGGATCGCCGAGGCCATCAGGCCCACCACGTCCGCGGGCGTCGACGGCGCCACGATCTTCAGGCCCGGCACCGCGAGCGCCCAGTTCTCCACCGACTGCGAGTGCTGCGCGCCGAACCCGAGCCCGCCGCCGTTGGCCGTGCGCACCACCAGCGGCACCGTCACCTGGCCGCCGGTCATGTAGCGCGCCTTGGGGATCTCGTTGGCCAGGTAGTCCCAGCAGCAGGCGAGGAAGTCGCTGAACATGATCTCGGCCACCGGGCGCATGCCGGTCATGGCGGCCCCCATGGCAGCACCGACGATGGCCTGCTCCGAGATCGGGGTGTCCCAGACCCGCTCGGGGCCGAACTCGTCGAACAGCCCGACGGTCGTCTTGAACACGCCACCCGCCGCGCCGATGTCCTCGCCGAGGCAGACGACCCGCTCGTCGCGCCGCATCTCGCGGGCGATGCCCTCGGCGACCGCGTCGCGGTAGGTCGTCACGTCGGAGTCCCCGGCGCCGGTTCTCACGTTCGCCATGCCGCACCTCCGTCAGCCCACACGTCGGTGTACGCGTCGGCGGGGTCCGCCGGCGGGGCCGCCTGGGCCGCCCGGACCGCGGCCGTGACCTCGGCGGCGGCGCGCTCGGCGGCCGCGTCGAGCTGCGCCTCGGTCGCCCCCTCCCCGAGGAGACGGCTGCGGGCCACCAGCAGCGGGTCGCGGGCCATCCACTCCTCGACCTCCTCGACGGGCCGGTAGGTCGCCGGGTCGGTGCGGCTGTGGCCGAAGTGCCGGTAGGTCAGAGCCTCGACGACCGTCGGGCCCGCACCGCTGCGTGCCCTCTCGACAGCCCGGGCCACCGCGTCGTGCACGGCCACCACGTCGTTGCCGTCGACGACGACCCCCGGCATGCCGTTGGCGGCCGCCCGGTCGGCAGCGGGGTTGGGCACCGCCGTGACCGTGTGGATCGCGGTGTACTCCATGTAGCGGTTGTTCTCGCAGACGAAGAGCACCGGCAGCTTCCACACCGCCGCGAGGTTGAGCGCCTCGTGGAAGGCCCCGATGTTGGTGGCACCGTCACCGAAGAACGCCACCGCGACCTGGCCGCTGCCCCGCAGCTTCGCCGACCAGGCCGCCCCGGCGGCCATCGGCAGGTGTGCACCCACGATCGCGTAGGAGCCCATCATCCCGTGGTCCGCCTGCGTGAGGTGCATCGAGCCGCCCTTGGCCCGGCACACCCCCGTATGCCGTTGCATCAGCTCGGCGAGGCAGCCCTCGGGCGTCGCGCCGCGGGCGATCGCGTGGTGGTGGCCCCGGTAGGTGGCGAACACGTAGTCGTCGGGCCGCAGCGCGGCACTCGCGCCCACCGCGACCGCCTCGTGCCCGGCCGCGAGGTGCGTCGTGCCCTTGACGAGCCCGCGCAGGAACAGGTCGTGCGCGGCCTTCTCGGTGCCGCGGATGACGGCCATCTGCTCGTACCAGCCGAGCAGCGTGGCGGCGTCGACCGGGGCGGCGGCCTCGGTGCTCACGACTCCCCCCGTCCCTGGGCGGTGTTGAGGTGCGACTGCGACTCGCGGACCGGCGCCAGCGGGCCGGCGACGGTCCAGTACCGCTGCCCGGCGATGAGCAGGTCCTCGGCCGGGAACTTGGTGATGACCTCGCAGCCGTCAGCGGTCACCACGACCTCCTCCTCGATGCGGGCGGCCGACCAGCCGTCGCCGGCGGGCCAGTAGGTCTCGAGCGCGAAGACCATGCCCTCCTCGAGGGTCTCCGGGTGCTCGAGCGAGACCAGGCGGCTGAAGATCGGCTTCTCCCAGATGCTCAGGCCCACGCCGTGGCCGTACTGCAGCGCGAACGCCGCCTCCTCGCTGGCGAAGCCGAACTCCTGCGCGGTGGGCCAGACCTCGACGATGTCGGCGGTGGTCGCGCCGGGCCGCACGCGGGCGATGGCCAGGTCCATGTACTCCCGGCACCGGGTGTAGGCGTCGCGCATGGCCGGCGACGCGCTGCCGACGGCGAAGCAGCGGTAGTAGCAGGTCCGGTAGCCCAGGTGGCTGTGCAGGATGTCGAAGAACGCCGGGTCGCCGGGCCGCACGATGCGGTCGCTGTAGACGTGCGGGTGCGGCGCGCAGCGCTCCCCCGAGATGGCGTTGACCCCCTCGACGAACTCGCTGCCGAGGTCGTAGAGCACCTTGCTCACCAGGCCCACGCACTCGTTCTCGCGCACGCCCGGCCGCAGGAAGCCGTAGAGCTCCTCGTAGGCGGCGTCGACCATGGAACAGGCCTGGGTCAGCAGCCCGATCTCGTCGGCGGTCTTGATGCGGCGGGCCTCGAGGAACACCTGCTGGCCGTCGACCACGTCGATCCCCTCGGCCCGCAGCGCCGCCAGGATCGGCATCTCGACGAGGTCGACGCCGAGGGGCTCGCCGTCCATGCCGTGCTCGCGCAGCACCGTGGCGACCTTGCGGGCCACCTCCTCGGCGGTGCCCGAGTCCGGGTGGAAGGCGCCGCGCAGGGTGGAGATGCCGGCGCGGGCACGCTTCTCGCCGTCGAGCCACGGGTTGAACAGCTGGTGGTGGCGCGCGGCCGAGCCGAAGTCCCACAGCACCGGCTGGCCGCCACGCGGCAGGACGGCGAACCGGATCAGCTTGTCGAGCGCCCAGGTGCCGATGTGGGTGGAGGTGAGGTAGCGGATGTTGGAGAAGTCGAAGCACAGCAGCCCGCCGAGCGATGAGGCCTCGAGCCCGGCCGTGATCCGCGCCAGGCGGTCGTGGCGCAACCGGTCGAGGTCGATGCGCTGCTCCCAGTCGACCGCATTGGGGCCGTAGGTCCGCACTGCCATGGTGACCCGCCTCACACTCGTCTCGGCTACCTGCGATTACGCCACCGGACCGAGCGGGGTGTCAAGTATTACTTCACAATACGTATGCCGTCGGGCACGCGCTCCGGCACACCGCGCGGCGGGTGTACAGTCACACTGCACGCGGGCCGCCCGCGCACCCGGCTGCGGAAGGGACTCGAACCCGATGCCCGAACCCACTCCCCCGTCGGCCCCCTCCGGCCCCGAGCCCACAGCCGAGAACCTCGGCGCCGCCCTCCGCGCGGCCCGGGAGGCACGCGGCCTGTCCCTGCGCGAGGTGGCTCGCCAGGTCGAGGTCTCGCCGAGCTTCGTCTCCCAGGTCGAGCTCGGCAAGGCCAAGCCGTCGGTGGGCACCCTCTACGCGCTGGTGTCGGTGCTCGGCATCTCGCTGAACGAGCTGCTCGGTGCCGGCCCGGCCGATGGCCCCGCCCCCGACGCCCCCACGCCCACCCCCGCCGCCTGGCCGCGGATCGACGCGCCGGTCGTGCGCGCCGGCGAGCGGCGGCGGGTGCAGATGTCGGGGGTCGTGTGGGAGCGGCTCACCGCCGACGACCCGCTCGTCGACTTCCTGCACGTGGAGTACAGCCCCGGCAGCGCCTCCTGCCCCGAGGACGACATGGTCCGGCACGGCGGGCGCGAGTACGGCGTCATCGTCACCGGCCGGCTCGAGGTGCAGGTCGGCTTCGAGACCTACTCGCTCGGGCCGGGTGACTCGATCCACTTCGACTCCTCGACCCCGCACCGGCTCAGCAACCCGCACGGGCAACCCTGCACCGCGGTGTGGTTCGTCCTCGCCCGTCGCGACGACGCGCGCGTCCCGCCGACCGCGACCCCCGCCGCCTGGGCGCACCTGCCGGGGCTGCTCTGACCGCCGGCGAGAAACTGCGGGCGGACCGCAACCCTCGCGGTGGGGCCGCGCGTCTGGTGGGGTGAGGGGGGGCGAGCAGCCCGACCAGATCCGACTGCACCAGGAGAGGGCGGCGAGGACAGCGATGCCGACGCAGGGCACCGAGGCCGACTTCGACGCGTTCTACCGCGGCACCGCACGACGCGTCGTCCACCTCGTCTACGCCACGACCGGTGACCTGACCCTCGCCCATGACTGCACGCAGGAGGCCTACGCCCGGGCCTGGCAGCAGTGGGGGCACGTGCACACCTACGACGACCCGCTCGCCTGGGTGCGCACCGTGGCCCGGCGGTTGGCGATCTCGGCCTGGCGCAAGCAGTCGAGCCAGGACCGCGCCTACGAGCGGCACGGCGAGAGCACGGCGGCGGCCACCGGCCCACCCACCGAGGACCGGGTGGCGGTCATCGCCGCCCTGCGCACCCTGGCCGAGCCCGTGCGCGAGGCCGTCACGCTCCACTACATCGGCGACCTGAGCATCGAGCAGATCGCCCACGAGACCAACACTCCCGCAGGAACCATCAAGGCCCGCCTGCACCGAGGCCGCGCCCAGCTGGCGGCGGCCCTGCGCCACGAGGAGTCCCACCATGGCTGAGACCGACACCTGGACTCCGGCCGACGACGAGTACGTCCGGCGGTCGCTGGGCACGCTGAAGGCCGACGTCGACACGCTGCCGCTGGCGGACGTGCGGTTCGTCAAGGCCCGGGGCAGCGCCCGCCGGCGGCGCACCATGCTGGGCTGGACCGCGGGTGCCGCGGCCGGGGCCCTGGTGGCTGCCGTGGTCGGCTTCTCGGCCCTCGGCGGTGACAACGCCAGCCAGCCCGTCCCGCCCGCGACCAGCACGACCACCACCGCGGCTCCCACCACCCCGGTTGACCGCGAGGCCGTCTCCCCGTTCCTGCGCGAGCCCGGCGCGCTGCCGCTGGCCAAGGAGTGGAAGCTGGCCCTCGGGTGGTCGAGCGACTTCGACACCGAGGCGGTCACCAGCTACGAGGCGGACCCCTGCCTCGGCTCCACCCAGCTGGGCAGGCCCGTCCAGGCGGAGACCCTGCTCTCGGCGCAGGGCAACATCCAGGGCGGCCAGACCCGGTGGGCGGCGACGTCGGGCTCGGCGTCGGGCGCTGCTGCCGCGGTCGCGCGCGCGATCGGCTCCTGCCAGCAGGGCGAGTTCGCGGTGACGCCCGTGCAGACCGACTCCTGGCCGCGGCTCTACTCCTACAAGGCCGGCGGCGCCGGATCAGGCTGGTATGCCGTGGCCACGGCCGGGAAGCACCTCGCCGTGGTCACCGTGACCGAACCCGACCACCCATCGAGCGAGTTCTCCCGCGAGCAGGTAGAGCGCCTCGCGGCCATCGCCACCGAGCGGCTGGAGCAGTACGGCGACACCAGCCCCACGACCGCGGGACCGTCACCGACGACCACTTCCGGCGAGGACCTGCCCGTGGTGGGATCCGAGCCGCTCCCGCCGTCGAGACTCTTCCTACCGGCGTCGCAGTGGTCGTCGAAGCTCCTGGGCAAGGGCCAGCGCACGTATGCCGGCCCCGGCGACCAGGAGGGCTCGGCGTCGATCGTGCAGTGCGAGACCGACGAGTTCCTGGCCGGCATCGGGGGCCGGTGGGGCGTCGTGTCGATCCGCGCGGGCAGCGGCGACGCCAACTACATCGGCAAGCAGCGGGTGCGGCTGTTCGAGGACATCCAGGGCTACGAGCTCGTGCAGGCCGACATCAAGCGCCTCGACACCCTGGTCATGAAGGGCTGCGGCACGGCGGAGGCGCGCACCACCGCCGAGCGCGGACCCGTGCCCCAGACGTGGCTGCTGACCACCCGGGTGAGCGGACCGGACGCGAGCGGCACGATGTACCAGTGGGTCGGGATGACGGGAATGCAGACCGAGGGGGCCGTCAGCACCCTCGTCTTCCACGGCACCGACGACGGCCGGGGCTTCACCGGCACCAAGGCGCAGGGCTTTGCCGAGCTCGAGCGCCTCATGGACCTGGCCCGCCTGCCCTAGGCGCGCCCGCGGCATACGCGTTGTGCCACAGCGACGAGCGGCCGGCCACCTCATCGAGGTGACCGGCCGCCGTCGTGGAAGGCCTTGCGGCAGAACCTACTTCTGCAGGCCCTGCATGATCTCGCGCATGAGCTGGGCGGTCTCGGACGGCGTCTTGCCGACCTTGACCCCGGCGGCCTCGAGGGCCTCCTTCTTGGCCTGTGCGGTGCCCGAGGAGCCGGAGACGATGGCGCCGGCGTGGCCCATCGTCTTGCCCTCCGGGGCGGTGAAGCCCGCGACGTAGCCGACGACCGGCTTGGTCACGTTCTCCTTGATGTAGGCCGCGGCCCGCTCCTCGGCGTCGCCGCCGATCTCGCCGATCATGACGATCGCGTCGGTCTCGGGGTCGTTCTGGAACGCCTCGAGGCAGTCGATGTGGGTGGTGCCGATGATCGGGTCACCGCCGATGCCGACGGCCGAGGAGAAGCCGAACTCCTTGAGCTCGTACATCATCTGGTAGGTCAGCGTGCCCGACTTGGAGACCAGGCCGATGCGTCCGCCGCCGGCGATGTCGGCGGGGATGATGCCGGCGTTGGACTTGCCGGGGCTGATGAGGCCGGGGCAGTTCGGGCCGACGATGCGGGTGGTGCCCTTGTCCTGCGCGTAGGCGAAGAACTCGGCGGTGTCCTTGACGGCGATGCCCTCGGTGATGACGACCGCGAGCGGCATCTCGGCGTCGATCGCCTCGACCACGGCCGACTTGGCGAACGCCGGCGGCACGAAGATGACCGACACGTTGGCGCCGGTCTCCTTCATCGCCTCGGCGACGGTGCCGAAGACGGGCACCGTGGTGCCGCCCTCGAAGTCGACACTGGTGCCGGCCTTGCGCGGGTTCACGCCGCCGACGATGGCGGTGCCGGACTTGAGCATGCGCTGGGTGTGCTTCATGCCCTCGGAGCCGGTCATGCCCTGGACGATGACCTTGGAGTTCTCGTCGAGAAAGATTGCCATTGGTGTGTATCCCTTACTTCGACGCCAGCTCGGCGGCCTTGCGGGCGGCGCCGTCCATGGTCTCTTCGATGATCACGTGCGGGTGGTTGAACTCGGCGAGGATGCGCCGGCCCTCCTCGACGTTGTTGCCGTCGAGCCGGACGACGAGCGGCTTGTTCTCCTCGTCGCCGAGCTTCTTGAGGGCGCCGACGATGCCGTTGGCCACCGCGTCGCAGGCGGTGATGCCGCCGAAGACGTTGACGAACACCGACTTCACCTGCGGGTCGCCGAGGATGATGTGCAGGCCGTCGGCCATGACCTCGGCCGAGGCGCCACCACCGATGTCGAGGAAGTTCGCGGGCTTCTGCCCGCCGAACTCCTCACCGGCGTAGGCCACGACGTCGAGGGTGGACATGACCAGCCCCGCGCCGTTGCCGATGATGCCGACGGAGCCGTCGAGCTTGACGTAGTTGAGGTCCTTCTCCTTCGCGGCGGCCTCGAGCGGGTCGGCCGCGGCCTTGTCCTCGAGCGCGGCGTGGCCGGGCTGGCGGAAGTCGGCGTTCGCGTCGAGGGTGACCTTGCCGTCGAGGGCGATGATCTCGCCGTCCTCGGTCTTCACCAGCGGGTTGACCTCCACCAGGGTGGCGTCCTCGTCGCGGTAGACCTCCCAGAGGGACTTCAGCACCGGGACGATCCTGGCGCCCGTCTCGGCGTCGAAGCCCGCCGCGTCGACGATCTCCTGGGCCTTGGCGTCGTCGATGCCGGTGTTGGGGTCGACCGCGACCTTGGCGAGCGCCTCGGGGCGCTCCACCGCGAGCTGCTCGATCTCCATGCCGCCCTCCTTGCTGCACATGGCGAGGTAGGAGCGGTTGGCGCGGTCGAGCAGGAGCGAGAAGTAGTACTCCTCGGCGATGCGGGCGCCCTGGGCGATCATCACGGTGCCGACGGTGTGGCCCTTGATGTCCATGCCGAGGATGGCGCGGGCGTGCTGCTCGGCCTCGTCCGCGGTCTTGGCGACCTTGACGCCGCCGGCCTTGCCGCGACCGCCGGTCTTGACCTGGGCCTTGACGACGGTGACGCCGCCGCTCCTGGGGCCGATCTCCTCGGCGGCCGCGCGGGCCTCCTCGGGAGTGGTCGCGGTCTTGCCGGCAAGCACCGGCACTCCGTGCGCCTCGAACATGTCGCGCGCCTGGTACTCGAAGAGATCCACGGGTGAATCCGTCCTCATCTGCGAAGGGGGTGGTCCGCGCCCGAGACTAGCCCTGTGCCGGACGAGGGCGCCTCTCCGGGTCGTGGGAAGGGACCAATCTCACGCTACCGGCGGGTATGCCGCCGGTAGCGGGCTCAGCGGACCGTGACCGCCTGCCCCGGCGCCACGAGCAGCACCCACACGGTGCCGGCAGGGTCCATCGTGAGAGCCGTGCCGCCGGAGGCGAACGAGGTCGGGGCGGCGTTGCCCTCGCGCGACCAGGTGCCCGGCCACGCCCTGCCGCCGCGCAGGACCGTGGCCTTGCCCTCACCGGTGAGCTGCACCACGGGGGTGGCGGCCCCGGTCACGTCCTTGTTCTTCGAGGCCGTCGTCCTGACGACCTGCACCACCACGGTCGCCGCTCCGTGCTGCTTCCCCTCCGGGTCGACGTCGGGCTTGCCGTCCGTGGAGAGCAGGTACTCCTTGCGCCCGGCGTCCCAGGCGAACGCCACCTGCGTCGCGGGCCACCGCACGGACACGGAGGTGGCCGGGGCGCCTCCCTCCGGCGCCGGCCCGAACGTCAGGCCCGGATCGGCGGGACGGGCACTGCCCTTCGCACGGGCGAGGAGCGCCTCGGGGTCGCCGATGACGTTGTAGGGCGCCGGCCTGGACCTCTCGCGGCGGTAGCCCTGGCCCGACTCGGCGTAGCTGAGGTTGACCTGCTCCCCCTTGTCGAGGAGGCGGTTCGTGTAGGACGAGGCCCCCGAGTACGCGAAGGCGATGGGCCCGTAGTTCCCGAGGATCGCCAGGTCGGACTCGCGGGCGCTGCGCACCGGGCCGACCTCCTTCGGCATGGTGCTGGAGTAGACAGCCAGCAGCCTCGTCAGCCCGCCCTCCACGGGCTCGACGTAGACGACGTCGGCCTCCGCCTTGCCGAGGTGGGGGTGCGCCTTGGTCGTGTTGTCGATCTTGACCGCGAGGGCCGGCCCGCTCAGCGGCCCGGTCGGGGTGGGCGTGGAGGTGGCCGGGCTCGGGGTGCGGCTCGGCTCGCCGCCATCGGAGCAGGCTGCGGCGCCGAGGGCGACCAGGACCGTGAGGCCGGCAGCGACCGCACGCGCGCTCATGGTCGAAGGATAGGCCGCCACTGCCGGGCCCTCCCTCAGCCGACCGTCATGCCCTGGCCCGGGGGGACGAGCAGCACCCAGACCGGCCCGCCAGGGGCCAGGGTGATGGGCTTGCCGCCCGCCGTGAGGCTGGTCGGCGCCGTGGCGCTCGCACGCTTCCACGTGCCGGACCACGCCTTCCCGTCGCGCAGGACGACGACCTTGCCCTTGCCGGTCAGGTCCACGAGCGGTGTGGGCATCCCGTTGACGTCGCGGTTGCCCGACAGGTGGCTCCCGACGTACTGGACCACCACCGTCGAGGCCCCGTGCTGGCGGCCGTCAGGCCCGACGTCTGCCTTGCCGTCCGTGGTGACGAGGTACTGCCGCCGCTTGGCGTTCCAGGCCAGGCTCACCCGGCTGGCGGGCCACCGTGCGGTCACCGACGCCGCCGCGGTGCCGCCCTTGGCGGCAGGGCCGAAACGGAAGCCGATGTCTTTCGGCGTGACGCTGCCTCCGGCCCGGGCGAGGAGGGCCGCCGGGTCGCCGATGACGTTGTAGGGCGCGGGTCGCGAGCGTTCGCGGCGGAAGCCCTGGCCCGACGCGTCGTAGCTGAGGTTGACCTGGCGGCCCCTGGCCAGCGCCCGCACCGTGTAGGCCGAGCCGCCCGAGTAGGCGAACGCGACCCGGCCGTAGTTGGCGACCAGGTCGATGTCGGACTCACGGGCGCTGCGCACCGGGCCGACCTCCTTGGGCAGGCGGCTGGAGAACACCGCCAGCAACCGGGTCAGTCCGCCCTCGACCGGCTCGACGTAGACGACGTCCGCGACGTCGAGGCCGACCCGCGGCCGGGCGCTGGGCGTGTTGTCGATCTTCACCGCGAGCACGGGGCCGCCCCGCAGCGGCACCAGTGCCGGCGTCGGGGTCGGCCTGGCCGTCCGGGTGGGGGCGGCAGTGGTCGAGGGCGATGTGGGGGCGGCAACTCGGGCCGGCTCCTCGCCACCACAGGCGGCGAGGGCCACCGCACCCGTCAACACGGTGGTGACTGCAGCAGCGGCGGCGCGGCGCCGGGCGTTCCTTCGGCGCCCGCGGTCAGACGTCATGGCCCCGCAGGGTAGGGCGCGCTGCCCCGGATCCCGGTGAGGCACGACGGAGGCGGTTCGCGATCCGGCCGAAGGGACCGGGTGCGGAGCCTCCAGCACGCGCGAGGAACCCCGCCCCACGTCGGGCGACGTGGGGCGGGGTCCCTCCTGACGAGCGTCAGCCGACCGTCAGTGCGGTGTCGTCGACGACGAAGGACGTCTGGAGCGAGGAGTCCTCGTTCATGAGGAACTTCACCGAGATCGTCCTGCCCTTGTAGGCGATGACGTTGAACGACTTCTGCGTGTAGGTCGAGTTGGTGCCCACGTTGGAGTAGGTCGCCAGCGTCGACGTCGTGGAGCCGTCGACGACCTGCACCTTCATGGTGTCGTAGACCGTGCTGCCGGACTCGGCGGTGTCGGTGCGGAGCCAGAAGCTCAGGGTGGCCGACGTCGCCGTGGACGGGATGGTGACGCTCTGCTGCTCGGTCTCGGTGCTCGTCGAGCCGTTGCCCCCGAGCCACATCTTCCACGAGCCGGTGCGTGCCGGGCGCCCGGTGTTGCTGGTGATCGGGCCGGCGGTGCCGGTCCAGCTCACCGCTCCCGACTCGAAACCGGGGTTCTGCAGCAGGTTGCTGCCCGAGGGCGGCGGGGTCGAGCCGCCGCAGGTCTCGGCGCCGGCCGGTACGGAGATCGCGGTGAACGCCTTCTCCACCGCGGCGCAGGTCGCGCTCGTCGCGCCGTAGAGCTCCTTGGCCGAGGCGATGGCGCCCTCGCGGGCGGCGGAGTAGGTGCTGCCCGACGTGAGCTTCGTGGCCAGCGTCCGGTACCAGACCTTGGCGACGTTGTCCCTGCCGGCTCCGGTGACGGCCGGGGCGCCGCCGCACGTCGTGCTGGTGTAGCTGACGCCGTTGATGGTCTTCGAACCCGAGCCCTCCGAGGCCAGGTAGAACCAGTGGTTCAGGGGCCCCGACGAGTAGTGCGGGTCGAGGTTCTTGGTGTTGGTGGTCCAGCAGTCCTGGCTCTGGCCGTCCCGGCTCGGGCGGTCCATGTAGCGCAGGGGCGTGCCGTTGCCGTTGATGTCGATCTTCTCGCCGATGAGGTAGTCGCCCACGTCCGCGCCGTTGCTGGCGTAGAACTCCACCGAGGCGCCGAAGATGTCCGAGCTCGCCTCGTTGAGGCCGCCGGCGTCGCCGGAGTAGTTGAGGTTCGCCGTGTTCTCGGTGACGCCGTGGGCCATCTCGTGGGCAGCCACGTCGATCGAGGTGAGCGGCTTGGTGTTGCCCGACCCGTCGCCGTAGGTCATCTGGGTGCCGTCCCAGAACGCGTTGACGTAGGCGTTGCCGTAGTGGACGCGGCTGCGGGCACCGGTGCCGTTGTTCCAGATGCCGTTGCGGCCCTGCACGTTCTTGAAGTAGGCGAAGGTCTTCTCCGCGCCGTACTGCGCGTCGACGCCGGCGGTCTGCCGGTTGCTCGGCGAGCCGGTGCCCCACGTGTTGTCGGCGTCGGTGAACTGGGTGCCCGTGCCGGACGTGGCACCGTTCAGGTCGGTCGTGTAGTTCCCGACGCTGTCGCGCAGCTGCCAGGTCGAGCCGGACGAGATGGTGTTCAGGGTGACGGTGCCGGAGTACTGCGAGTTTCCGGTGCCGTTCTTCACCTCGTCGTATGCCGTGATGACGACGCCGCTGTCCGCGTCGACGATGGTGTGCAGCCGGCTGGGCGTCTGGTCGGCCCGCACACCCTCGGTGAGGACGTCCCAGGCCAGGCGGGGTGCCTTGTCGTTCGCCCAGACGACCAGCTCGCCGTCGTTGCTCCTCGGTGAGTAGCCCGCCCGGCGCGCAGCGGAGCGCTCCGCCTCGGACTCGGCGACCGCCGGTGCGGTGGAGGCGACTGTGGCCTTGCCGCTGGCGTTCCACCACACGCGCTCGGTCGAGCCGGCCGCGCTCTTGCGCACGACGAAGTCGCCGCCGAGGACCCGCAGCCCCCGGTACGTGCGGTCGTAGCGCACGTGGCGGGTGCCGTCGGCGTCGACGACCACGTCGCGCACGGTCAGCTTCTCGTCGCTGGACAGGCCCATGGACTGGCGCTGGCGGTCGGCCTGGGCCTGCTCGGCGGCGACGGCCGGCCGGGTGTCGGGCGAGGGGGTCGCGGCGGGGGTTGCTGCGGCGCCCGCAACGGGCGCGGCGGCCACAGCCGCGGCGACGGCGACGCCGAAGGCGGCACCGGTGGACAGTCGGATCACGGGTGGGTCTCCTCGATGGATGGGTCCGGCCTTGGGTGTCGCGGACCTGAAGGAACGTCGCGCCCCCTCCTGACTCGGCGTCGTTCACCGCGGGGTTCGGCGTGGTGGTGACCCAATCGACCCGCCCATGCGGAGGTCAATGCTCCTTGCGAAGACTTTGCCAAACACGTGGGAAGGCAAGGCAGACAACGGTTTTCGGCCCCGGATCGTCAGCACCGGGCAAAGGCCCGGTCACCTCTCCGCGCCGACCACGCGAGCAGCGTCCACGTCGTGGTCGCCACATCTCAGGAACCGGACGGCTCGGGCCGGCCCGTAACCGACCGCGCCGCGACGTCGTTGTCCGACCAGAGGGCAGCGCCAGCGTCGGCCCGCCCCTGTCCGGGAGGTACCCATGCCGCATCGCCCGAAGACCGTCCGCACAGCTCTGGCCGTGCTCACCGCCGTGGCCTCGGCCGCGGTCGTGGCCACGCAGCCGGTGACGGCGGCACCCCGGGAGCGACAGCAGGCACTCGACGCGGTCGACACCTTCACCGGCCTGTCCTTCACCGTGCCCGCCGGCAGGGACGACCTCGGCCGGCCGCAGAGCTGCACCATCGACGCCGACCTCTACCGGCCGCACTCCGCCGGTCCAGACCACCGGGTGCCCGCGATCCTCACCACCAACGGCTTCGGCGGGAGCAAGGCCGACCAGGCCGGCATCGGCCGGGCGTTCGCCCAGCGCGGCTACACCGTGCTCTCCTACACCGGCCTCGGCTTCCCCGACAGCGGCTGCAAGATCTCGCTCGACGACCCCGGCGTCGACGGTGTGGCCGCGAAGTCCCTGGTGACGTTCCTCGGCGGCGGCTCGTCCGCGGCATACGACTCGGCGAACCTCGGTGGCGTGCCCGCCGGGCCGGGCACCCTGACCGTCGACTTCACGACGCTCGACGACGCCGCCACCCACGACCCGCGGGTCGGGATGATCGGCGGCTCGTACGGCGGACAGATCCAGTTCGCCACCGCGGCCGTCGACGACCGGGTGGACACCCTGGTGCCCCTGATCACGTGGAACGACCTGCGCTACTCGCTGGCCCCCAACAACACGAGCTTCACGGCGGGCACGACCTACGCCGGCTCCAACCCCGGCACCCAGAAGGTCGGATGGGTCTCGCTGTTCTTCGGCGTCGGCATCGCCGACGGCATCACCGGGGCGAGCATCGACCCCACCCGCAACGTCGGGTGCCCCAACTTCGTCCTCGAGGCGTGCCGGGCCAAGGCCACCCTCGACACCCTCGGCTTCCCCACCGACGACACCTACCGCCTGACCGACCGGGTGTCCGTGGCGCACTACCTCGACGACGTGGAGGTCCCCACCTTCCTCATCCAGGGGCAGAACGACACCCTCTTCAACCTGCAGGAGGCGGTGGCGACCTACCGCGGGCTCAAGGAGCGGGGCGTGGAGGTCTCGATGGCGTGGCAGTCGTGGGGCCACTCGGGCGGGGCGAACGGCAACAGCGGCGCCGCCCCCGGCGAGCTCGACCTGAGCGGCGCCGACATCGAGGGCACCTACCTCGGCCGGCGGATCAAGGACTGGTTCGACCACCACCTCAAGGGCACCACGGCCGACGCGGGCCCGGAGTTCGCCTACTTCCGCGACTGGGTCGACTACAGCGGGAGCGCGGAGCCGGCCTACGGCACGGCGGACTCCTACCCGGTCGGCACGCGGCAGACGTGGTACCTCTCGGCGGCGGACGAGCTCGTGCCCTCCCGGGCCGCGGTGCTGCCCGGCTCGAAGAGCTGGTCCAACCCCGGGGGCGGCGCGTTCGCGTCCTACTCGGAGGTCTCCGCCCTCGAGGGTGCCGTCGACCTCCCGGACGACGTGACCACGCCGAGCGACGCCCCCGGCACCTTTGGCGCCTGGACCACCCCCGCCCTCTCCGCGCCCACGACCATCGTCGGCGCGCCGACCCTCGACGTCCGCTTCGAGTCGCCGGTCGTCGCGGCCACCCAGGCGACGGGACCGGCCGGGCAGCTGCAGGTGTTCGCCAAGATGTACGACGTCGCGCCTGACGGCACCCAGACCCTCGTGCACAAGCTCATCAGCCCGGTGCGGGTCGCCGACGTGACCCAGCCCCTGCGCATCGAGCTGCCGGCCATCGTGCACCGGGTCGAGGCGGGTCACCGCGTCCGCCTCGTCCTCGCGAGCACCGACGCCGCCTACAAGAACGCGTATGCCGTGCAGCCGGTGACCGTCCGCGCGAACCCCCTCGAGCCGGCCCGCTTCACGCTGCCGGTGGTGCCCTGACCGGCCCGCCCAAAGCACCGGTGGACGGCGAAGGGGCCCGGCAACGTGCCGGGCCCCTTGCGCTGCGCGGGGTGGGAACGCTCAGTCGGTGGTGACGGTGGAGCGCACCCAGTCGACGATCTCGGTGGTGGTGGCGCCGGGCGTGAAGACCTTGGCGACGCCGAGCTTCTCCAGCTCGGGGATGTCGTCCTCGGGGATGATGCCGCCGCCGAAGACGACGATGTCGCTGGCGTCACGCTGCTTGAGCAGCTCGACGACCTTGGCGAAGAGGGTCATGTGGGCGCCCGAGAGCACCGACAGGCCGACGGCGTCGGCGTCCTCCTGGATGGCGGCCTCGACGATCTGCTCGGGCGTCTGGTGGAGGCCGGTGTAGACGACCTCCATGCCCGCGTCGCGAAGTGCGCGGGCGACAACCTTGGCGCCACGGTCATGGCCATCGAGGCCGGGCTTGGCCACCACGACACGCACTGGGGTCTCAGTCATGGGCCGCAGACTAGCCGTCCCGGCAACCCCCCGGCAGCCGGGGTGAGGGCCGCCACCGCCGCGTGGCACCGGCTGCTCCGCCGCGACACGTCCGAATCGTGACCTTTTGCCCGCGCGCAGTGGCCCGGCAGGGGCTACCGTCGGCGGAGCCATGTCGCAGAACATCTGCAGCTCCCGCCCTCGCCGGAGGGCCGCCGCACCGAAGCGGCCCGCACGGGCCGCGCACGCACGCGGCGCGTCCCTGTGGGGCCGGGCCCTCTCCGGTGCCGGTGACGCCGTCCGGGCCGTCGGCAGCACCGCTGCCGCCGCCAACGACATCGTCGGAGGCGCGGTGCGGGCCCTGGCGACGCCGACCGGGGTGGTCGGCGCTGCGGTCGAGGCCGCCTGGCTCACCACCCACCTCGCGCTCTACCCGTCGGGCCTGCTGTTCCGCCACGGCGCCGACAGCCAGCACGGCTACCGCGTCGAGCACCTGCCGCCGGTGCAGCGCGGACTGGTCATCTCGGACGTCGAGGCGGCCGGGACGCCGATCCTGCTCGTGCACGGCATGGTCGACAACCGCTCCATCTTCACCCTGCTGCGCCTGGGCCTGCGGCGGCGCGGGTTCGGCCGCGTCACGACGATGAACTACTCGCCGCTCACCACGGACGTGCGGGCCGCGGCGGCACGCCTCGCCGAGGAGGTGGAGGCGCTGGTGGCCGAGACCGGCTACGAGCGGATCCACGTGGTCGGGCACAGCATGGGCGGCCTGATCGCCCGCTACTACGTCACCCGGCTCGGCGGCGACGAGCGGGTGCACACCCTCGTCACCCTGGGCACGCCCCACCAGGGCACCTACACGGCATACGGCTGGCACAACCAGCTCACCCGGCAGCTCCGCCCCGGCAGCGGTCTCATGCGCGAGCTCGACCAGCCGGTGCCCCACTGCCGGACCCGCTTCGTGGCCTACTGGTCCGACCTCGACCAGATGATCTTCCCGCAGCGCAACGCCGCCCTCGAGCACCCCGACCTCAGCGTGCGCAACATCGACCTGCACGGCGTGGGCCACATGTCGCTGCCCATCCTCGGCAGCGTGGTGCACGGGATCTCCACGACCTTGGCCCACCTCGACTCCGAGGGCCACACCGTCACGTCGGGGGTCACGCCCCTGCCGCTGCGCCGCGCGGCAGTCGGTGACCAGGCCGTCCGGTAGCCCGATCGGACCATGACGCTCGTCACCCGTTCGGAGGAGGGGAAGACCTCGATCGGGTGAGGTGAACCCACCGAAAAGGGACAAAAGGAAGGGGAAACCCCGGGGGGCTCTTTGCGTAACGACTAGGTAACGCACTAGTCTCGCAGTTCCCGTGTCCCCTGCACGTGAAGGTAAACCCTCTGTGAGTTCTCGTTACCAGGGCCGCCACCGCGGCTCGAGCAACGGACGACGCCGAATCCCCCAGAGTTTCAGTTCCGGCTTCGCCCTGCCCACCGCCGCGGCGGCCACCTTGGTGCTGACCGCCACCGGGGCCTCGGTCGCCGAGTCCGCCCCCATCCAGCTGGACCTGACCGGCGCCGAGGCCCGCGCCAGGGCCGACGCGGCCGCCTTGGAGCGCGCCGAGGCCACCGAGGAGCGCCAGGCCTTCGAGCTGAAGATGGCTGCCGCCCAGGCCCGCGTGGCCGAGGAGCAGCGAGCCTCCCGCGAGCGCGCCCGCACCGCCCTGCTCAAGAAGCAGAAGGATGCCGCCGCCAAGAAGGCTGCCGCCGAGGCCAAGGCCAAGGCCCTGGCGGCCGCCGAGGCCAAGCGCAAGGCCGAGCGCAAGTGGATCTCGCCCATCGCCGGCGCCACCTTCACCTCGGGCTTCGGCATGCGCTGGGGACGCATGCACAACGGCAACGACTTCGCCTGCCCCGTGGGCACCCCGCTCATGGCCATGTCGCAGGGCACCGTCATCTTCGCGGGCCAGGAGGGCGGCTACGGCAACAAGGTCGAGATCGAGTACTGGGACGGCACCGTCTCGTACTACGCCCACATGGACACCATCAGCGTCACCGTCGGCCAGCAGGTCGCCGTGGGCGACCAGGTGGGCACGAGCGGCAACACCGGCCACTCCACCGGCCCGCACCTGCACCTCGAGATCCACCCCGGCGGCGGCGGCGCGGTCGACCCCGAGCCGTGGCTGCGCGAGCGCGGCGTGCAGTAGCAGCACCGCAGATATGTGAAGCGCCCCCTCGGACCCGGTCCGAGGGGGCGCTCGCGTGTCAGCTGCGGGCCGTGTCAGTTCCGGGCCGTGTCGCCCCGGGCCCGGCCGGCGACGTCAGAGCTTCTCGAGCGGGGCGTAGCGCAGGAGCAGCCGCTTGACGCCGGTGTCGGCGCCGAAGTCGACGTGGGCCATCGCCTTGTCCCCCTCGCCCTCGACCCGCACGACGGTGCCCAGGCCGAACGAGTCGTGGGTGACGCGGTCGCCGGCGTCGAGGCTGATGACCTTGCGGTTGCCCGGCGAGCGCACCCCGGGGCGCGCGGCGAGCCTGGCCACGGCGGGGGCCGAGCCGCGGGAGGCCAGCTGGGTGTCGCCGGTGCGCTGCCAGTCGACGAGGTGCTCGGGGATCTCGTCGAGGAACCGGCTGGCCGGGTTGTACTGCGGGGCGCCCCACGCGGAGCGGACCGCCGCCCGCGAGATGTGCAGCCGCTCCCTGGCCCGGGTGATGCCGACGTAGGCGAGCCGGCGCTCCTCCTCGAGCTCGCGGTTGTCAGCGAGCGCCCGCATGTGCGGGAACGTGCCGTCCTCCATGCCTGTGAGGAACACGACCGGGAACTCGAGGCCCTTGGCGGTGTGCAGCGTCATCAGCGTGACCACGCCTTGGTCCTCGGCCTCCTCGCTGTCGGGGATCTCGTCGGCGTCGGCCACGAGGGAGACCTGCTCGAGGAAGTCCTCGAGGGTGGCGACCTCACCGGTCTCGGCGCGGTTCTCGTCGAACTCCCGGGCGACGGCGACGAGCTCGGCGAGGTTCTCGATGCGGGTCTCGTCCTGCGGGTCGTGGCTGGCCCTCAGCTCGGCGAGGTAGCCCGTCTTCTCGACGATCGCCTCGAGCAGGTCGCCCACTCCGGTGTCGTCGCGCTCGGCCACCTCCCGCAGCTCCTCGAGCAGGGTGGTGAAGCCCTTGATGGCGGTGACGGACCGCGTCGCGATGGCCGGGGCGTCCTCCGGACGGCCCAGCGCGGCGATGAACGGGATCCGCTCCCGCTCCGCGAGGGCGGCGATGCAGGCCTCCGCCCGGTCACCGATGCCGCGCTTGGGCACGTTGAGGATGCGGCGCAGGTTGACCGTGTCGGTCGGGTTGGAGATCACCCGCAGGTAGGCGAGCGCGTCCTTGACCTCGCGGCGCTCGTAGAACCGGGTGCCACCGACCACCTTGTAGGGCAGGCCGACCCGGACGAAGACCTCCTCCAGCGCACGGGACTGCGCGTTGGTGCGGTAGAAGACCGCCACGTCCTTGGGCTTGACGCCGTACTGGTCGCCGAGCTGGTCGATCTGCCGCGCCACGAAGGATGCCTCGTCGTGCTCGTTGTCACCGACGTAGCCGACGATGCGGGCGCCGGCGCCGGAGTCGCTCCACAGGTTCTTCTTGCGGCGCTCGGGGTTCTTGGCGATGACCGAGTTCGCCGCCTGCAGGATGGTCTGCGTCGAGCGGTAGTTCTGCTCGAGCAGGATGGTCCGGGCGTCCGGGTAGTCCTCCTCGAACTCGACGATGTTGCGGATGGTCGCGCCACGGAAGGCGTAGATCGACTGGTCGGCGTCACCGACCACGACGAGCTCGGCCGGCGGGACGCTGGGCCCGTCGGCCGGCACCCGCGCGTCAGCGGTGCCGCCCACCAGCTCGCGGACGAGCTGGTACTGCGCGTGGTTGGTGTCCTGGTACTCGTCGACGAGCACGTGGCGGAAACGGCGGCGGTAGTGCTCGGCCACCTCGGGGAAGGCCTGGAGGATGTTGACCGTCGTCATGATGAGGTCGTCGAAGTCGAGCGCGTTGGCCTGGCGCAGGCGGCGCTGGTAGCCCGTGTAGGCCTCGGCGAGGGTGCGCTCCTGGTGGGTGCCCTCGGCGACCCGGGAGGCGTAGGTCTCCTCGTCGACGAGCTCGTTCTTGAGGTTGCTGACCTGGTGACTGAACGAGCGCGGCGGGTAGCGCTTGGGGTCGAGGTCGAGGTCGCGCATCACCATCGACATCAGCCGCTGGCTGTCGGCGGCGTCGTAGATGGAGAAGGTCGACTTCATGCCGACCTTGGCGGCCTCGCGGCGCAGGATGCGCACGCACGCGGAGTGGAAGGTCATCACCCACATCGAGCGGGCGCGCGGGCCGACGAGGGCGGCGACCCGCTCGCGCATCTCGGCGGCCGCCTTGTTGGTGAACGTGATCGCCAGCACCTGGCCGGGCTGCACGCCGCGGGCGCCGAGCAGGTAGGCGATCCGGTTGGTGAGCACCCGGGTCTTGCCGGAGCCTGCTCCGGCGACGATGAGCAGCGGCGTGGCCTCGTGGAGCACCGCCTCCCGCTGCTGCGGGTTGAGTCCCGCCAGCAGCTCCTCGGGGTCGGTGTGCCGTGCGCCCGGGCCGTCGGGCCCCCCACCTGCCGCCGCGGCAGCAGCCCAGGTGGGGACGCCTGCGGCGTCCACCTCGGTGTCGCGGGCAGCCTCCGTGGTGGAGGTCGGGCGGGGGAAGGGCAGGTCGTCGAAGAGCGTGCTCATGTTGCTGCCCAGCCTACGGTGCGGCGGCGACACCGACCTCATCGCTCACCGGGCGCGGCGGCCCCGAGGCAGGCGCACCTCCAGACCCGTCAGCAGGGGCAGGGTCAGGGCCGAGCGGCGCTGCCACTCCTCGCGCTGGCGCACCCGGCGCTCGAGGTCGAGCTCGACGAGCACCTGCTCGACCGCGGCCAGGATCGTGCCGCGCAGCAGCCAGAGGCCGGCGTCGCTGCTCGGCCGGCTGATGAGCAGCTCGGAGAGGATGGCGCGGGTCTCGCGCAGGATCTCGAGGCTGCTGGCGAGCGCGCGCTCGGCCTCCTCGAGGTTGCCCTCCGCCTCGGCCCGCACGAGCTCGCCGAAGCCGCGCAGGCAGTCGGCGACGTCGCTGAGCACGACGGCGAACGCCTGGCGGGCGTCCTCGTCGTAGGCCGGTGAGCCGGGCCGGTCGGGACGCTGCTCGGCCGCCGGTGGCTCGTCGGGCAGCTCCTGCAGCAGCACGGCGAACAGGGCGCGGACCGCCAGCACGCAGCCCTCGAGGCGGTCGAGCCCGCTGCGCAGCACCGGGGCCACGCTCTGGGTGCCGAGCGCCCGGGGGTTGAGCTTGCGGGACTCCTCCACCTGGCTGACCGCGCGCGACGCCGTGGCCAGCGGCCCGGAGACGGCCCTCGCCTGCTCGGCCCACTGGGCGAGGTCGGCCCGCCTGACCTGCCCCTCCGCGAGCGTGCGTGAGGCGCCCTCGAGGCAGTCGGCAGCCGCGTAGGCGACCCGCAGCACCTCGGAGCCGGCCCGGCGGTTCGGCACCGCGGCCGGCAGGAGGAGGTTGAAGGCCACGCCGACCGCGGCCCCGACGAGGGTGTGCGCCACCCGTGCCTCCGCCACGAGGTCGGGCGAGGTCACCCCGAGGATCAGCATGGCGCTGATCGGCACCTCGAGGGCCTGGGCGCCGAGCCGGAAGACCTTGGCCAGCAGCAGCGAGGCGGCGATGACGAGGGCGAGGCTCCACCAGGTCAGGCCCGCCAGCGTCGAGATGGCGACGGCCACGAGCACGCCGGTCAGCACCGCCCCGACCCGCAGCAGACCCATCCGCACGGTGGAGAAGGCGGAGGCCTGCAGGACCAGCAGGGCCGTCAGCGCGCTCGTCAGGTCATACTTCGCGCCGGTCACCTGCCACGCGAGCAGCCACGCGAGCACCGCCGCCGTGGTCAGCCGCAGCACCTCCGAGAGGGTGCCGCGCAGCCGGCCCGGCAGGTCGCGCCAGGCACGCGGGCGGGTCGGCCAGGCGACGTCGGCGGCACGCTCCGCCGCCTGCTGCCACCGCTGCCGCCGGTCCGCCACGGGCACGAGCGTGGCACGCGGGGCGGCGCTGCGCACGGTTGTCGTGGCCGAAGCCCGTGCGCGTGCCGAATTCCGGTTGCGGCCGCCCGTAGCGTGGGGACCGTGCACGACTACCGCAGCGACGTGGCGATCCTCCGCGACCGCCGTTTCGCGTTCCTGTTCGCCGCACGCACCCTCTCGATGCTCGGGATCGCCTTCGCCCCGGTGGCCCTGGCGTTCGGCATCCTCGACCTGCCCGGTGCCACGCCCACGACCCTGTCGCTGGTGCTCGCGGCCGAGTCGGTCGCCATCGTGGTGCTCACGCTCGCCGGCGGGGTCATCGCCGACCGGTACCCGCGTCACCGCGTGCTGCAGGCTGCGGAGTGGGTCAACGCCCTGGCCCACGTGGGCCTGGGCCTGATGATCCTGGGCGAGCAGGCGCCGACGTGGGCCCTGGCCACCGCCGCTGCGGTCTCGGGCACCGCGACCGCAATGGTCTGGCCGGCCCTCACCGGCATCGTGCCCGACGTCGTGCCGGCCGCCCACCTCCAGCAGGGCAACGCCCTGTTGGGGCTCGGCGGCAACGTCGCCCGCGTGGCCGGTCTCGTGGCTGGCGGTGTGGTCGTCGTTGCGGTGGGTGGTGGCTGGGCGCTGCTCATCGCCGCTGCGCTGTTCG
The DNA here is from genome assembly GCF_029222705.1 of Knoellia sp. p5-6-4. NCBI lineage: Bacteria > Bacillati > Actinomycetota > Actinomycetes > Micrococcales > Intrasporangiaceae > Knoellia > Knoellia sp. p5-6-4. The sequence continues at coordinate 1,153,195 of NZ_JARGZF010000002.1, forward strand.
GCGCGGGCGGCCTGCTGATCTCCCTCCTCGCCCTGCCGCGAGCCCGGGCCCACGAGGAGGTCTCCGGCACGATCCTCGGCGACCTGCGAGACGGCTGGCAGGAGTTCCGCAGCCGGCAGTGGCTCTGGGTCGTCGTCGTGCAGTTCTCGGTGCTCGTGATGGTGTGGCAGGCCGCCCACCTCGTGCTCGGCCCGGTCGTCGCGAGGCAGGAGCTCGGCGGGCCCAAGGCGTGGACCGCGGTCCTCACCGGCGAGGCCATCGGGCTGATCGTGGGGGTGCTCATCGCGATGCGGATCCGGCCCCGCCGCCCCATCCTCGCGGTGACGCTCCTGAGCTTCGGGGCGGCCCCGCCCTACCTCCTCCTCGGCGGCAGCGCGCCCCTGTGGCTGGTCGTCGCGAGCGCGTTCGTGCTCGGCGTGTGCTTCGACCTCTTCACCGTGCTCTGGCAGACCACCATGCAGCGGGAGATCCCGCCCGCAGCGCTGTCCCGGGTGAGCTCCTACGACGCCCTGGGCTCGCTGATGCTGGGCCCGCTCGGGCTCATCCTGGCCGGCCCGGCCGCCGAGTCCTTCGGTCCGCACCCGGCGCTGATCGGCTGCGGGGTCGTCATGGTGCTCACCACCCTGTTCGCCCTCAGCTTCCCCGGTGTCCGCAGCCTGACGGCGCCGCCCGCCGCGCCTGCGGGCGCAGCGCTGTCGCCCGACCTCCCCGCGGCCGGGCCATCCGGAGCGCCGGGGGTCCGTCCGTGAGCGTGCCGCTGCCCCACCCGGTCACCGGGCAGGTGTTCCCCTCCCCCGTGCCACCGGGCACCGGCTGGCCTGGCGACCCCGCCGGCGCCGACACCCCCGTCGCCCGCACCCCTGCCCAGGTGGCCCGGCTGGCGTCCAGCGCGCCGACCACGGCCGAGCTCGACGCGCGGGTCTCGGTGTGCCGCGCCTGCCCTCGCCTCGTGGCCTGGCGCGAGGAGGTCGCCGTGAGCGGTCGCCGCGCGTCGTTCGCCGACCAGCCCTACTGGGGCCGCCCCGGTCCGGGTTTCGGAGACCCCGACGGCGAGGTGCTCGTCGTGGGCCTCGCACCGGCGGCCAACGGCACCAACCGCACCGGGCGCATGTTCACCGGCGACCGCAGCGGCGACTGGCTCTACGCCGCGCTCCACCGCGGCGGCTACGCGAGCCAGCCGCGCTCCTGGGCGAGCGGCGACGGGCTGGCGCTGCACGGCATGCGGATCGTCGCGGCGGTGCGCTGCGCGCCGCCGGCCAACAAGCCGACCACCACCGAGCGACAGACGTGCGGCCACTGGCTCGACCGCGAGCTGGAGCTGGCCGCCCCGCGGCTGCGGGCGATGCTGGCCCTCGGCTCCATCGGCTGGGACGCCGCGCTCGCGAGCGCCCGCCGGGTGGGCTGGGACGTGCCGCGCCCCAAGCCGCGGTTCGGCCACGGCGCCGAGACCCTGCTCACCACGGGCGACGGCCGACCGGTGCGGCTCGTCGGCAGCTACCACGTCAGCCAGCAGAACACCTTCACGGGCAAGCTCACCGAGGCGATGCTCGACGAGGTCATCGCGCGCCTCTGACGTCCGATGCCCCCTACCGTCGTGCCATGACCGAGCTCGCCACCCCGCACGTGCGCTTCCACCGCTCCTTCCTCGCCGCCATCGACGAGTTCCTCGACGCGGGCGAGGAGGCCTACAGCGGCGTGCTGGTGTGGCCCGCCGACGAGCGCTTCCCCGGCATCACGTTCACGCGCGAGGGCCTGGATGACCCCGCCGAGTTCGCCCGGCTGGTGCGGCTGAAGGTCGACGACGCAGAGCCCCACAGCCCCCGTCCGACCGGCTGGGTCCCCGCCACGCACCTGTGGATGGCTGACGGCGACGAGTACCTCGGCCAGATCTCGTTGCGGCACAGCCTCGACAACCCGTTCCTCGCCGAGCTCGGCGGGCACATCGGGTATGCCGTGCGCCCGGGCGCGCGTCGGCGCGGGCACGCCACCGACGCGCTGCGCGCGGTGCTGCCGGTCGCCGCGCGCAGGGGCCTCGACCGGGTGCTCGTGACCTGCGACCTCGGCAACACCGCCTCGGCGCGCACCATCGAGGCGTGCGGGGGCGTCCTCGAGGACGAGCGCTCCGGCAAGCGGCGCTACTGGGTCACAACGGGCTGAACCGGCCGAGCGGCGGCCGGCCGCGCGGCCTACAGTCAGGCAGGTGAGCACGACAGCGCGCGCCCTGGTGGTCCCCCGCAACGGCGACTCCTCGGTCCTGGAGGTCCGTGACGTCGAGGTGCCGGATCCGGGGCCCGGCGAGGTGCAGGTCGAGGTGGCTGCGGTGGGCGTCAACTTCATCGACGTCTACCAGCGCGAGGGCGTCTACCCGATCGCCACGCCGTTCGTCTCCTGCTCCGAGGGCTCCGGCACCGTCACCGCCGTCGGCGACGGCGTGGCGGACGTCTCGGTCGGCGACCGCGTCGCGTGGGGGCAGGGGCTGGGCAGCGCCGCCACCACCGTCAACCGCCGCGTCGACGACCTGGTGCCCGTGCCCGACGGGCTCGGCCTCGACATCGCCGCCGCGGCGATGCTGCAGGGCATGACCGCGCACTACCTGGTCAACAGCACGTATGCCGTGGGGCCGGGGACCGTGGCCCTGGTCCACGCCGCGGCCGGCGGGGTCGGGCAGCTGCTCGTGCAGTTGGTCACGGCCAAGGGCGGGCGGGTCATCGCCACCGCCGGGTCGCCGCAGAAGCTCGAGATCGCCCGCCGGCTCGGTGCCGCGACGGTCATCGACTACTCGCAGACCGACGACCTGGCCGCGGCAGTGCGGGCCGCCAACGGAGGAGCCGGGGTCGACGTCGCCTACGACGGTGTCGGCAGGGCGACCTTCGACGCCTCGCTCGCCTCGCTGCGACCCCGGGGGATGATGGTGCTCTTCGGCGCCTCGAGCGGCCAGGTGCCACCCTTCGACATCCAGCGGCTCAACCGGGGCGGCTCGCTGTTCCTCACCCGTCCGACGCTCGGGCACTACGTGGCGACCCGCGCGGAGCTGCTCGAGCGGGCCGGCTCGGTGCTGGGCGACCTGGCTGCGGGGCGGCTGCACCTCGAGGTCGGTGGCCGGCACCCGCTGGAGGACGCGGCGCGGGCCTACGACGAGCTCGAGGGCCGGCGCACCACCGGAAAGCTGCTGATCGTGCCCTGAGCCGTCGGCGCGACCGGGCAGACTGTCGCCATGGCGCCCTGGGTGCTGCACGTCGACCTCGACCAGTTCATCGCGGCGGTCGAGCTGCTGCGGCGCCCCGAGCTGCGGGGCCGGCCGGTCATCGTCGGCGGCCGCGGCGACCCGGCGGAGCGCGCGGTGGTCTCGACCGCCTCCTACGAAGCCCGCGAGTTCGGGGTCAGCTCGGGCATGCCGCTCAAGGTGGCGGTCCGCAGGTGCCCGCAGGCCGTGCTGCTGCCCGTCGACGCGCCCCTCTACGAGGCGGCCTCGCAGCAGGTGATGGACACCCTCCGCGGCATCGAGGGCGCCGTGGTGGAGGTGCTCGGCTGGGACGAGGCGTTCGTCGGCGTCGACACCGACGACCCCGAGGCCTTCGCGCGGCGCATCCAGTCACAGGTGCTGGCAGCCACCGACCTGCACTGCTCGGTCGGCGTCGGCGACACGAAGATCCGGGCCAAGATCGCCACGGACTTCGGCAAGCCGCAAGGGGTGTTCCGGCTGACCCGCGACAACTGGTTCGAGGTGATGGGTGAGCGGCCGACCAGCGCCCTGTGGGGCGTCGGGAAGCGCATCTCGACCCGGCTGGCCGGCCTGGGCATCGCCACCGTGGCCGACCTCGCGGCAGCGGAGCCTGAGCGCCTGGCAGCAGAGTTCGGCCCGGCCATGGGCCCCTACTACGGGCGCCTCGGGCGCGGAGTCAGCAGCGCCCACGTCGACGACACGCCCTACATCCCGCGCGCGCACGGCCGCGAGGTCACCTACCAGCAGAACCTCAGCGACGCCGACGAGATCGCCTCAGCCGTGGCCACCCTCGCCGAGCAGGTCGTGAAGGACATTGCGGCGGAAGGGCGGCCGTGCATGCGCGTGCACCTCAAGGTGCGCTTCGCGCCGTTCTTCACGGTCGCCCGCAGCCGCAAGCTCGCGGAGCCGACCTTCGACGCGACCCTGATCGGCGACACCGCCCTCGACCTGCTGCGCGGCCTCGCCGACGAGCGCCCCATCCGCCTGCTCGGCGTGCGAGCCGAGATGGTCCCGCCCGAGGGCGGCTACGACGACGAGGGCCGGCGCGCCGCACGCGACCCGCGGGCGGCCGGCTGAGGTCCCCGCCCGCCTACCAGAGCACCGCGATCGCCGTGTTGAGGACGGCGAGCGCGCCCGCGGCGCCCACCAGGGTGGGGTTCGGCTCACCACGCTTCTGGCGGGCGTTGGCGATCTCGGCGCACGCCGCCACGGCCAGGGCGACGAGCAGCTTCACGCCGACCTTGCCGTTGTTCACGGGGTCGTCGTTCATCTCGAGGACGCCGACGAGCAGCAGGCCGGTGAGCACCTGCGCGCGGGCGCCCCACAGGATGGCGGGGATGACCTTCGGGGCGCGAACCACGGCGAGCCAGCCACCGACGACCGCAGCCATGCCGAGCAGGTGCACGAGGACGAGCAGGTGCTTGAGGAAGTCCATGGCCCGGAGCCTAGTTCACAGCAGCCGGCGCCCCATCGCCCAGGCCGTCAGCTCGTGGCGGGACGACAGCTGCAGCTTGCGCAGCACCGAGGAAACGTGTGTCTCAACGGTTTTCACCGAGATGAACAGCTCCTTGGCCACTTCCTTGTACTGGTAGCCGCGCGCGATCAGCCGCATGACCTCACGCTCACGCGCACTGAGCCGGTCGAGCTCCTCGTCGACCTCCGCGATCTCTCCCGCGGCCGCGCCGAAGGCATCGAGCACGAAGCCCGCCAGCCGCGGCGAGAAGACCGCGTCACCATCGGCGACCCGCCGGATCGCCGAGGTCAGGTCGGTCGCGCTGATGGTCTTGGTGACGTAGCCCCGAGCCCCGGCGCGGATCACCGCGATGACGTCCTCCGCCGCGTCCGACACCGAGAGCGCGAGGAACCGCACGGGCTGGCCACTGGCCGTCTCGAGGCCGCGGCAGCCGTGCAGCACGTCGACACCCCCGTGGCCGGTGCCGCCCGGCAGGTGCACGTCGAGCAGCACCACCGCGGGGCGGGTCTGCGTGATGACGTCGACGGCAGCCTCGACGTTCGAGGCCTCCCCCACGATGTCGACCCTGTCACCGATCTCGGCGCGCACGCCGGAGCGGAACATCCGGTGGTCGTCGACGAGCACGACCTCGACGTGGGGCTCACGGGGTTGCATGGGAGGCCTCCGCAGGGGGTTGGGGCTGAGTCCGGACGGGTTCGGCGGGGCCGCCGTTGGTCGTGAGCGGTGGCAGGGTCAGGCACACCTCGGTGCCGTTCTCGAGCCGGCGCACCCGAGCGCTGCCGCCGTGGCGCTGCATCCTGCCGAGGATGGACTGCCGCACCCCGAGCCGGTCGTCGGGCACGTCGTCGAGCTCGAAGCCGTCACCGTGGTCGCGCACGAAGGCCTCGACCCCGGCGGTGCCGATCTCGACGTACACCGACACCGGCGGCCTGCCGTGCCGCACCGCGTTGAGCAGCGCCTCCCGCACCGCGCGCACCAGGGCGGTGCCGCCGTCGTCCAGCGGACGGTCGCCGGTGGCGACGAGCTCGATGGGCGTGCCGTGCACGTCCTCGACCTCGTGCGCCACCCCTGCGACCGCGGAGGCGAGCGTGGAGTCGGAACCGGCCTGGCCGGCATACAGCCAGGAGCGCAGCTCGCGCTCCTGGGCGCGGGCCAGCTGCGCCACGGCGGTGGGGTCGTCGGCGCGGCGCTGGATGAGGGCGAGGGTCTGGAGCACCGAGTCGTGCAGGTGCGCGGCGATGTCGGCGCGCTCGGTGGCGCGGGCCCGCTCGGCCTGCTCGCGCCGCAGGTCTCCCCACAGGCGCAGGCCCCAGGGGGCGGCGATGAGCACGAACCCGGCCACGACGGCCAGGGAGGCCAGGGCGATGTCCCAGATCGCCGAGAGGGAGCGGCCACGAGTCGCCACGATCACCAGGCCCGTCAGGGCCAGGAGGGCACCGAACACCAACCGTGCCACGCTGAACCGCCGAGGCCCCTCCGAGGAGCCGAGCCAGCGCCCGCGCTGGGCGTCGTCGAGCTGGGACCACGCGATCACCGCTCCGACGGCGACGATGAGCAACGGCACCAGGAAGCCCAGGCGGAGGTTGAAGCCGGCACTCTGCGCCACGGCCACGAGACCTGCCACCAGGAGGATGCCACCCGCGAGCAGGGCACGCGTCGCCGAGCGCTCCTGCTCGTCGGTGGCGGCGCCCACCGCCGAGGCGGCCTCCCCCACCGGCACTGCCGGACCCGACGGGCGGGCCGGGTCGACGGGCACCCGGCCGTCATCGCCCTCGACCACGCCCTGCACCGACTGCGGCGTCAGCGCCCAGAGGAACAGGTAGGCCGCGAGGCCCGCACCGCCGGGCAGTGCCAGCAGCACGAACACGATGCGGACCAGCCGCACCGGCGCACCGAGGTGCTCGGCCAGACCGGCGCACACCCCGGCGACGACCCTGCCCTCGACGGGGCGGTGGAGGGTGCGCCGCGGCGGGCGCTGCTCCGCGGCCCCTGCCTCAAGGGCAGTGGCGGGCCGCTCGTACGGGGTGGGCATGTGCCCATCTTGGACCACCCCGACTGGCGCAAACACCGTATTCAGGGGCGGAGGGCTCTACTTCAGGGTCCCGTCAGGGTCGACCCTCATGGCGAGGGACCCAGCCCACAGGAAGCATGGTTGGCATGACGCAGAACCCTGGCCAGACCGCTGGCACTCCGCAACAGAGCTCGGGGATGGACCGCTTCTTCGGGTGGCTCCGAGAGCTCGACCTCCGCCGGGACACCGAGGACAAGTGGCTGGCCGGCGTGTGCTCCGGCATCGCCAACCGCCTCGGCGTCGACCCCCTCGTCATCCGGGCGGTCCTCGTGGTCCTCATCCTCCTCGGAGGCCTGGGGGTCACGCTCTACCTCATCGCGTGGGCGTTCGTGCCCAACGACAAGGAGGAGATCGTGGCGGAGCGCGGCCTGCGCCACGGCGACTTCTGGGGCATCGCGCTCCTCGTGCTGATCGCCCTGTCGCTGGTCGGCGGGTCCGGGTTCGTCGACGGCAACGGCTGGGGCCTGTGGTGGCTCTGGTGGGTCGCGATCCCGGTCGGCATCGTCATCTGGCTCGTGACCCGCAACCGCGGCGACGACGAGGCTCGCCGCCAGCAGGTCGCCCAGTGGGGGCAGCAGGCGGGCCAGTGGGGCCAGCAGGCCGGCGCGCAGGGAGCGGCCTGGGGCGAGAGCGTGGGCCAGAAGGCCACGGCCTGGGGTCGTGGTGAGGGCGGCGCGCCGGAGGCAGGACAGCAACCGCCCGGGACTGCCCAGCAGCCGCCCGTCGCCGGACAGCGGTCACCCGGCGCCCCCGGTGCTGCGCAGCTGCCGCCCGGCGCCCCCGGTGCTGCGCAGCTGCCGCCCGGCGCCCCCGGTGCTGCGCAGCTGCCGCCCGGCGCCCCCGGTGCTGCGCAGCTGCCGCCCGGCGCCGTGGTGCCCGGTGGCCCGGGCAGGTACGCACCTCCTCCCCCACAGCCCCCGCTGCCGCCCCGCCCGCCGCGACCCCGTCACCGCACCGCCGGCTTCCTCGCCGCCGTGGTCGTGTCGGGCCTGGCGCTGGCCACCTACGGCCTCACCCTGTGGATGCACGCCGAGTATGCCTGGTCGGGCGACGACCACGTCGTCAGCCTGGCTGCCGCCCTGACCGTCGTCGGCGTCGCTGTCCTGGGCATGGGCCTGGCCGGCTTCCGCTCCGGCCTGACCGGTGTGCTCGCGGTGCTCCTGGCCATCACCACCTGGTTCGCCTCGATCGTGCCCGGTCTGCAGATCAGCGGCGGCGTGGGCGACCGGGAGTGGCGCCCGACCGAGGCGTCCTCCTCGCAGGAGTACTCCTTGGGCATCGGGTCCGCGAACCTGCACCTCGGCGACTACCCGACCGACCCGGCCACGCCCGGCGAGATCGATGCCAGCGTCGGCGTCGGTGAGCTGCGGATCTACGTGCCCGACGACCTCACGGTCGAGGTCCGCAGCGACGTGAACGTCGGCGAGGTCAAGGAGGCCGGCGGTTGGGGCCTGGACGAGAACAACCAGTGGTCCCAGGAAGGGCCCGGCGGCCGCACCCTGAGCAGCACCGAGGTCATCGGCAGCGGCCCCACCGACCTTGTGGTCAACGCCCACGTCGGTGCCGGCGAGATCATCATCGGCAAGGAGTGACCAGATGAGCGACAACATCCCCGAGCAGGACCGCACGAAGGCCCTGCCCACCCAGCCCACCCAGCCCGCCGCTGACCGGACCGAGTCCGTGCCCGCCCCCACGGCGGCGAGCGCCACCACCGCGAGCGCCACCGCGACGAGCGCGACCGCCGCCCCCCGGGGCGCCGGCCCGTATGCCGCCCCCGAGCCGGAGCCCGTCAAGGGCCCCTACCTCGCCCCGGTCATCCTGGGCCTGGTGTGCCTGCTCGTGGCGGCCGCAGCCTTCGCCCAGGAGCTGGCGGACTGGAGCATCGACTGGGGCAACGTCGGCCCGTTGGGCATCGTGGCGGCCGGCGCGCTCCTGGTGGTGCTGGGGGTGCTGGGCCTGCTCTCCTCGCGGCGGCGCAGGCGCTGAGCACCCCACGGCAGGCGGCAGGGCCCGGGTTCGCCTCGAACCCGGGCCCTCGTCGTGCGTCCGGCTACAGCTCGAGCCAGGTCGTCAGGTGCGGCGCGAAGGAGCGGGTCAGCCGGTAGCCGCCCACCTCCTCGCGGCGCACCCAGCGCACCGCCGCGGTCGAGCCCCCCACGTCGTGCACGACGGGATCGGTGGGCGACGGGCAGTGGGCCGTGAAGATGATGCGCACCGCGTGGAAGTCCTCGAGCCGGCCGCTGGGCGCACGTCCGACCCAGTGCTGGGTGTGGATGTCGAGCACCACCGGCTCCTCGATCCGCTGGCCGCTCTCCTCCCACACCTCGCGGTGCAGGGCCTCGAGGGGCGACTCGCCGGGGTCGATGCCACCTCCGGGCAGCGTCCACCGTCCTGCGGCGTTGGTGGCCTCCGAGAGCTGGGTCAGCAGGATCCCGCGGGCGCTCGTGACCAGGCCGTAGGCGGCGGCCCGCTGGTAGGGGTGCACCTGCTCACCCGGTTCCCGCACGAGCCCCTCGTCGGTGGGCACGGCGGCACGCGCCCGAGGCGCGTCCTGCGGGGATGCCGGCCGCACGGCATACCGGAGGGTGAGGGCGTGGTCGGGCTCGGAGACGGTGTCGACGCCGCAGATCGACTCGGCCACCCACCCGTGCTCGAACAGCACCCCCACCGGGTCGGCCCCGTGGGCGAGGCGGAAGGAGACCGCGGCCGCGCCGCGCTCGTCGACCCCCACCACGTGCAGCGTCGGGGTCGGTGGGTGCCGGCGCCCGCTCATCCGCCGGCTCCGGCCCTGGCGTACTCCGCCTCCACCAGGTCGAGCACCGAGGGCCAGGCCTGCGCCGGCGGCGCGGTGGCGCTGTGACAGGCCATCTCGGTGCGGCGGCGGTCGTCGACCACGAGCATCGCAAGCGCCTCGGCCAGGGCGTCGTCGTCCTCGGCGAGGATGCCGTGCACCCCGTCCTCCACGAAGTCGGCCACACCGGTGCCGGAGCGGGCCAGGATGGGCAGGCCCGCAGTGCGTGCCTCGAGGGCGGCGATGCCGAAGGCCTCCAGCCGGGCGGGCGTGAGGTAGAGGTCGGACTCCCAGTAGCGCTGCCGCAGTTCCGTGCGTGAGACCCGCCCGGGCAGCCGCAGCCACGATTCCATGTGGCGGGTCCTCGCGAAGTGCTGCAGCCGGGGCAGCTCCGGCCCCTCCCCCATCAGCTCGAGCGTGAACGGGATGTCGGCCGGCACGATCTCGCGGGCGGCGGCCGCGACCTCGAGCACGGCGATCGGTCGCTTGCGGGCCGCGAGCCGCATCGCCGCGACCACGTGCACGGGAGCCCCGGCGGGCTTGACCCTCGGGTGGGGCGGCGCCCACAGCCCGACGTCGATCCCGTTGGGCAGCACCTCGACCCTGGGCCGCCCGCCCACGATGCCGTGCACGGAGGCGGCCGTCACGGCCGAGACGGCGCTGAGCGCCGCACCACGCCGGTGCCACCGGCGCGCGTGGCCGGTGAGCCGGAACAGCGGCCGCGACCGCTCGACCAGGCAGTGCCAGGTGATCGCGGTGGGCAGGCCGACCTCGAGGGCGGCGTCGGCCATGTCGGTCGCGAAGGGGCTGACCACGCCCATGTGCACGTGCGCCACGTCGAAGCCCCCGTCACGCAGCCGCCGGCGCACCTCGGGGGGCGCGAGGGGGTTGACCGGCAGCTCCCACGGCAGCCGCAGGGCCATGCGGTGCACCCGGGTGCCGTCGATGGTCTCGATGAAGCCGTGCCGCTCGCCGTGGCTGCCGGGGGTGGCGGTGAACACCTCGACCTCGTGGCCGCGAGCGCGCAGCTGCGCGGCCAGGTCGTGGACCTGGACCTCGATCCCGCCCAGCCGGGGCAGGTAACAGTCCGACAGCAGCGCCACCTTCACGGGCTAGAGCCTGCCATGCGACAGGATGGCAGGTGATGAGCCATACCCTGGTCGCCTTCCACGCCCACCCCGACGACGAGGCCCTCCTGACCTCGGGGACGATGGCGCGTGCCGCCGCGGAGGGGCACCGCGTGGTGCTGGTCGTGGCCACCGACGGCGACCTGGGCCTGGCGTCGGGTGCGTATGCCGGTGACGGCCTCCTCGGTGAGCGCCGCCTCGGCGAGCTGCGCGCCTCCGCGCAGCGGCTCGGCGTCGCACGGGTGGAGCACCTCGGGTACGCCGACAGCGGGCTCGGGCCCGAGCTGACCGCCGACCCGCCCGGGCGCGTCCGTTTCGCCCGCGCCTCCGACGAGGAGGCTGCCGAGCGGCTCGCCGCGATCCTGCGCGAGGAGCGGGCCGACGTGCTGCTCGGCTACGACCGCAACGGCGGCTACGGGCACCCCGACCACGTCAAGGTGCACCGCGTGGGCATGCTGGCGGCCGAGCTGGCCGGGACGCCGAGGGTGCTGCAGGCGACGGTGCCGCGCGACACCATCTGCCGGGCGATCTCACTGGCATCGCGGGTCTACCGGTTCCCCCCGGAGTTCGACCCCACCTCGTTCCAGCGGGCGTTCAGCGCGCGGTCGCAGATCACCCACCGCGTCAGCGTGTGGCGGTATGCCGCCGCGAAGCGGGCCTCCATGCGCGCCCACGCCTCCCAGGCGAGCGCGGACGGCGGCGCCGACCGGACACTGGCGGCGTTCCTGCGCATCCCGCGCCCCCTCTACGACGTGGTGTTCGGGCGCGAGTGGTACGTCGACGCCTCGCGTCCGCCGGGGTCGCCCGTGGCGCGCGACGTGTTCGAGGGGCTGCCGTGAGCCGGAGGTCACGCACCCGCCAGGTCGCCCAGGTCGTCCTCGGCCTGGGCCTGGCCGTCAGCCTGCTCGTGTGGGGCCTTCCCTACTTCGCCAAGACGAGCTGGGCCGACGTCTTCGCCGTGCTGGGCAGCGTCGCGCCGGCGACCGCGGCTGGCCTGCTGGTCCTGGTCGTCCTGGGCCTGTGGTTCTACACCTTCACGCTCACCGGGTCGCTGCACGGCCTGCGCCACTGGCAGGCGCTCATCGTCAACGTCGCCGGATCGTCCGTGGGCAACCTGCTGCCGGGGGGTGGCGCCGCCGGCCTCGCGGCGACCTACACGATCTGCCGCTCGTGGGGCTTCTCCCGGCGTGACATCTCCACCTCGGCGATCGTCACCGGCGTCTGGAACGTCATGGCGCGCATCGCGCTGCCGGTCGTGGCGATCGCCGGGCTCTACTCCGGCGCCGAGGACGTGCCCTCCCCGCTGCGGGACGCCGCCCTCGCCGCGACTGTGAGCGGCCTGGCCATCCTCGCGGTCTTCGTCTCCATCCTCGTCTCCGAGCGGGCGGCCCTGGTCATCGGCCAGGGCATCGACCGCGCCATCAGGCCGTTCACCCGCCGCACGGCCCGCACCATGAGCGTCCGCGACCTCGTCATCGACCTGCGGGCACGGATCAGCGACATCGTGCGCACCGGCTGGCTCAAGATGACGCTCGGACTCACCGGCTTCTTCGCCGTCTACTTCGTGCTGTTCGTGCTGTGCCTGCGCATCACGGACGTCGACATGTTCTACGGCCAGGTGTTCGCCGCGTACGCCATCGGGCGGCTGCTCACCGCCGTGGGCGTGACCCCGGGTGGGCTCGGCGTCACCGAGACGGCGACCGCGGCGGCCCTGGTGGCGTGGGGCGCCGACCCGGCCAATGCGACGGCCGCGGTGGTGCTGTTCTCCGTCTACACGCACCTGATGGAGGTCCCGCTGGGCGCGCTGGGGTGGCTCGCCTGGTCGGTGAGCCCCAAGACGGCACCGGCGGACGAGCCCGTCCCCGAGGCTGCGCTCCCTACGCCTTCACCAGGCGGCGGACCTGACGCATCCGGGCCTGGTCGGCCACGGCGTCGTCCTGGCTGACCGGCTCGAACGGCCGGCCGGTCGCCCGTTCGGCGGCCAGCCCGATGAGCGCGTCGGCAAGGGCGGGGTTGGCGGGCAGGATCGGGCCGTGCAGGTAGGAGCCGATCACGTTGTGCAGGCGGGCACCCTCGGTGCCGTCGCTGCCGTTGTTTCCGAACCCGGCCCGCACCTTTCCGAAGGCCGCCTGCCCGGCGCCGAGGGTGGTCGAGCCCGAGTGGTTCTCGTAGCCCACGACCTCGCCGAACTCGGTGTCGAGGACGACCGGCCCGATCATCCGCTTGGCGTTGCCCTGGGTGGTCACGTCGAGGATGCCCAGGCCCGGCAGGCGCTGGCCCTCGACGGTGATGAAGGCGTTGCCGAAAAGCTGGTACATCCCGCAGATCATCAGCATGGGGATGCCGCCCTCGGCCAGCTCGCGGAGCCGGTCGCCGATGCGCTCGAGGTCGGCCTCGACCCGCACCTGGCCGGAGTCCTGCCCCCCACCGCCCACCAGCAGGTGGGGCTCGGCCGGGAACTCGGCGCCCGGGTGGTGCTGGTGCACGACCGGGCTGTAGCCGTGGCGTCGGATACGGGCGGCCAGGCAGCGGGTGTTGCCGAGGTCGCCGTAGATGCTCATCTCGCGCGGGTAGAGGTGCACGAGGTTGATGACGCCCTTGCCCGCGCGGTCGGCGCTGGGCACCCGGGCCGAGCCCTCGGGCTCGCCGGGGATGGCGACGTCGACCGGTGCCGGGTGGGCGTGGAACACGGAGTCGGTCACGAGGCCTCCTCGCCGATGTCGGGCAGGTCGTAGCGCGCGGCGAGCACCCGGCGCAGGCTCATCATCGCCGTGTAGGTGCAGAAGATGCGCATCGGCTGGTCACGGTGGCCGGCCAGGAACGCGTCGAGCGCCTTCTCGAGGTCGGGCTCGATGGCGTCGACCGGCACATCGTCGTACTGGAGCCTCAGGGCCATGTCGTAGGCCCGCACACCGCTGGTCATCGCGACCCCGCGCTCCCGCAGGCTGTCGAACGAGACGTCGTAGAGCCACGAGACGTCGCGGCCGTCGGCGTAGTTGTCGTTGATGGCGATCATCGTGCTGACCGGCGTGCTGCCGTAGGTGCCGAGCGCCACCGTGAAGCCGGCCGGGTTCTTGACGAGCACGAGCTCGAGCGGCTGGCCGTCGACCATGACGACCTCGCCGCGGCCGAACGGCGGCGTCACCGCCCGCAGGGCGGCCTCGGCCTTGGCAGCGTCAAAGCGTGACCCGAGCAGCATCCGGGCGGCGGTCGTGGCGGCGGTCGCGTTGATCATGGCCGCGAGACCGCGCTGCTGGAGCTCGAGCGGCCCGACGTTCTGGCCGGTCCCGTCGCCGTCCTGCCCGGGCTCGCCGAACAGGACCTCGAAGGTGCGCTCGTCGCCCGGTTTGAGCAGGCCGTCGTCCGGACCGGGCTTCGGCGGCACGAAGTCGTCGTCGAAGCGGACGTCCTGCTCCTGGATCTCGGGCAGCCGGTCGGCGATCGACGCGTCGACCCCGAAGTACCGGACCGCGACGTCGTCGTCCACCTTGTCGCGGATCCGGGAGATGAAGGAGTCGTCGATGTTGAGCACGACCCCGGTGGTGGCCTGCTCCGCGAGCGAGGCCAACAGCTGTGCGGTGTGGTCGATCTCGGCGAAGCGGTCGAGCTGGTCACGGGCGACGTTGAGCAGCAGCGCGTGCGTCGGCCTGACCGCGGCGGCGAACTTCAGGGCGTGCGCCTCGTCGAGCTCGAGCACCGCCATGTCGGCCTTGAGCCGGCCACTGACAGGGAGCTCGCCGAGCATCGAGGAGATGACGCCGCGGGTGAAGTTGCTGCCCGTCGGGTTGGTGAAGACGACGAGGCCGTGGGCGCGCAGGACGGCCACCAGCATCTTGGTGGTGGTGGTCTTGCCGTTGGTGCCGCTGACGACCACGATGCCCCGCGGCACGTCGGCCAGGGCGTGGGAGAGGAACCCGGGGTCGACCTTCTCGGCGACCAGGCCCGGCAGCGCCGACCCACCGCCTCGAAGGCGCGAGGCGGCCCGCGCCGCCTTGCCTGCCAGTACCGCCGCCGTCGTCCTCAGCACGCATCAACCCTAATGCGTGGCGCAGGGCCGGGGCCGCGCGGCATACCGGGTCGTCCGCGAGTGGAAGGGTGCCATGACGATCGCGGAGATTCTCGGCGAGGTGGGTGCACCGGCTCGGTGCACGCCGCGTCTGTCTCCGGCGGTGCGGAGTGGGGCCACTGTCAGGACGAGCCGATGGCGCCGGCGTCGGTCATCAAGGTCGCGGCTCGTGTGGAACGACCAGGCGGCTGCGCCGGAGGCCTGCGCCACCCTGCGCCGCACCATGGGTCGGCAACTGGTGCGCACCCGGCTCGCGTCCGGCTTTGCGAGCAGCGCACGCGTTGCCGCCAAGAGTGGCGCGCTCACGGGGATTGCCCGCAACGAGGTCGGCGTCGTCACGTTGCCGGGCGGTCGGGCCCATGCAGTCGCCGTCTTCACCCGCTCGCTGCCGGACCAGTCGACGGACGGGCGCGCCGTCGACGCGCTGGAGAAGAGGATCTAGGAAGCCAGGTCGCGGACGCCGAGGTGGTCGACCGGCCAGGTCGTGAACCGGTCCCCGAGCGGGGTGGTCCAGGTGACCACCCCGTCCGGAGTCATCTCCACAGCCCAGCGTTCCTGCTGCTTGAGGCGGTGGTGGTGCCGGCACAGGCACATCAGGTTCTCCTGCTCGGTCGGCCCGCGCGGGTGGGCGATGACGTGATCGACGTCGCAGCGCCGGGCCGGGACGGTGCACCCGAAGAACCGGCACGTCCCGTCCCGGGCCCTGACCAGCCGGACCAGCCACGACGGCGGCCGGTACGCCGCGCAGGTCTCGGACGCCAGGGTGCCGGACCGCCAGTCGCACAACGCCAGCACCGCCCGGGTGCCGAAAGCGGCAGCCAAGCCGCGCACCACCTCCCCGGGCACCTCCCCAACCCCGGGCACCTCGACCACCGGCAACACACCCGCCGCCGGCACCGGCTCCCCGGCCACGTCACAGACCCCGGCCGGCAGACCCGGGGCACCCGGAAGGCCCGAGCCCGGCACGCCCGGCTCGGCGACGGGCAGCCCGAGCGGGGTCAGCTGGCCCGGTGTCGACGGGCCGCTCCCGGACGGGCCCGGCCAGCCGGTCGGCACGGCCGGGACCGTGAACATCACCGTGGTGGTCACCGTCGCGTTGCCGAGCACCACGTCGGCCATCGCGTCGGCCCGGGCCTGGTCCAAGGTCCGGGCGTCCCCGTCGCCGCGGTACCGGCGGGCCAGCTCGTCGACCGCCGCCCAGCACGCCGCCGAGGTCTCGTTCGGCAGCACCGCCAACCACTCCGACACCCCCGGCTCCCCGGGCCGGCGCCACAACCCCCGCTCGGCCCGGTTCGCCTCCACCCTGCGCCGCAACGCCTCGGGGTCCAGCCGGGCCAGCGTCCGCCGCACCGCCGCCCGCAGCTGCGCCGCCGTCCACCGGGGTGCGCGCGGCAACACGGCCGCCTGCACCGCGGCCGCCACCTCGACGTCGGCGTCGGCCAGCTCGGCCACCAGCACCGATGCCCGGTAGTCGTCCAGGTCCCCGGCCGCCATCACACGCAACGTCGGCCGGAACCGCGCCGCCAACCGCGCCGAGAGGGCCACCTTCCGGTCCGCCCCGGCCGGCGACAACCCCAACCGCGGCCCGACCACCCCGGCCGCGAACGCGCTCACGTGCCCCAGCCCGCGGTCCTGCTGCCCCAGCGTGCCGTCCTCGAACCGCACGTCCTCCCGGGCGGCGTACTGCGCCACCCGCTGCACCTGCACCGCCTGCGCCATGTTCGCCACCCGCTGCGCCGCCTCCACCCGCTCGGCCAGCTCGGCGTCCGACAGCGACACCGCGCCACCGGGACGGCAGGAGCCCTCGAACTCCTCCCACAACAACCGCTGCGCCTCCGCAAGTCGATCGAACATGTGTTCGATCTTAAACGGAGGCACCTACACCCATGTGCAGTCATCCACAGACGACAGACGAGGACTCGCCCGACGGAAGTCAGGACGGCGCGAAGCGCTCTGTCACTGTGCGGCCAGGCGCTTCTTCAGCACTCCCGCCAGGTAGTTCATCTGCTGCACGTGCGCTTCGTCCCCGTCGGTCTGGACCACCGCCGGGCCCACTCCCGCGGTGATGATGGCCACGGCATACCCGTCGACGATGCCCATCTGCCGGGTCTCGGTGTCGCCGCGCAGCCAGCCGCCCTTGAACGGCCCGCCGCCGATGGTCCCCAGCCCCCACCGGTGCTGCGGGATGGGCCGCATCACTCCCAGGATGTGCACGCTCGCAGCCTTGGAGACCACCCGTCCGCCATGGAGCGCAGCCATGAACTTCACCTGCTGGCGGATGGTCCACTGCATCGACCCCTGGGAGCGGTCGGGCGCCACGGTGGTCGTGTCCCCCACCGACCGCAGCACAGCGGTGATCGCCGCGCCGGGGCTGCCGGGGATCTGGTCGCGCAGGGCGATGGTCGAGTCCATGTGCGACTCGGTCAGCGCCCGGGTGATCTGGGTGCGCTGCGTGGAGGTGAGCCTGCTGGGGTCGCCGTCGACGACGGTGTCGAGGAAGGCTGCCACCACGAGCACCTTGGAAGTCGACCACGCCCGATAGCTGGGCACCGATCCCTCGATGGTCACCGCCGAGGGGTTGGACAGCGGCGCGAAGGCCAGGGCGTTGCGGGTGTCCCCCACCAGTCCGACGGGACGGGGCTCGGGCTTCGGCGACGGCTTCACGGTGGCGGTCTTCTTCGGGGCGGGCGGCGTCGTGGTGGTCCGCTTCATGGTCGGTGTGGCGGTCCGGGTGGTGGTGCGACTCGTCGTCGAGGAGCTCGGCGCCGAGGTGGAGGGAGTCGTCGACGGTGTCGCGCTGGTCGTCCCCACGGCTCGACCAGCTCCTCCTCCGCCGCAGGCAGCGAGGAGAAGGGCCACGAGGGTGATCCAGATGGTGTGCCGCACGGGCACCGAGGGTAACCCGGGTGCCGCCCGCTGGCGGGGTGGGCAGAACGGTGGACCGGGCCGGCGATCGGGAGGTGCGTCACTGCGCCCACGCCTACGGTGTGCCGCACGCACCCGCCGAAGAGGGGACGACGATGCACTACCGGGAAGCGCCGTGGCTCATCGAGTACGCCAGCCACCCCGAGCTGATCCTCGCGTACATGGACGCCGGCCTGCTGGCGGCCGGCTGCCTGGTGCTCGACGACGGCACCGACGGCACGATGGCCTGGGCCGAGGCCTACGACGACGAGACCAACGCCTACTTCCTCAGGAACCTCGAACGGCCGGCGCCGGTGCTGGCCACCCCCGACGGCACCACGCTGGTCGAGATCAGCGACATGCACGGGTCGCCCAGTGTCCGTGCCCGCAGCGTCCTGGCCGACGGCACCCTCGTCGAGACCCTGCTGCGGTGGCCGGAGGTCCCGCCCTGGCCGCGCCGCATGCAGAAGGCACGCGGGCTGACCGACGTCGAGGCCGAGATGACACGGCAGGCGGCGCGCGGTCGCGTGACCAGGGTGGTCGAGGGCGGGCCGGTGGAGGTCCTCGCCAGCCACTTCGCCTCGGTCGCCGACATCGAGGAGGGCAGCGGTACCGAGGCCGTTGAGCTCACCACCATGGAGGAGGTGGTCGCGGTCTGGAACGCCGCGCTGCTCCACGGCCAGCAGGTCGAGCGCGCCAACCTGGTGCTCACGGGCCTCACCCAGATCGGCGCCTTTCTCCTGGGCGTGGCGCTCGCCCTGGTGGGCTGGCTGGTCCTGGACTCGTGGTGGCCCGCCCTGGCCGGCGTGGCGCTGACGGCCGCGGTCTGGTGGGCTTCGCCATTCCTCCTCGTGCTGTACCGGCGGTCGGGTCGCCGGCGGCCGCCGTTCCCGTGGGTCGTGCGCGAGCGGGTCATCCCCCTCGACCCGCGGTAGGTCGAGTCGCCTGCAAGGACCACGAGCCTCTGCCAAGGTGGAACGTGCCCGGCCCGCGAGTGGACGCGGCCGGCAGCGTCGACCGGGGGGTACCCGTGGGCATCGAGGACATCGGACCGCAGCCGCAGAGCTTCGACCTGGAGCGCGCAACGCTGGACCACCGCAACTATCGGTCGGTGGCGTGGTCCGGGAAGTACCTGCAACTGACGCTGATGTCGATCCCCGTGGGCGAGGACATCGGCCTCGAGGCCCACCCGGAGACCGACCAGTTCCTCCGCCTCGACGGCGGCCGCGGTCGCGTGCAGATGGGACCGGCCAAGGACCGGCTGGACTTCGACCGCGAGGTCGAGGACGGCTGGGCCGTGTTCGTGCCCGCGGGCACGTGGCACAACATCACCAACATCGGTGACGAGCCGATGCAGCTGTATGCCGTGTACGCGCCCGTGCACCACGCCGCGGGCACGGTGCACCCCACCGCCGCCGACGCGGAGGCTGACGAGGAGGCAGGGACCGACGAGCCCCCGCAGTGGTCGGTCCGGCCGCGGACCGACGTCCCCGACCAGCACGCCTGACCGACACCAGACGCCCTCAGCGGCGCACCCACACGCGCAGGCGGCCGACCGGCACGAACCCGGCCGCCACCGCCTCGGCGAGGTCGGCGCCCCGCTCGTAGCCGGCCACCGGACGCCCGGGAAACAGCCGGGAGGCCGCTCCCCCGAGCGTCTCCCACACCCCGGACGCACCGGACCAGACGTTGCTCACGCCGACCACCCCGGCGCCCAGGCACAGAGCAGCCCGGCCCACCACCTCGCCCGGAGCCCGGGCGGTGAGGAAGCGCACCGCCGGGTCCGCCAGGAGGGCGGGCGGGAACGTGCCGCGCTGGCCGCTGGCCACGGCCCACTCCTCCAGCGCCGCCTGGTCGACGACCTCCACCCAGGTGGTGGCCCCCGCCGGCGGCGACCCCGCGGCCGGTGTCGCAGCCTCGAGCCAGAGCCACTCCGCCTCGAACAGCACCTCGAAGCCCTGACCTCCCAGCTCCACGTCGCCGAAGCTGTCCTTGACAGAGGCGCCGTCCCGGCGCGGCACCGCCTCGGCCACTGCTGCGGCCTCCAACCCCGGGGACGATGTCACGACATCGGGGAAGAACGGCGGGGGCAGGCCACCGGCCAGCCACAGGCCGTGGGTGACCGACCCCGGTGTGCCGTGCCCACGGCATACCGTCTCGCACCAGGCCACGTTGACGGCCGCCGCACGAACCGCCCGCGGATCGGGCAGGACGTCGGCCAAGGGGTCGGGCAAGGGTCGGGCTCAGGCGCTGCTGGGCTCGCGAGCAGCCAGCTCGGCCTTGACGTCGCTGGCATAGCGGCCGGACCGCTCCTGACCGCTCATCTCACCGATCGCATCCATGACGGTGTCGGTGATGGCGCGCAGGAGCGCTGCCTTCTGGTGGCGCTGCGACAGGGCGTCGACGTCGATGGGCGGGCCGAACCGCACGGTGACCTTCGCGGGGCGCAACCCCTTGGACCCCGGCGGCTGGACCCGGTCGGTGCCAATCACCGCACACGGGACCAGGGTGGCGCCGCTGCTGAGGGCCATCCTGGCCACGCCCGTCCGTCCCCGGTGCAGGCGCCCGTCGGGCGAGCGCGTGCCCTCCGGGTAGACCCCGAAGGCGTCTCCGCGGCGGAGCACCTGCTCACCGAGCTCGAGGGAACGGGCGGCCGCACGGGCGTCGGCGCGGTCGACCGGGATCGTCCCGGCCGTCGAGTGGAACCAGCGCACCGTCGCACCACGCAGACCGGTGCCCTGGAAGTACTCCGCCTTGCCGAGGAAGTGGACCTGACGGCCCGAGGCGAGCGCGATGACGATCGAGTCGATGAACGACAGGTGGTTCGAGGCGACGATGAGCGGCCCCGTCGGCGGGACGTGCTCGCGGCCCTCGACCCGCATGCGCGTCGCCAGCCTCAGCGGCGGCCCGATCACGACGTGCCGCATCACCGCGCGGCTGAGGCTGCCCTGCCGCACCGTGCCGCCGAGGTCCCGGGCCTCCCCCGCGGTCATCGGCTCACTCCCACTCGATGGTGCCCGGCGGCTTGCTGGTGACGTCGAGGACCACGCGGTTGACCTCGGGCACCTCGTTGGTGATGCGCGTCGAGATCTTGGCCAGCACCTCGTAGGGCACCCGGGTCCAGTCAGCGGTCATCGCGTCCTCGGACGACACCGGCCGCAGCACGATGGGGTGGCCGTAGGTGCGGCCGTCGCCCTGCACGCCCACGGACCGCACGTCGGCGAGCAGCACGACGGGGCACTGCCAGATCTCGCGGTCGAGACCGGCAGCGGTCAGCTCCTCACGCGCGATCGCGTCGGCCGCCCGGAGGGTCGCGAGCCCATCGGCGGTGACCTCGCCGACGATGCGGATGCCGAGGCCCGGCCCGGGGAAGGGCTGGCGCCAGACGATGCCCTCGGGCACTCCGAGCTCGAGGCCGACCTGGCGCACCTCGTCCTTGAACAGCGAGCGCAGCGGCTCGACGAGCTTGAACTGCAGGTCCTCCGGAAGGCCCCCGACGTTGTGGTGCGACTTGATGTTCGCCGCGCCGGTGCCGCCACCGGATTCGACCACGTCGGGGTAGAGCGTCCCCTGCACGAGGAACTCGACCGGGTGGTCGTTCTCGCCGCGGTGCTCGCCGACGATGTCGCGGGCGGCCTGCTCGAAGACGCGGATGAACTCGCGGCCGATGATCTTGCGCTTCTCCTCGGGGTCGGAGACACCGGCGAGCGCCGACAGGAACCGGTCGCGCGCGTCGACCACGACGAGGTCGACACCGGTGGCCGCCACGAAGTCCTTCTCGACCTGCTCGGCCTCTCCGGCCCGGAGCAGGCCGTGGTCGACGAAGACGCAGGTCAGCTGGTCGCCCACGGCCTTCTGCACCAGGGCCGCCGCCACCGACGAGTCGACGCCGCCGGAGAGCGCACACAGCACCCGGGACTCGCCGACCTGCTCGCGGATCGCCTCGACCAGCTCGTCGACGACGTTGGCGGCCGTCCAGTCACCCTCGATGCCGGCGCCACGCCAGAGGAAGTTCTCGAGCACCCGCTGGCCGAACGTGGAGTGCATGACCTCGGGGTGCCACTGCACGCCGTAGAGCTTGCGCTCGTCGTCCTCGAAGGCCGCGACGGGGGCGCCGGCCGTGGAGGCGGTCACCCGCATGCCCTCGGGCGCCTCGGTCACCGAGTCGCCGTGGCTCATCCAGACCGACTGCTCGTCCGGCTGCCCGTTGAAGAGCACCGAGGACGTGTCACTGATGCGCGCGGGCGTCGCGCCGTACTCGCCCAGCCCGGTCTTGGCGACGGTGCCGCCGAGCGCCTGGACCATGGCCTGGAAGCCGTAGCACATGCCGAACACGGGGACCCCGGCATCGAGGAGCGCGCCGTCGAGGGAGGGGGCGCCCTCCTCGTAGACCGAGGACGGCCCACCCGACAGGATCACCGCCGCCGGGTCCTTCGCCAGCATCTCCGACACCGGCATCGTGCTGGGCACGACCTCGCTGTAGACGTTCGCCTCGCGCACCCGGCGGGCGATGAGCTGCGAGTACTGCGCGCCGAAGTCGACGACGAGCACCGGACGGGCCTGGAGCTCGATCTCGGGCACCGCCGTGTCGTCGGCCGTGGTGGCCTCCACACGGTCGTCGTCCTGGGCCTGGGTCACGTCCGCGGCTGCTGCATCAGTCACGAGGCAAGGCTACCCGCGAGCTGCCCCTCGACCTCCCTCGCCACCGACCGCTCGACCCAGAACGAGAGGAACGGCACACACCCGGCCAGCATGACCAGCACCATCTTCCCGAGCCCCCAGCCCACCTTGAACCCCAGGTTGGCGGTGGCGACGAGGTAGACCATGTAGATGAAGCCATGCGGTTGCGGCCACCAGTCGAGGGCGTGGTTGTCGAAGCCGTAGTTGAGGATCATCTCGGCCACCAGGACGAGCAGGCCCACACCGACGATGAAGGCCATCACCTTGAAGAACGTGAGGGCCTTCTGGGCTGCCTGCGGGTCGCGGATCTCGTTCACGTGCTGCTCTTCTCCTTCTCGGGGGCTGTCACCGGCTCCGCCTCCCGGCGGTCGCGCTCCGCGTCGTCGCGGACCATCCTGAACCACATGTAGGCCGCGAAGGCGGCGAAGATCCACCACTGCAGCGCGTATGCCGCGTTGCGCCACGACAGCCCCGCCTCACCGATCCGGGGCGGTGGCACCCGCTCGAGCGGGGCCGGGTCGAGGGGGGCACCGTCGGCGCCGCGCTCCTCGGTGCCGAACACGAAGGCGTTGAAGAGGTCGCCCTCCCACTGGTTCACCAGCACGGCGAGGTCGATGGAGCCCGCCAGGGGGTGGGCCGGCGCGACGCCGGCCGGCGGGGCGGGCGCCTCGGCGGGCGACTCCCCGGGAGCGAGGGACCCCACCAGGGTGAGCGTGCCGGCGGGCGGGTCGGGCACGGCTGCCGGGTCGGTCGTGAAGCCGCGGACCACGGCGAGGGTGCCGCTGGTGCCGTCGACGAGGAACGGCGCCACCACCCAGTACCCCGCGCGGCCGGCGAGGAGCCGGGGCGCGACGAGCAGCTGGCCGTCCGCGGCATACGAGCCGGTGGCCCGGACCAGGCGCCCGGACCCGTCGTCGGGGAACTGCTGGTGCGGGCCCACCACGGTGATGAGGTCGACGAC
This sequence comes from Knoellia sp. p5-6-4, assembly GCF_029222705.1. Classification (NCBI taxonomy): domain Bacteria; kingdom Bacillati; phylum Actinomycetota; class Actinomycetes; order Micrococcales; family Intrasporangiaceae; genus Knoellia; species Knoellia sp. p5-6-4. Next base: position 1,176,492 of record NZ_JARGZF010000002.1, read on the forward strand.
GGGCTGCGCCGGCGCCTTCTCGACCGCCTCGGCACGGCCCCGGTCCCGAGCGACGTCGAGCTGCCACAGGCCCAGCCAGGTGAACGACACGAGGATGGCGACGAGCACCGCGAACAGGCCCAGCCAGCGGGGCTTGAGGGCGGTTCGCAGCACCTCCACAGGCTACGTGAGCCCGGAAAACCAGTGTCGTCCAGGCCCGCCGGACACCTACCGTGGCAGCCTGATGCACACGCCACTGACCCACGACCCCGGAGCCCCGGACACCCGGGGCCCGTTGCGGTTCCTGCTGTGGCTCGCCTTGCAGCAGTGGCGGATCCAGCTGCTCGTCCTGCTCGCCGGGGCGACCTGGATGGTGTCGCTGGCGCTCATGCCCGCGGCCGTCGGCAACGGCATCGACGAGGGCATCGTCCCGGGAGACTGGAGCGGGCTGGCTCGCTGGGCCCTGGTGATCACCGGGCTCGGCGCCCTCGCTGCGGCGGCCGGCGCGACCCGGCACTACCTCGCGGTGCACAACTGGCTCGAGGGCTCCTACCGCAGCGCGCGGCTCACGGCGCGGGGCATCGAGCAGGCGGGGCCCGCCCTGACCCGCACCATCCCCGCCGGTGAGGTCATCGCCGTCTTCGCCAACGACGTCATGCGCATCGGCGGCCTGTTCGACGTCGCCGGCCGCTTCACCGGCGCGCTCGCGAGCTACGTCGTGGTGGGCTCGATCCTCCTGGCCGCCTCGCCGCCCCTGGGCTGGCTGGTGCTCGTCGGCGGGCCCGTGCTGCTCTCGTGCCTGTCCTTCATCGTCCGCCCGCTGCAGCGCCGCCAGGCCGACCAGCGCGAGCAGACCGGCCGGCTCACCACCCTCGGCGCCGACACCGTGGCGGGCCTGCGGGTGCTGCGCGGCATCGGCGGCGAGCAGACCTTCCTGCGCCGCTACGAGGAGCAGTCGCAGCAGGTGCGGCGCGTCGGGGTGCGGGTGGCCGGCGTCCAGGCGGCCCTGGACTCGGCACAGGTGCTGCTCCCCGGGGTCTTCGTGGTGCTGGTGACGTGGATCGGCGCGCGGTTCGCGCTCGACGGCCGCATCACCGCCGGCCAGCTCGTGGCCTTCTACGGGTATGCCGCGTTCCTCACCATGCCCCTGCGCACCGTCACCGAGTTCGTCGACCGCTTCATCCGGGCGCACATCGCCGCCCGGAAGGTGCTGCGGATCCTGGCCGTCGAGCCCGACCAGGAGCCAGGTGTCTCCGACGAGGCCCCCTCGCCGGAGACGTCGGGCGACCTCGTCGACCCGCTCTCCGGGGTCCGCGTGCGCGCGGGAGCCCTGACCGCCCTGGTCTCCGCCCGACCGGAGGAGACCGCGGCGATCGCCGACCGGCTGGGTCGGCACGGGCCCGGACGCCACGAGACGACCTGGGACGGTCAGCGCCTGGACGCACTCCCCCTTGCCGAGGTGCGCCGCCGCATCGTCGTCAGCGAGGCCGACCCGCGCCTGTTCACCGGAACACTGCGCGAGGGGCTGCTCGCCGGCCGGGCCGGCACCCCCGACCAGCAGGTGCACGCGGTGCTCGAGGTGGCCAGCGCGCTCGACGTGCTCGAGGCGGTGCCCGACGGCCTCGACGGGCTCGTCGAGGAGCGCGGCCGCTCCTACTCCGGCGGCCAGCGCCAGCGGCTCGCCCTGGCCCGGGCGCTGCTGGCCGACCCCGAGGTGCTCGTGCTCGTCGAGCCCACCAGCGCGGTCGACGCGCACACCGAGGCACGCATCGCCAGCCGCCTCGCGGTGGCCCGCAGGGGCCGCACCACCGTCGTCACCACGGCCAGCCCGCTGGTGCTCGGCGGGGCCGACGAGGTGCTCCTCGTCGAGGACGGGGTGGTGACCGCCACCGGAACCCACCACGAGCTGCTGGCCGGGCACCCGGCATACCGCTCGATCGTGACCCGCGGGGAGGAGGACTGACATGGGCATGGTGACCGACCACGCGCGGCGGACGCTGCCGATCGCCGACACGGCCGCCGTCGTGCGGCACACGCGCGGGCTCGTCCGGCAGCACCGGCGCTACCTGTCCGTCGTGCTCGGCCTGCACGCCCTCGCGGCGCTGGCCGCCCTCGCCGGGCCGTGGCTCGTCGGCCGCCTCGTCGACACGGTGACCGGCGACGGCACGCTGGCCGAGGTCGACCGGCTCGCCATGATGCTGGCCGGTGCGGTGGTGCTCCAGACCGGCCTCACCTGGGCGGCCCGGCGCGCCTCGCTGGTGCTCGGCGAGACCGTCTTCGCCGAGCTGCGCGAGCAGTTCATCGGCCGCGCGGTGAACCTGCCGCTGTCGACGGTCGAGCGCGCCGGCACGGGCGACCTCGTCGCGCGGACCACCAACGACGTCGAGGCCCTCTCGCACGTCGTGCGGTTCGGCATCCCGTCGATCTTCGTCGCCGCCGTCACCATCGTCATGACGGTGGTGGCCGCGCTGCTGACCTCACCGCTGGCCACCTTGCCGATGCTGCTCGGCCTGCCGTTCTACTGGTTCTCGACCCGGCGCTACCTGCGCTTCGCCGGCAAGGGGTACCTGTGGGAGCGCGCCACCTACGCCAGCCTCAACGGGGTCGTCTCCGAGACGGTCGACGGCGCCCGCACCATCGACGCGCTCTCGCTCGGCCCGGCCCGTCGGCGCCGGTTCGAGGAGAGCCTCGGCGACTGCTTCGAGGCCGAGCGCTACACCCTAGGCCTGCGGCTGCGGTGGTTCCCCTTCGTCGAGCTCGGCTACTTCTTCCCCGTCGCCGGCTCGGTGCTGTGGGGTGGCTGGCTGGCGATGAACGGCCACATCACCGCCGGCGCGGCCACCGCCGTCACCCTCTACATCCACCAGATGGTGGGACCGCTCGACGAGGTGCTCATGTGGCTCGACGAGATCCAGGTGGGCGCCACCTCGCTCGCCCGCGTCATCGGCGTGGGCGAAGTGCCACCGGACCGCTTGGCCACCGGGGCGCGCCCGGACGGGGACCGGCTCGACGTCGAGGACGTGCACTACGCCTACCGCAGCGGCCGCGACGTGCTGCGCGGGGTCAGCCTCGACCTCCGGCCCGGCGAGCGCCTCGCCATCGTCGGCCCGTCCGGCGCGGGCAAGTCGACGCTGGGCCGCCTCATGGCCGGCATCGACGGCCCCCGCACGGGTGTGGTCTCGGTGGGCGGCGTGCCGCTGGTCGACCTCGAGCTCGGCGACCTGCGCACCCAGGTGGCCCTGGTGACCCAGGAGCACCACGTCTTCGTCGGCACGCTGGCCGACAACCTGCTGCTGGCCCGCCCGGGCGCCGACCGGGGCACCCTGCTCGCGGCGCTCACGGCGGTCGACGCCGCCGGCTGGGCGCTGGCACTGCCCGACGGCCTCGACACGGTGGTGGGCAGCGGCGGCCACCGGCTCAGCGAGGCGCAGGCCCAGCAGGTGGCCCTGGCCCGGCTGGTGCTGGCCGACCCGCACACCCTGGTGCTCGACGAGGCGACCTCGCTGCTCGACCCCCGCGCGGCCCGACACCTCGAGCGCTCACTGGCCGCGGTGGTCGAGGGCCGCACCGTGGTCGCGATCGCCCACCGGCTGCACACGGCCCACGACGCCGACCGGGTCGCGGTGGTCGAGGACGGCCTGGTCAGCGAGATCGGCGCCCATGACGAGCTGCTGGCCGCCGAGGGGCCGTATGCCGCGCTGTGGCACTCGTGGCGCGACGAGCGTTCCCGGACTGCCGACCGACCTGCGAAAAAAGTTCCGTACCGCACGTAACCCGCGTCACAGCACCCTCGTTGTGCTGGGTGGTGCGGCTGGAGAACCATCCCCGGCTCATCTCCAGCCGCACCCACCTCCACCCAGCCCGCATGAGCGCCCCTGTGCCGCAGCGGAATACACCTGTTGCGCTCCGCGTTGTCCGAGGCAGAATGGTCCTGACCCGTCAGGGGGGCGGTCGGCCGGACGGGACCCGGTCGACCCCAACGCCACAAGACCCGGTTCGCCGCGGTGGCGGACCGGACTGGACGCAGGAGGTGTTTCTGGTGGCTGTTGTCTTCGATCCCTTCCGTGAGATGGACCGGCTCACCGCCCAGATGTGGGGCGGCCCGTCGGCGACGCGGGCACCGCGCTGGATGCCGATGGACCTCTACCGAGCCGGCGACCACTACGTCGTCAACATCGACCTGCCCGGCGTCGACCCGGGCTCGATCGACGTCGACATGGACGGGAACACCCTCACGGTGCGCGCGGAGCGCACGCTGCGCGGCGAGGAGCAGGCCGAGTGGATCGCCCAGGAGCGGCCGTCGGGCAGCTACATGCGCCAGCTCAGCCTGGGCGAGGGGCTCGACCTCGAGAACATCCACGCCCACTACGAGAACGGCGTGCTCTCGATGACCATCCCGGTCTCGGAGAAGGCCAAGCCCCGCAAGATCGAGGTGCAGAGCCGTGGCGGCCAGCAGCAGATCGGCGCCTCGGAGGGCCGCGCGGCCAGCACCGAGACGGTCGAGGGCAGCGTGTCGAGCTGACCCGCAGCGAGGAGGGGCCCGGCAGCAACCGGGCCCCTCCTCTGCCCAACCTGGTCAGGCCTGTCCGGCCAGCTCAGGCCTGCGCGCTCTCGTGCGTGAACCTCGGCACGGCAGGTCGCTGCGCCCGCACGGGCTCGAGCCGCTGGTAGGCCTCGCCCTGGGCCGGCCGCGGGTCGGGCTCGCCCCGGTTGGGCCACAGCGACATGGCCCGCTCAGCCTGGGCGGTGATGGTCAGCGACGGGTTGACGCCGAGGTTCGCCGAGACCGCCGAGCCGTCGACGACGTGCAGCCCGGGGTAGCCCCAGACCCGGTGGTAGGGGTCGACGACCCCCTGCTCGCGGTCGGCTCCGATGACCGCGCCGCCGAGGAAGTGGGCGGTCATCGGCACGTCGACGATCTCGCCGAGCGAGCTGCCAGGGAAGGCCCGCAGCCCCGTGGCCTGCGACAGGCGCCGGGCGAGCGCGACGATCGAGCGGTGCCCTGCCGGGATCCACGTGGGGTTCGGCTCGCCGTGGCCCTGGCGCGAGGTCAGGGTGCGGCGACCGAGCAGCCCCCGGCGCCCGGAGACGGTCAGCGAGTTGTCGCGGCTCTGCATGACGAGCCCGATGACCGTGCGCTCGCTCCAGCGGTACAGCGACAGCGAGCGGAGGAAGACCACCGGGTGGCGCACGGCCTCCAGGAGGAACTTCACCGGCCGCGGCACCGACCCTCCTCCGTCGACGAGGATGGTCGCGAGCGCACCCATGGCGTTGGAGCCCTTGCCGTAGCGCACGTTCTCGACGTGGGTGTCGGGCGCCGGGTGGAACGAGGAGGTGATGGCCACACCCTTGGTGACGTCGACCCCCTCGGGCGCCTTCTGCAGCATCGCACCCCCGAGGGCCTCGGAGTTGGTGCGGGTCAGGTGACCGAGACGGCCGGACAGCGCCGGCAGGGCACCGGTGTCCTTGAGCGTGTGGAGCAGCCGCTGGGTGCCCCAGGCGCCTGCCGCGAAGACCACCTGGTCGGCGGTGACGGTGCGCCGGTGCCTGCGCAGCCAGGCGCCGGTCGCCTCGGTCGTGACCCGGTATGCCGTGCCGCCCGGCTCCGGGCGCACGTCCACCACGGTGCGCATCGGCTCCACGGTGGCGCCTAGACGCTCGGCGAGCGCGAGGTAGTTCTTCACCAGGGTGTTCTTGGCGCCAACCCGGCACCCGACCATGCAGTTGCCGCACTCGGTGCAGCCGGTGCGGTCCGGGCCGGCCCCGCCGAAGTACGGGTCGGGGACCTGGACCCCCGGCGCACCGAAGAAGACGCCGACGGGCGTCTTGCGGAAGGTGTCGGCCACCCCGAGGTCCTCGGCGGTCTGGCGCATGACCTGCTCGACCGGGCCCTCGCAGGGGTTGGTGACGACGCCGAGCATGCTGGAGGCCACCCGGTAGTGCGGCGCGAGCTCGGACTGCCAGTCGGTGATGTCACGCCACTGCGGGTCACGGAAGAAAGGCGTGGGCGGCACGTAGAGCGTGTTGGCGTAGTTGAGCGAGCCGCCACCGACCCCCGCCCCGGCGAGCACCACGACGTCCGGGAGGCGGTGGATGCGCTGGACCCCGAAGCACTTCAGCCGCGGGGCCCAGAAGTAGCGACGCAGGTTCCACGAGGTCTTGGCGAAGTCCTCGTCGGCGAACCGGCGTCCCGACTCGATGACGTGGACGCAGTAGCCCTTCTCCGCCAGCCGCAGGGCGCTGACCGAGCCGCCGAAACCCGAGCCGACGACGACGACGTCGTAGTCGCTCACGGGCGGCCCACAGCCTTCAGCACCCGCAGCGCCGCCGTCATGCCCTTGACCCAGGTCTGCTCGGACATGCCGAGGAACGGCCGCAGGGGCACCAGGCGCTGCACGGCCACGGTCTGGGACTCGGTGTACTTCATGATCCCCTCGGCGCCGTGCCGGCGGGAGACGCCGGAGGCCCTCATCCCGCCCATCGGGGCAGCCACGCTGCCCCAGGCGGCGCCGTAGGGCTCGTTGATGTTGACCGTGCCGGCGGTGATCTGTGCCGCGAGGCGGCGACCGCGCCGCACGTCGCGGGTGTACACCGAGGCGTTGAGGCCGTAGTCGCTGTCGTTGGCCAGCCGGACGGCCTCCTCGTCGGAGCCCACCTCGAAGATGCTGACCACTGGGCCGAACGTCTCCTCGTCACGGCAGGCCATGGCCGCGGTGACCCCGGTGAGCACCGTGGGCTCGTACACGAACGGACCCACGTCGGGGCGAGCCCTGCCGCCGGTCAGCACGGTGGCACCCTTGGAGCGGGCGTCCTCGACGTGCGCCTGCACCCGGGCCAGCTGCTCGGCCGAGACCAGGGAGCCCATGTCGGCTCCGAAGGACAGGTCGGCGCCGAGGCGCATGCCCTTCACGGCCTCGACGAAGCGCTCGGTGAACTCCGCTGCGACCGCCCGGTGGACGAGGATGCGCTCCTTGGAGATGCACAGCTGGCCCGCCGAGGCGAAGCAGCCTCGCACCGCGCCCTCGACCGCGCGCCCGAGGTCGGCGTCCTCGGCGATGTACATGCTGTTCTTGCCGCCGAGCTCGAGGCTGGCCCCGACGAGCCGCGCCCCGGCCGACGCGGCGACGTGGCGTCCGACGGCCGTGGAACCGGTGAAGCTCACGTAGTCGGTGAGGTCGACGACCGCCTGCCCCACGGTGGGCCCGTCCCCGAGCACGACCTGCAGCACCGACTCGGGCAGCCCCGCCTCGGTCAGCATCGCCACCGCCTGGAGCGCCGTGAGCGACGCCTGCACGTCGGGCCTCAGCACCACGGCGTTGCCCGCCATGAGGGCCGGGATGGCGTCGGAGACCGCCAGCGTCAGCGGGTAGTTCCACGGCGAGACGATCCCCACCACACCCTTGGGGTGGTGCAGCTCCCAGGCCTGGGTCAGCACCGGGAAGAGGCCTGGCCGGCGGCGGGCCCGCAGGTGGTCCTTGCCCGTCCTGGCGTAGTAGCGCGATACCAGCGCGACGTCGGCGACCTCCTCGAAGGCCTGGCGCCGGGTCTTGCCCGACTCGAGCTGCACGAGGTCGAGCAGCTCCGCCTGCCGGTCTAGCACGAGGTCGTGGTAGCGCAGGAGCACCCGCTCCCGCACGTGCATCGGCGTGCGGGCCCAGGCCCGCTGGGCGTTGCGCGCCTGGTCGACGGCGGCCTGCACGTCCCGGGGGGTCGACATCGGCAGCGAGGCCAGCGGTGCTCCACCCATGGGCGAGCGGGTCAGGCGGTGCTCGGCCCGCGGGGAGCACACCACGCGCGCGGTGAGCCGGCGAGCGAGCGCCGGGTCCACGGCATACGTCGCAGTGGGGTCGGTTTCCGGGTCAGCCAGGATGTCCGGGGCCATAGCGGAAGGGTAGGTCGGCGTCCGCCAATTTACTAGCGGTAAGTTACTGGTGAGACACCAGCCACAGCCGGCCGTGGGCCGCTAGTGACTCAGGCGCGCCGCGTGGTCCGGGACCTCGTGCAGGAGGGACCGGTCGGGCCGCACGTAGCCTCGCGACGGCGGCCGGGCGGGCAGCTCGAGGAGGGGCGCCTCGACGTCCTCGTAGGGGATCCGCGAGAGCAGGTGGGCGATCATGTTGATCCGCGAGCGCCGCTTGTCGTCGCTCTCGACGACGTTCCACCGCGCCTCGGGGATGTCGGTGTGCACGAGCATCTCGTCCTTGGCCCGCGAGTAGTCCTCCCAGCGCGTGATCGACTCGAGGTCGGTGGTCGAGAGCTTCCACCGGCGCATGGGGTCGGTCAGCCGCGACTCGAAGCGGCGCTGCTGCTCGACGTCGCTGACCGAGAACCAGTACTTGTGCAGCCGGATGCCGTCCTCGACCAGCATCCGCTCGAAGATCGGGCACTGGCGCAGGAAGCGCTGGTGCTCATCGGGCGTGCAGTAGCCCAGGACGCGCTCGACGCCGGCGCGGTTGTACCAGCTGCGGTCGAAGAGCACGATCTCGCCGGCTGCGGGGAGGTGCTCGACGTATCGCTGGAAGTACCACTGGGTGCGCTGCCGCTCGGTCGGCGTGGGCAGCGCGACGATGCGGGCCACGCGAGGGTTGAGGTACTGCGCCACGCGCTTGATGGTCGAGCCCTTGCCCGCTGCGTCGCGGCCCTCGAACACCACCACGACCCGTTCGCCCTCGCGGCGCACCCACTCCTGCACCTTCACGAGCTCGGCCTGCAGCCGGAACAGCTCGGCCTCGTAGACCGACTTCTTCAGCCGCCCGCCGTCCATAGCGCTCATGGTGCCACGACCTGCGCGGACGGCCTCCGGGATCGCCCCGTGACCGCCGCGTTCGCGCGCTGACTAGGACATCGGGCGGTCCGCCGCCCCCTGCTTCTGCTGGACGCTGGGAGGCATCCCCCACCTCCGAAGGAGGGCCCCAATGGCCAGCATCCGCACACGAGTGCTCGCGCTGGTGGCGGCCGGCGGCGCCGGCGTAGGCATCGCTGTCGCGCCGGCCCAGGCCGAAACCAGCCGCACCACCGTCGTGGCCTCAGGCCTCGACAGCCCCCGCCTGCTCAGCTTCGCCCCGAACGGCGACCTCTACGTCGCCGAGTCCGGGAAGGGCGGCTCCGGACCGTGCGCCACCCACCCGGAGCTCGGCAAGTTCTGCTTCGGCGAGAGCGGTGCCATCACCCGGGTGAACCCCCACGGACCGGACCGCCGTGTCGTGACCGGCCTGCCATCCCTCGGCGGTGCCGAGGACTCCATCGGCCCCATGGACGTCGACGTCCGTGGTGACCGGTACGTCGTCAGCATCGGACTGGGCGCCCACCCGGACTTCCGCAAGAAGTTCGGGTCTGACGGTGCCCACCTCGGGACCCTGCTGACGGGCAAGCTCAGTGACAGCGAGCACTCCCTGCTCGCGGACATCGCCGCCTACGAGGCCGAGGCCAACCCCGACCGCACCGACCTCGACAGCAACCCGGCAGGCATCTCCCGCCGCGGCGGCGGCTACGACGTGGCCGACGCGGGCGGCAACTCCGTGGTCCGCACGACCCGCAAGGGCGACGTCAGCAAGGTGGCGGTGCTCCGACCGGTGCCGACGACCGCGGCCATCACGCTGGGCCCAGAGACCATTCCGGCCGGCTTCCCCCAGGACGCGGTGCCCACCTCGGTCGTCCGCGGCCCCGACGGCGCCCTCTACATCAGCCAGCTCACCGGCTTCCCGTTCCAGAAGGGGACCTCGAGCATCTGGCGGGTCGAGCCCGGCGGCCACCCCAGGAAGTGGGCGACGGGGCTGACCAACGTCACCGACCTCGCCTTCGACGAGGACGGGCACCTGTATGCCGTGCAGATCGCCTCCGAGGGCCTGCTCAAGGGGCCCGTCGGAAGCCTGGTCAGGGTCAAGCGCGGCAGCAGCTCGCACCACACCGTGGTGGGCGGGCTGACGGCGCCCTACGGCGTCGCGATCGACGGTGACGACGCCTACGTGACCACGTGCTCGGTATGCGTGGGCAAGGGACAGGTGGTGCGGGTGTCGCTGGACTGACGGCCCCCGCGGCACTGACCGGCTGACGGGCGAGGGGCCCTGCACCGCAGGGCCCCTCGTCCTGTCCGCTCAGCTGCGCTGTCCGGTCAGCTGCGCTGGTAGGGCGCCACCACGACCTCGACGCGCTGGAACTCCTTGAGGTCCGAGTAGCCGGTGGTCGCCATGGCGCGCTTGAGGGCACCGACGATGTTCGTCGTGCCGTCGGCCAGGCGGCCCGGCCCGAAGAGGATCTCCTCCAGCGGCGCGACCCCGCCGACGCCGACCCGCTCGCCGCGCGGCAGCTGCGGGTGGTGGGCCTCCGGACCCCAGTGGTAGCCGCGGCCGGGGGCGTCGGTGGCGCGTGCCAGCGCGGCCCCGAGCATGACGGCGTCGGCACCGCAGGCCACGGCCTTGACGATGTCGCCGCTGCTGCCGACGCCACCGTCGGCGATGACGTGCACGTAGCGGCCGCCGGACTCGTCGAGGTAGTCGCGGCGGGCCGCGGCCACGTCGGCGATCGCCGAGGCCATCGGGGCGTGGATGCCGAGGGTCCGGCGGGTGGTGTGCGCCGCTCCCCCGCCGAAGCCGACGAGGACACCGGCGGCGCCGGTGCGCATCAGGTGCAGCGCGGCGGTGTACGAGGCGGCGCCACCGACGATCACCGGGACGTCGAGCTCGTAGATGAAGCGCTTGAGGTTCAGCGGCTCGGCGCGACCCGAGACGTGCTCGGCCGAGACGGTCGTGCCCCGGATCACGAACAGGTCGACGCCGGCGTCGACCACGCTCTTCCAGAGCTGCTGCGTGCGCTGCGGGCTCAGCGCGCCGGCGACCGTGACGCCGGCATCGCGCACCTGGCGCAGGCGTTCGGTGATGAGCTCGGGCTGGATCTCGGCCGAGTAGATCTCCTGCATCCGCGAGGTCGCCAGGTCGGGGTCGAGGCCGCAGATCTCCTCGAGCAGGGCCGTCGGGTCCTCGTAGCGGGTCCACAGGCCCTCGAGGTCGAGGACGGGGAGCCCACCGAGCCGGCCGAGCGCGATCGCCGTGTCGGGCGACATGACCGAGTCCATCGGTGCCGCGATGACGGGGATGTCGAAGTGGTAGGCGTCGATCTGCCAGGAGACCGAGACCTCCTCCGGGTCGCGGGTGCGGCGTGAGGGCACCACGGCGATGTCGTCGAAGGAGTAGGCCCGACGGCCCCGTTTGCCTCGGCCGATCTCGATCTCAGTCACCGGCCGATCGTATCGGTCGGCTCATCCGCGCCGACACGGCTGCCCGACCGGCACACGGGCGGTTGGGCAGCCCACGCACCTGCGAGGGGCGGGCAGACAGGCAAACTGACGCCCCGCCGCCGGGTGAGGGGGCGGCCAGCGGCGGAGCGCCAGTGTGTTCGCCGGGCGGTCAGCTGCCCGCGGCGGCGAGGTCTCGCGAAAGTCCCCCTCCCGGCTGGCTGCCCTTGCGGGCATGTCCCCACGGTAGGGCGGCGCGGCGCCGAGTCCATCGGGCAGAAGGCGTAACTGTGGAACGGGCCCGCCTACGCAGATCCGGTCCGTCGGCGCGCGGCGCCTGCGTCAGCGACCGGAGTAGTTGGGGGCCTCCACCACCATCTGGATGTCGTGGGGGTGGCTCTCCTTCAGACCTGCCGGGGTGATCCGCACGAAGCGGCCCTTGGCCTGCAGCTCGGGCACCGTCGCGGCGCCGACGTAGAACATCGACTGGTGCAGACCACCGATGAGCTGGCGCGCGACGGCCGAGACCTGGCCCTTGTAAGCCACCCGGCCCTCGATGCCCTCGGGGACGAGCTGGTCGTCGCTGGTGACATCGGCCTGGAAGTAGCGGTCCTTGGAGTAGGACTTCTTCCCGCGCGACGACATGGCGCCGAGCGAGCCCATCCCGCGGTAGGACTTGTACTGCTTGCCGTTGACGAGCACGAGGTCGCCCGGGCTCTCCTCGCAGCCGGCCAGCAGCGACCCGACCATCACGGTGTCGGCCCCCGCGACGAGCGCCTTGGCGATGTCGCCGGAGTACTGCAGGCCGCCGTCGCCGATGACCGGCACGCCCGCCGGCTTGCACGCCTGCGCGGCCTCGTGGATCGCGGTGACCTGCGGGACACCGACGCCGGCCACGACCCGGGTGGTGCAGATCGAGCCCGGGCCGACGCCCACCTTCACGGCGTCGACGCCGGCGTCGACGAGCGCCTGGGCGCCCTCGCGGGTGGCGACGTTCCCGCCGACGACCTGCACGTGCGCGGTGGCGCTGTCGGCCTTCAGGCGCCTGACCATCTCGAGCAGCAGGCTGGCGTGGCCGTGGGCGGTGTCGACGACGAGCACGTCGACGCCGGCCTCGATGAGGGTGGTCGCGCGCTTCCAGGCGTCGCCGAAGTAGCCGACGGCGGCGCCGACGAGGAGCCGGCCCTGGGCGTCCTTGCTGGCGTTCGGGAACTGCTCGGAGCGGACGAAGTCCTTGACGGTGATGAGCCCGGCGAGACGGCCGTCGTCGTCGACCAGCGGCAGGCGCTCGCGCTTGTGCTGGCGCAGCAGCGTCGTGGCGGTCTCGCGGTCGATGTCGGCCGGTCCGGTGACGAGCGGCATCGCGGTCATCACGTCGCGCACGCGGGTGGTGCCCCACTCCGAGACCGGCACGAAGCGCAGGTCGCGGTTGGTGATGATCCCGAGCAGCATCTGGTCGTGGTCGACCACCGGGAGCCCGGAGACGCGGTACTGGCCGCACACCTGGTCGAGCTGCTCGAGGGTGGCGTCCGGGCCGATCGTCACCGGGTTGGGTATGCGCCCGGTCTGCGTCCGCTTCACGAGGTCGACCTGGTAGGCCTGGTCCTCGATCGAGAGGTTGCGGTGGAGCACGCCGAGGCCGCCCTCGCGGGCCATCGCGATGGCCATCCGCGCCTCGGTGACGGTGTCCATCGCGGCCGAGACGAGCGGCACCCGCAGGCTGATCTCACGGGTGAGGCGCGAGGTCGTGTCGACCTCGCTGGGGATCACGTCGCTCAGGCCCGGCAGCAGGAGGACGTCGTCGTAGGTCAGGCCGATCTCGGCGAACGGAGCCGGGACTGAGGACGATCCGTTGCTCATTGCCCAATCGTAAGGCAGCCCAGCAGTGCCTCCGGCCACCCCGGCCCCTCGTCGCACCCGTCACCAGAGGGTCCGGCGGGGCTGGGTGAGAGTCGTGGGAAAGCCGGGTCAAAAGTGTTCACACTTGAACAAGTTTTGACCATCGTGAGGCTGTTTACGCAGGTCAGGCGGGGGTAACTTGCCTCTCATGCGGCACGGTGCCGCGGGGAGGTGGGGACGAAATGGCTGAGCTGTCGAGACTGCCCGGACCTGTTGCCGACCTCTGGGACTGGCAGCTGGAGGGCTCCTGCCGCCAGGTCAACCCAGACGTGTTCTTCCACCCCGAGGGTGAGCGGGGCTCGGCCCGCCGTTCCCGGGACTCGGCGGCCAAGGAGGTCTGCCTCGGCTGCCCGGTGCTCGTGCAGTGCCGCGAGCACGCCCTGCGGGTCCGGGAGCCCTACGGCGTCTGGGGCGCCATGACCGAGGACGAGCGCGAGGCCTGGTACGCCGGCCACCGCACCGTCTCCGAAGCCAGCTGAGACCTAGACTCGGGGCGTGAGCAGCCCCGCAGAGGTCCCCATTCGCGACGAATCCATCCGGCTCGGCCAGCTCCTGAAGCTGGCCGGCCTGGTCGAGGACGGCGCGATGGCCCGTGCCGTCATCGAGGCCGGCGAGGTGACGGTCGACGGCGAGGTCTGGTCGCGCCGCGGCCAGCAGGTGCGCCCGGGCATGCTCGTGTCGTATGCCGGCGAGACCGTGCGCGTGGTCAGCGGCGCCTGAGCTGCGATCCGCCCACCTAGGCCGCGACCCTCAGCTCCTCCGGACGGGTCGCCTCGCGCAGGGTGACCGACGACAGCATGGTGGTCACCACCACCAGCGCCACCGACCCGAGCACGAGCACGGACAGGTCCAGCCACGGCACGGCGGCCACCCGGGACCCCTCGTCCATGCCGGCGCCGGTGGCGAATCCCGCGGCCACGCCGGCTGCCACGGCCGCTGCCACGACCACCATCGGCACCAGCGGCGCCAGCACCTCGAGGAGGGTCGCGCGCACCAGCACGCCGCGCGGGGTGCCCGCCGCCACCAGTGCGGCCAGCGACCGGCGTCGTGACACCAGCGCCTCTGCCTGGAGCACGAAGAGCCCGGCACAGGCGAGCACCAGCCCGACCGCGACCGCGAGGTACACCACGTCGTAGGACTGGCGGAAGAAGGTCGCCGAGTGCAGCTGCGGGTTGCCGAGGGTGTCCGCGCGCAGAACGGTCGCCGCGGCACCTGCGACGACCCCGAGGATGATCGAGGCGGTCACCTTGGTGGCCTCGAACGGGTTCGCGACCAACCTCCGCCCCGCGACGATCCCGGCGACGCTGTCGGCGTGGGCCGACAGCAGGCGCCCGGCGAGCAGCGCCACCGACGCCGAGCCGAACAACAGGCCCACCAGGGCGGTCCCCACGAAGACCCACAGCGCGAGGGAGTGGACGCGGTGGTCGAGGACGCCGAACCGGGCCAGCAGCGGCTGGACGACGGCGACGCCCACGGCTCCGACGAGCACCGCCAGCGCCGGGGGCAGCGCCGGTGCGCGCCGCGGCCCTCCGGTCGTCACGCCGAACGGCGTCATCACCACCCGGCGCAGCGCCACCACGCCGAAGAGCGTCGCGCCGACCGGGACCAGCGCGAGCGCCAGCACGGCTGCCACAGGGTGCGGCCAGACGTCGGTCGGCCACGAACGGGCGTACCCCACCGCGAAAGCCCCCTCCACCCCCGTCGGCAACGGCGCCCGGATCGGCTCGTCGAGCACACCGCGCAGCAGGAGGAAGGCCGCGCCGCCCACCAGGGAGCCGAGCATCGCCGCGAGACCGGTCTCGAGCGCCACGATCCCGCGGACGTCGGCCGGCGTCGCACCGGCGAGCCGCAGCGCCGCGAGCCGGCGGTCGCGGGCCGGAGAGCCCAACCGTGAGCTCAGGCCGGTGAAGACCAGGACGGGCAGGGTGAGCAGCAACAGGGCGGCGACGACCCCGACCCGCAGCCCGCTCTCGTTGAGCAGCTGGATCCGGTAGGCGGCGGTGTACTCACCGCGGATCGACAGCACCACGCCGGTCACGAGCAGCAGCAGGGCGGCCGCCGCCGCCCCCACCGCGGTGAAACCGATCCGCAGCGCGTCTCCGCGACCGCCGGCTGCCGCCAGCCGGAGCCGCTCGGCTGCCCTCACGAGCCCTCCCCGAGGGTGTGGACGGCATCCCCGGCAGGCACGCTGTCGTCGAGGACGACACCGTCGCGAACCTCGACGTCGCGGTCGCCGTACGCCGCCACCCGTGCGTCGTGGGTGACGAGCACGACGCTCGTGCCCTGGTCGCGGGCGGTCTCGATGAGCGCCGCCATCACGTCCTCCCCGGCCAGCGAGTCCAGGGCTCCGGTCGGCTCGTCGGCGAACAGGACGGCCGGCTCGGTGACGAGCGCGCGCGCCACGGCGACGAGCTGCGCCTGCCCGCCGGACATCTCGCGCGGCCGTGCCCCTGCCAGGGCGGCCACCCCGAACCGGTCCAACCACGAGCGCGCCACCTCCTCGGCAGACGGCCGCGGCGCCCCGCCGAGCAGCAGTGGGAGCGCGACGTTGTCGAGGGCGGTCAGCTCCGAGACGAGCTGGCCGTACTGGAACAGGACCCCGAACTCAGAACGCCGCAGCGCCGAGCGCTCCCTTTCAGGCAACGAGCTGACGACGCGGTCGCCCCAGCGCACCGCCCCGGCGTCCGGCACGAGCACCCCGGCGAGGCACAGCAGCAGTGAGGACTTGCCCGATCCCGACCGCCCGGTCACGGCGAGCACCTCCCCCGGCTCCACCCGCAGGTCGACCCCCCGCAACGCCGGCCGGCGCCCGTAGTCGAGCACCAGTCCCCTAGCGCCCAGCACTCCGCTCATGCGCCCAGCTCCTTCTTGAGTGTTCCCATGCGGTCCCGTGCCGCGTCCATCCACCGCAGGTCGGCGTCGAGGTGCGCCAGCGCGTAGTCGGCGGCGAGCACCTGCTCGAGCGTGGCAGCCTCCCGGGTCTTGACCGCGGTCAGCTCGCGCATCCGCCGGAGGTGGGCGGCCCGCTGCGCGCGCAGGTATGCCGCGGCCCGCGGCTCGTCGTCGAGCAGCAGGGCGATGGCGACCTTGAGCGCGAACGGGTTCGCGACGTGCGCAGCCGGCTCCTCGGGCGCAGCGAGCCAGCTGTTCAGCTCGTCGCGTCCGGCGTCGGTGATCTCGTAGACGGTGCGGTCGGGCCCGTCGACCCGCTGCACCGCCGACGGGCGGACGTGCCCGCGGCGGTGCAGCCGGTCGAGCGACGCGTAGACCTGGCCGAATGCCAGCGGCTTGGCGTGCGGGAACCGCGCGTCATGGTCCCGCTTCAGGTCGTAGCCGTGCCGCTGCCCCCTGCTCAGCAGCCCCAGCAGCACGTGCCCCGTCGACATGCTGATCACTATTCACTCGGTGAATAGCACGCGTCAAGCATCCCGCACCAACCGGGCCCTGTGGGAGCCTGCCGACATGACGGTCATCGACGCCCTCGCCCGCACCGCGGGCACCTGGCAGGGGACCAACGGGTTCCGGCTTATGCCGACCGACGGCCTCTTCACCGCGCCGGCCACGGCAAGCGTCGCCGTCGCTGCCGGCGGGCACCTGGTGATGGTGGGCTACACGTGGAGGCACCCCGACGACGGGGAGCAGCAGGGCCTGCTGGTCGTCGGGCACGGCGACGACGCGGCCGAGCCGGCTCGTGCCACCTTGCTCTGGGCCGACTCGTGGCACCAGCAGGCGGCGCGGGCCGTCGACGGCTCGGCCGACGGCGAGACGCTGGCCTTCGAGTACGACTACGGCGGCGGCTGGCGCTGGCGCGTGCAGGTGTCCCCCGCAGACCACGAACTCGCCGTCCGGATGCTCAACGTGGTCCCGGAGAGCGCCGACACCGGCACACCCCCGGTCGGGGCCTACGAGGCGATGGTGATGGACCTCCGGCGCACCTGACCTCCGGCCGGCGCGCGCCACGGCATACGGATGGGGACGCGCGAAGGCCCGCCCCCGCTGTGGGGACGGGCCTTCGAGAGGTGGCAGTGAGGGTCAGTGACCGTGGCCGTGGCCGTGGCCGCCGGCGGCCTCCGGCTCCTCTTCCTTCTTCTCCACGACGAGGGTGTCGGTGGTGAGGACCATCGACGCGATCGACGCGGCGTTGCGCAGGGCGGAGCGGGTGACCTTCACCGGGTCGATGACGCCGGCCTTGACCAGGTCGACGTACTGGCCGGTGGCGGCGTTGAGGCCGTTGCCCGGCTCGAGCTCGGCGACCTTGGAGACGGCGACGTAGCCCTCCATGCCGGCGTTCTCGGCGATCCAGCGCAGCGGCTCGGCCGCGGCCTTGCGCACGATGTTGGCGCCGGTGGCCTCGTCACCCTCGAGCCCGAGGGCGTCGATGGCCGTGGAGGCGTGGACGAGGGCGGAGCCGCCACCGGCGACGATGCCCTCCTCGATGGCCGCGCGGGTCGCCGAGATGGCGTCCTCGATGCGGTGCTTCTTCTCCTTGAGCTCGACCTCGGTGTGGGCGCCGACGCGGATGACGCAGACACCGCCGGCCAGCTTGGCCAGGCGCTCCTGCAGCTTCTCGCGATCCCAGTCGGAGTCGGTGCGCTCGATCTCGGCCTTGATCTGGTTGACCCGGCCCTCGACCTCGTCGGGCTTGCCGGCGCCGTCGATGATCGTGGTGTTGTCCTTGGTGACGACGATGCGGCGGGCCTGGCCCAGCACGTCGAGGTCGGCCTGGTCGAGCTTGAGGCCGACCTCCTCGGAGATGACCTGGCCACCGGTGAGGACGGCCATGTCCTGCAGCATCGCCTTGCGGCGGTCACCGAAACCGGGGGCCTTGACCGCCACGACGTTGAAGGTGCCGCGGATCTTGTTGACCACGAGGGTCGAGAGCGCCTCGCCGTCGACGTCCTCGGCGATGACCAGCAGCGGCTTGCCGGCCTTGACGACCTTCTCGAGCACCGGGAGCACCTCGGCGATGGCCGAGATCTTGCCCTGGTTGATGAGGATGTAGGCGTCCTCGATGACGGCTTCCATGCGCTCGGGGTCCGAGATGAAGTACGGGGAGATGTAGCCCTTGTCGAACTGCATGCCCTCGGTGAACTCGAGCTCCGTGGTCGCGGTCGAGGACTCCTCGACGGTGATGACGCCGTCCTTGCCCACCTTGTCGAAGGCGTCGGCGATGGTGGTGCCGATCGTCTCGTCCTGGGCGGACAGCGAGGCGACCTGGGCGATCTCGTCCTTGCCCTCGATCTCGCGGGCGTTGTCGAGCAGGCGGGCCTGCACGGCCTCGACGGCCTGGTCGATGCCGCGCTTGAGGCCGGCCGGGGCGGCGCCCGCAGCGACGTTGCGCAGGCCCTCCTTGACCATGGCCTGGGCGAGCACGGTGGCGGTGGTGGTGCCGTCACCCGCGACGTCGTTGGTCTTGGTCGCGACCTCCTTGGCGAGCTGGGCGCCGAGGTTCTCGTAGGAGTCCTCGAGCTCGACCTCGCGGGCGATGGTCACGCCATCGTTGGTGATCGTGGGAGCGCCCCACTTCTTGTCGATGACCACGTTGCGCCCCTTGGGGCCGAGGGTCACCTTGACGGCGTTCGCGAGCGCGTCGACGCCGCGCTCGAGTGACTTGCGAGCGTCGTCGTTGAACTCCAGCGTCTTAGCCATGAAAGTCCTTCACCTACTTGATGTTCGTGGGCACGCCGACTGGTTGGACGGCGTGCAGGGGATGTGCGCACGCCCCGGCGCGGACCCGGTGCGGGCCGCGCCGGGGCGTGGGCTTCAAGAGCGGTGCGTCAGCCGACGATGGCGAGCACGTCGCGCGCCGAGAGGATGAGGTACTCCTCGCCGCCGTGCTTGATCTCGGTGCCGCCGTACTTGCTGTAGAGCACGCGGTCGCCGACCTTGACGTCGAGCGGGATGCGCTCGTCGCCGTCCTCGTTCCAGCGACCGGGGCCGACCGCGAGGACCTCGCCCTCCTGGGGCTTCTCCTTCGCGGTGTCCGGGATGACAAGACCGGACGCGGTCGTCTGCTCGGCCTCGACGGACTTGACGACGATGCGGTCTTCGAGCGGCTTGATGGAAACCGACACGATGTTGACCTCCCCTTTGGGAATGTCGAAGTGGACAATGGGCTACTGCTTGGTGCGGTCGTGCCCGTCGCCGTCGCGGGGGTCGATGAGCGCCGACTGCGTTAGCACTCGGCAAGCCGGAGTGCCAATGGCAAATCTAGGACCGCGGTTAGCACTCGGTCAACTCGAGTGCCAGACGTTCGCCCACGGCTGATCACACCCGCTCGATGGGCCAGAATGCCCGCCATGGACCTCGACCTCCTGCGCCGCCTGACGACCGGTGAGGGGTGGGGCCTGCTGCAGGCGCTTCCGCCGTACGAGCCGGGCTCCGAGCTGAGCCTGCAGCAGCGCCTGCGCGACGCCGGCTTCGAGCCGGACCTGGTGGCCGCAGCCGTCAACCAGACCCGGCTGCGCGCGAAGGCGGTGGCCAAGTTCGGCTCGTTCGCCCAGGGCATGGTGCTCACCAGCGACGGCCTCGAGCAGGCCACCCGCCTGGAGGTGGCGGCCCGGCACGCCGAGCGCTTCCGCGCCGCCGGCATCCACACCGTCCACGACCTCGGCTGCGGCATCGGCGCCGACGCGATGGCCATGGCCGGCCTCGACCTGCGGGTGCGCGCCATCGACGCCGACGAGGTCACCTCCGCCGTCGCCGCGGTGAACCTGCGGCACTGGCCCGACTCCACGGCCACCCAGGGGCTGGCCGAGGAGTTCACCCCGCCCGCCGGCGAGGGCGCCCGGGGGGTCGGCGCCTGGCTCGACCCCGCACGCCGCACGCCGGGCGTGGCGGACGTCAGCGGCCGCACCAGACGGGTCTTCCGGCTCGACGCCATCTCCCCGTCCTGGGAGCAGGTCCAGGAGATGGCCCGGGCACTGCCCGCCACCGGCGCCAAGCTGAGCCCCGCGTTCCCCCACGCCGCCCTGCCCGCCGGCGGCGAGGCCCAGTGGACCTCCTGGGACGGCGAGGTGCTCGAGTGCGTGGTGTGGTGGGGCCCGCTGGTCCGCCAGTCGGGGCGCACCGCCGCGGTGCTGGGGCGCGGTGGCGTTCAGGCGGTCGTGACGGAGCCGCAGGCGGACCCCGACCCCGAGCCACTGTCGAGCCTGGCGGAGCTCGGCCCGTGGCTCTACGAGCCCGACCGTGCCGTGCTGCGCGCCGGCCTGGTGGGGGCGGTGACGGCGGCCACGGGCGGCGCCGAGCTCGACGCCGGCGTCGGCTACGTCTGTGCGCCCGGCCCGCACGACCTGCCGTTCGCACGCCGGTATGCCGTGCTGGAGGCCATGCCGTTCAACGTCAAGGCGCTGCGGGCCTGGCTTCGCGACCACGGCATCGACCGCCTGACGGTGAAGAAGCGCGGCGTCACCCTCGACGCCGACCAGCTGCGTCACCAGCTGCGGCTGCCGGCGCGGGGGCGCACCGAGGCCGTCGTGGTCATCACGCGGGTGCGCAGCCAGCAGGTGGTCCTGGTCGTCCAACCTGCCTGACGCGCCAGTGGGGCAGCCGGGGCGGAACGGCGCCACGCCGTTACCGGAATGTGACGAATCGCGGGCCATCCCCTACGGTGGGCGATCGCGGCTCGGACCCCGCCGCACCCCAAACCCGACAGAAGCACCCCGACAGCACCGCAGAACGTCCCGAGGATCCACGCCGTGACCGACGCTCACCCCACCAGGGCAGGACGCCACCGCCAGCCCCGACCCGCCCGCCTGCGCCGCCTGCGCCCCTCAGCCGGCACGGGCCGCAACCTGCTCAAGTCGCTGGCCGTCGGCACGACCGCCAGCGGGGTCGTCACCGCCCTCGTCCTCCCCTCCGCCCCGGGCCTGGCCTACGCCCCGGCATCGGCGGAGTCACCGGCCGTGGCCGTCTCCGCCCCGGCCGTCGCGGCCCCCGCCCGAGCGGACTCCTTCGGCCTGATCGGGTTCAGCGCCACCGCGAAGCCCCAGCCCAAGCCGAAGCCCGCCCCGACGCCGACAGCGACCCCCACCGAGCAGCGGGTCGAGCAGCGCGCCTCGCGTTCGGCGGACTACTCGCGGGCCGGCCTCGCGATGAGCGGCATGTCCGACAACGCCGTGGCCGTCGTCAACGAGGTCGAGCGGGCCTTCCCCCACCTCAAAGACATCGGCGGCTACCGGGCGGGCGACCCCGGCGACCACGGCTCCGGCAACGCGGTCGACGTGATGTGCGGCTCCTCCGACGGCGACGCGCTCGCCGAGCACCTGCAGGGGATGGCGGACACGCTGAACATCAAGTACATCATCTGGGAGCAGCGGATCTGGTACCCCGGCGGCGGGGGCTGGGAGCCCATGGAGGACCGTGGCGACCCCACCCAGAACCACATGGACCACGTCCACGTCTCGGTGAACTGACCGCTCGGTGAGCTGACCGGCCGGCCCTGACCTGAGCGGCGGTCAGAGCAGCGGGTCGGCCTGCGCTCCCGGGCGCCGCACCGCCTCGGCCCCCGCCCGGCTCGCGGCCTCCACCGCGGCAGCTCGGTCGGCACCACCGGCCAGGGCGGCGACCAGCGCGCCGCAGAACGCGTCGCCCGCACCGGTGGTGTCGACGACCTCCTCCAGCGGCACCTCCACGCCCTCGAAGCGCTCACCGTCCCAGGAGCAGCCCTCGCCCCCGAAGGTCACCAGCACCGAGGTGGGCACGGCGTCGGAGTCGGCCAGCATCAGGGCCTCGTGCTCGTTGACCACGAGCGGGTCGGCCACGGCCGCCACGTCGTGCGGCAG
Organism: Knoellia sp. p5-6-4; assembly: GCF_029222705.1. Lineage (NCBI taxonomy): Bacteria > Bacillati > Actinomycetota > Actinomycetes > Micrococcales > Intrasporangiaceae > Knoellia > Knoellia sp. p5-6-4. The sequence continues at coordinate 1,198,383 of NZ_JARGZF010000002.1, forward strand.
GGCGGCATACGGCGCGGCGTTGATGACGACGCGGGCGCCGCGCGCCCGGGCGCGGCGGGCGGCCAGGGCCACCACCGGGACCGGCACCTCGAGCTGGGCGAGCAGCACGTCTGCGGCCGAGAGGCCGTCGAGCGGGGCGAGGTCATCGGCGCCCACCTGCGCGTTGGCGCCGGGGATGACGACGATGGCGTTCTCGCTGTCGGCGTCGACCGTGATCCAGGCCTGGCCCGTGGCGACGCCCGGCACCAGCCGCAGGGCCGAGGTGTCGACCCCGCGCCCCTGCAGCCGTTCGAGGTAGCGGTGGCCGTCGGCGTCGTCGCCCAGGCAGCCGACCATCACCACCCTCGCCCCGGCCGACGCCGCGGCAAGGGCCTGGTTGGCGCCCTTGCCCCCGGCACACCGCGTGAGCGGCCCGGTGGCCAGCACGGTCTCTCCCGGGCGGGGGTGGCGCTCGACCTCGGCGACGAGGTCGACGTTGAGGGAGCCGAGCACGACGACGCGGCCCATCAGCCTTCCCCGCCCGTCAGCGTCTCGACCCAGATCCCGGCGAAGCGGTCGGCGTCGACGTCGAGGCACACGTCGACCAGCGACGGCGCCGCGCCATGCGGGTCGTGCGCCAGGTCGCCCGACCAGTCGCGCCGGTCGACGATGGTGCGGCCGCGGGACCAGGTGCCGGCGAGCTCCACGCGCACGGGAAGCCGCTCCGTGCGCACCCCGGCGGGGTCGATGACCACGCAGACCGCGCCCGTGTCGCCGATGGTCGCCGCCGTGCTGTCGAAGCGCTCGCACTGGAAGCCGATCAGCCGGCCCCCCAGCTCGGCCGCGCCCCCACCGCCGAGCGCCACCATCGACTGCGCCTGCTCGCGGGACACCCGGGGGTCGTAGAACACGTCGAGGCCGTACATCGTCACGTTGACGCCCAGCTCGCCGGCGGCGTCGAGCACGACGGCGGCGGCCTCGGGGTCGTGGAAGACGTTGAACTCGGCGGAGGCCGTGGCATTGCCGACGTGGGCCGCGCCGCCCATGAAGACGATCTCGCGCAGGCCCGCGGCCGCGTCGGGGTGGGTGCGCAGCAGGAGCGCCACGTTGGTCAGCGGCGCGAGCGGGACCAGGGTGACCAGGTCGTCGGGGTCGCCGGTCGCGGCGGCCTCGAGGAGCAGGTCGCGCAGCAGCTCCACCGCGTGGCGCGGATCGGGCGACGCCTGCGACTTCGGCCAGTCGAGGTCGCCCATGCCGTCGGCCCCGTGCACGTGGGCGGCGCCCACCGGGTGCTCCAGCAGCGGACGCGCGGCGCCCCGGGCCACGGGGACGTCGAGGCGGCCGGCGGCCTCCAGCACGGTGAGGGTGTTGGTGACGACGGCGTCGACCGGCGCGTTGCCACCGACGCAGGTGACGGCGCGCAGGTCCAGCGCAGGGTGACGGGCCGCCAACAGCACGGCGCAGGCGTCGTCGACGCCCGTGTCGACGTCGAGGATGACCGGTCGCGTTCCCATGGCAGCGGAGCCTACGCGTTTGGGTGCTGGGCAGCGGGCCGGGATAGGTTCGACCGGATGCCTGCGACGACCAGCCCCCGACCCGCTCGCCCGCGCCCCGCCAGCCGCGTCGTGGGCGCCTCGGCCCTGGCCCTCACGCTGCTCGGTGCCGCGGCCTGCGCGGGGGGCGAGGACGCTGGGCGTGCCGCCAGCAGCCCCACGGCGAGCACGTCGACCGGGCCCTCGAGCCCGCCCCGCTCGGCGTCGTCGTCGACGACCCGCACCCCGACCACCACCAGCGCGACGACCACGACGGCCGCCCCCTCGTGCGCCGAGCGGATCGCCGCCACGCTGACACCGGCCCAGCGGGTGGGGCAGCTGCTCATGGTGGGGCTCCAGCCGACGGGCAGCTCGCGGGCGCTGGCGGCCCAGGTCGCCCGCGACCACCTCGGCGGGGTGATCTACCTCGGCGGGTGGGAGGGGGCGTCGACGGTGCGCCTCGCGTCGAAGCGGCTCCAGCAGGCCACCCGGAGCAGCAAGGCGGCCACCGGTGGCGTCGGCCTCCTCGTCGCAGCCGACCAGGAGGGCGGGGCGGTCCAGCAGCTCGAGGGCGCCGGCTTCTCCCCCATCCCGTCGGCGCGCACCCAGGCGACCCTCGGCGCCAAGAACCTCCAGGCGGAGGTGCGCAGCTGGTCGCTCGAGCTCGCCGCGGTGGGCGTCAACGTCAACCTCGCCCCGGTGGCCGACACCGTGCCCACCTCGCTGGGGGCGGCCAACGACCCGATCGGCCGCCACCGGCGCGACTTCGTCCCCGGCGACCCCGAGGCCAACGGCCGGTATGCCGCGGCGTTCGTCCGCGGCTCGCTCGCCGCCGACGTGGCGCCGACGGTCAAGCACTTCCCCGGCCTCGGCCGCGTCACCGGCAACACCGACCTGACCGCCTCGGGCACCACCGACCGCACGGCCTCGGTGAAGGACCCCTACCTCGCGCCGTTCCGCGAGGGGATCGAGGCCGGCACCCCGATCGTGATGGTCTCCTCCGCCCGCTACCCCGGGCTCGACCCGGAGAACCGGGCCATGTTCTCCCCGGCCATCGTCACCGACCTGCTGCGCAAGCGGCTCGGCTTCGACGGCGTCGTCATCACCGACGACGTCGGCGCCGCGGCATCGGTCGCCTCGGTGCCCGTCGCCGAGCGGGCGACCCGGTTCGTCGCAGCCGGTGGCGACATCGTCCTCACCGCGAACGCAGCGCAGGCCCCCGCCATGCGGGCCGGGATCACGCAGAGGATGAAGGCGAGCCCGTCGTTCGCGAGGCAGGTGGACGCCTCCGTGGAGCGCATCCTCGAGCTGAAGGTCCGGCTCGGCCTGGCCTCCTGCGGAGGCTGAGCCGCGAGAGCAGGCGCGGCTCAGGCCTGCACGGCCGTCACCGGCATCGACGAGTCGGCCGGCAGGGACAGCTCCGAGGGCGTGCGGCCCTTGAGCACCATCTGGGCCCCGAGCGCGGCCACCATGGCGCCGTTGTCCGTGCAGAGGCCGGGCCGGGGCACCCGAAGCATGATGCCGGCCGCGTCGCAGCGCTCCTGTGCCATCGCCCGCAGCCGCGAGTTCGCGGCCACGCCGCCACCGATCTGGAGGTTCTCCACGCCGTTCTCCCGGCAGGCCAGCACCGCCTTGCGGGTCAGCACGTCGACGACCGCCTCCTGGAAGCTGGCAGCGACGTCGGCCACCGGGACGGGCTCGCCCGAGCGCTCGCGCGCCTCGACCCAGCGGGCCACCGCGGTCTTCAGGCCGGAGAAGGAGAAGTCGAAGCGGTGGCGCTCCATGTCACGCCCCGACGTCAGCCCGCGGGGGAAGTCGATCGAGACGGCGTCGCCCTCGCGGGCAGCGCGGTCGATGTGCGGGCCTCCGGGGAAGGGCAGCCCGAGCACTCGGGCGACCTTGTCGAACGCCTCCCCCGCTGCGTCGTCGATCGAGGCGCCGAGCGACCGGACGTCGTGGGTGACGTCGGGCACCAGGAGCAGCGAGGAGTGGCCGCCGGAGACGAGCAGCGCCAGCGTCGGCTCCGGCAGCGGACCGTGCTCGACGATGTCGACCGCCACGTGGGAGGCCAGGTGGTTGACGCCGTAGAGGGGGACGCCGAGGGCCACGGACAGCGACTTCGCCGCCGCGACGCCGACCATGAGCGCGCCGGCGAGGCCCGGGCCCGAGGTCACGGAGATGGCGTCGAGGTCGGACAGCCGCACCCCGGCCTGCGTGCAGGCCCGCTCGATGGTCGGCACCATCGCCTCGAGGTGGGCCCGGCTGGCCACCTCGGGCACGACGCCGCCGAAGCGGGCGTGCTCGTCGACGCTGCTGGCGATCGCGTCGACGAGCAGCTCCTCGCCGCGCACGATGCCGACGCCGGTCTCGTCGCACGAGGTCTCGATGCCCAGCACCAGGGGCTGGTCGGCACTCACGCTGTCTCCTCCTTCGAGGTCGTCTCGCCCAGGGTCAGCCGCAGGATGTGCGCGTCCACGTCCCCCGGCTGGTAGTAGCGCCGCCGCGTGGTCAGCAGCTCGAAGCCCGCCCGCTCGTACAGCCGTCGGGCCGGGAGGTTGTCGTCGCGCACCTCGAGCATGAGGTACTCCGCACCCCGGCGCCGGGCCCGGTCGACGAGCTCCTCGAGCAGGGTGCGCCCGAGTCCCCGTCCCTGGGCGCGTGGCGCGACCGCGATGGTCATCACGTCGGCGACCTCGCTGCCCACGTCGAGGCCTGCGTAGCCCGCGATGCCCCCGGCGTCCTCCTCCACCACGTAGTCGCGCCGGGGCCGCCCGGCGAGCTCGGACCACCAGGTCGGCTCGGACCACGCGTCGTGCGGGAAGAGCTCGCGCTCGAGGGCGGCCAGCTCGCCGATGTCGGTCCAGCGCAGCTCGCGCAGGACCATCTCAGGACCTCCCGTGGGGCACGGCCTGCGTCACCGGCTTGCGCGGGTGCGACGGCGCGGCGTCCGGCCGGCGCAGGTAGAGGGGCTCGACAGGCAGGGTGCGGCCCTCCTCGATCGCCGTGACCGCCACGGCCGCGAGGTGGCCGGCACTGACGTCGAGCGGTCCGGCCGGTGGCGCCAACAGGTCGGGGTAGAGCAGCGCACCCCGGCCGACGACCGGCGCGCCGCCGAGCAGGTCGGCCACGGTGGACGGGTAGTCCACGGCAGGGTCCGTGAGGCGGATAGCCCGCGTGCCCCCGTCGGTGGGCTCCACGGCATACCGGGCCCAGTAGACCTCCTTGCGCCGCGCGTCCGTGGCCACCACGAGCTCGCCCCGCACCGCGCCGGTGACCGCAGCCTCGTGGGCCAGCGCGTCGAGGCTGCAGACGCCGTGCACCGGGATGCCGCGGGCGTGCGCGAACACCGTGGCGGTCACCATCCCGACCCGCAGGCCGGTGAATGGACCCGGTCCCACACCGACCGCCACCGCGGTCACGCCCGCGGCGCTGCGGCCGGCCTCCTCGAGCACCGCGGTGATGCTGGGCGCGACGTGCTCGGTGTGGCGGCGCACGTCGAGGGTGGAGCGTTCGGCGACGACACGCTCACCGTCGTGGAGGGCGACGGCGATCGCGGAGGTGGAGGTGTCGATGGCGAGCAGCAGCACGGCGTTCAGGGTACGTCGACCAGCTCGCCGAGCAGGGCACGGGCCTGCTCGTGGGCCCAGCGGGGGCCGGAGGCGGTGATGGTGGCCCGGCGCTCGTCGTCGCCGGTCAGGGTGACCTCCAGCCGGTCCTCGGCGAGTCCCTCGGCGAGCCCGTGGCCCCACTCGACGATCGTGACCGAGTCCTCGATGGAGGCGTCGAGGTCGAGGTCGTCGAGCTCGGCAAGGCCGCCGAGCCGGTAGGCGTCGGCGTGGACGAGGGCCGGGCCTCCCACGAGCGAGGGGTGGACGCGGGCGATGACGAACGTCGGCGAGGTGATGGGGCCGCGCACGCCCAGGCCCTCGGCGATGCCCTGGGTCAGCGTCGTCTTGCCGGCACCGAGGTCGCCGGTCAGCACCACGAGGTCGCCCGCGCGCAGCACCCGGCCGAGCCGCTCGCCCCAGGCACGCGTCTCCTCGGCCGTGCGCAGCACGACCTCAGTGCGCCTCATGCCGCCCCCGTCCCCGGGCCCGCGCGACCTTGCGGCGCTTGGCCACGTCGGTGAGGGTGCGGCGCACCCGCGGCTTGTCCTCGACGTGCAGACCGGTCTCGGCGGCCCTGAGGCCGCGCTCGACCAGCGAGAGCAGCAGCCCCGTGATGACCTCGGGGTGCTCGAGCATGATGATGTGGCCGGCCTCGTTGATGACGACGTGCTCGGCGCCGGGGATGAGCCGGACGATCTCCTCGCTGTGGTCGGGCGGGGTCAGCAGGTCCTGGCTGCCGTTGACCACGAGCGTCTCGATGCCGTGGAACTTGGCGAGGGCCTCGCGCTTGTCGTGGATGTCGATCGAGGGCAGGAAGTCCGACATCACGGTGAACGGCGTGCTGAAGATCATGTCGCCGGTGTAGCGGACCGCGGCCGGGGAGACCGGTGAGGCGAAGCTGTACCTCTCGACGACGAAGTCCTCGAGGTCGCGCCCGACGTGTCGCACGTTGTTGAGCCAGTCCTGCCGGGTGCCGAGGCGGTCGAGGAGCCGGGGGCCGACCCGCCCGAGGACGCGGCCGAGGAACTGCCCGAATCCGAGCGAGACCATGTTGCGCCCGCCCGCGCTGGTCGCCACGAAGGCGGCGGCGATGACCCGCTCGCGGACCAGGTCGGGGAACTGCTCGGCCATCGCCATGACCGTCATGCCGCCCATCGAGTGCCCGACGAGCACGAGCCGGCCCTCGGGCACGACCTCGCTGACGACGCTGTGCAGGTCCTGGCCGAGCTGGTCGATCGTGCAGGCCTCCCGCGAGCTCTTCTCCGACTGGCCGTGGCTGCGCTGGTCCCACAGCACGACGCGGTAGCCGGCCTGCACCAGTGCGCGGCGCTGGAGCACCCACGCCTTGAGGCTGAGCGTGTAGCCGTGGCTGAAGACGATGGTCGGGTGGTCCGGGTGGGCCGCCGCCGGCTCGGGCTCGTCGACCTCCACGTGCAGAGGCACGCCGTCGCTGGCGATGACCACCAGCTCCTTGTCGGGCGTGTGCTCGTAGAGCCCCTCGGGCGTCAGGGTCAGCAGCGCCTTGCGGCGGCTCTTGGTCACCCGCTCGGCGGCGATGCCCGCGGCGGTGGCGGCGCCCGCAGCGGCCAGGCCGAGGCCCAGGCCGAGCGCGCCGTTGCCGGTGCGAGGGCTCATGCGCAACCCTCTCCCAGGTAGACGCGGGGCACCCGGGCTCCCACCCGCGTGACGATCTCGTAGTTGATGGTGCCCGTGGCGACGGCCCAGTCCTGCGCCGTCGGCTCGCCCGCGGCGCCCCGGCCGAACAGCACCACCTCGTCGCCCGCGGCCCCCGGGTAGTCGGGGCCGAGGTCGAGCACGAACTGGTCCATGCAGACCCGCCCGGCGATGGCCAGGCGCCGGCCGCCCACGAGGGCCGGGCCCACGCTGCTGGCGTTCCTGGGTATGCCGTCGGCGTACCCCATCGGCACCAGGCCGAGCTGGGTGTGGGTCGTGGTGGTGTAGGTGTGGCCGTAGGAGACGCCCTGGCCGGCCGGGCAGGGCTTGACCGACGCCAGGTGAGCGGTCAGGCGCATGGCCTCCCGCAGTCCGTAGTGCTCGGGGGCGCCGAGGTCCGGCACCGGCGAGAGGCCGTAGACCGCCAGGCCTGGCCGCACGAGGTCGTAGTGCGCGGATGGGTTGGTGAGGGTCGCGGCGGAGTTGGCGAGGTGGCGCACCTGGGGGCTGAGCCCGGCGCGCTCGAGCTCGGCCAGCACCTCGGCGAAGCGCTCCTGCTGCGCCCGCACCGTGGGGTGCTGGGGGGCGTCCGCGTAGGCGAAGTGGGAGAACACCCCCACCAGGGCGAGCACCCCCTCGGCCTGGAGCCGGCCCAGGGAGGCCACCAGCGCGTCGAGCTCGTCGCCCCAGGCGCCGTTGCGCCCCAGCCCGGTGTCGACCTTGAGGTGGACGCGGGCCGTCGCGCCCTCCACGCGCGCCGTGGTGGCGATGGCGTCCAGCGCCCACTGCGTGGAGACCGACAGGTCGATGCCGAGCCGCACCGCCTCGGTGAAGTCCTGCCCCGGCACGTGCAGCCAGCTGAGCAGGGGCACGTCGATGCCTGCCTGTCGGAGCTCGACCGCCTCGGGCAGCTGGGCGACCCCGAGCCAGCTGGCGCCCCCGCGGAGCGCGGCGCGGGCGGCCGGCAGCAGCCCGTGGCCGTAGGCGTCGGCCTTCACCACGGCCATCACCTCGGCCCGCCCGGCCAGCTCCTTCAGCGTCGCGACGTTGTCCGCGATGGCGTCGAGGTCGACCTGCGCGCAGGCAGGGAGGCCCGGTGGTGCCGGGGCAAACGTGCTGGTCAGTGCATCGGCGCTCATCGCGTCCAGTCTGTCAGACCCACGTCTGGGTGCTTCGCCGGGAGGTGGGTCGTCTCAGCGCGCGAGCAGTGCCGCGACCGTGCCCGGTATGCCGTGGGCCACGGCCACCGCGCGCACCGGCCCGCCGGGGTTGGCGGCGTCCGCCGCGACCCCGTGCACGAGGGCGGCGAGGCTCGCCGCGTCCCACGGCTCCAGACCGGCCGCGAGCAGCGTGCCGGCCAGTCCGGCGAGCACGTCCCCGGCGCCGGCGGTGGCCAGCCAGGCGGGGGCGTCGTTCTGCGAGCGCACCGGCCGCCCGGTGTCCGCCGGGGGCACGACCAGGGTCGTGGAGCCCTTGAGCAGCACGGTGGCCCCGGTGGTGTCCGCCGCCTGGCGCGCGTGGTCGAGCGGAGCCGCCTGCACCTCCTCGCGGGTCACCTCGCGGTCGCCCAGCCGCGTCAGCAGCCGGGCCAGCTCGCCCGCGTGGGGCGTCAGCACGGTCGGCGCCAGCCGCCGGCCCCAGAGCAGGTCGATCCCTCCCGCGTCGAGCAGCACCGGGAGGTCGGAGGCGAGGGCGCGTCCGGCCACCTCCAGCTGGCGTTCGGCTCCGTCCCCGGTGGCCGCGGAGTCCAGGCCGGGTCCGATCACCCAGGCCTGCACCTGCCCCTCGCCCACCACGGCCTCGGGAACGGCCGCACGAACCAGCCCCGTCGGCGTGGGCGGCCCGACGTAGCGGACCATGCCCACCCCGCTGGCGACGGCTGCCGTACAGCACAGGACGGCTGCGCCGGTGTACTGCTCTCCCCCGGCGACGACCCCGAGCACGCCGCGGGAGTACTTGTCGTCGGCGGCGGTCGGCACCGGCCACAGGCCCGGCACGTCGTCCCTGGTGACGCGCTGCACGGCCGGCGCGGCGTCGACCTCGAGGCCGATGTCCACCACGGTGAGCCGCCCCACCGCCGGCTCCGTGGCGGGCAGCAGGTGCACGGGCTTGACCACCCCGAAGGTGACGGTCTCGTCGGCGTAGACCGCGTCCGGCACGGCCTGCTGCCCGGCCGGGTCCTGCCCCGAGGGCAGGTCGACGGCCAGCACGTAGGCGTCGTCGGGCACCGCGTCGACCCAGGGCTGGGCCTCCTCGGGGAGCCCCGGGCGGCCCCCGATGCCGAGGATCCCGTCGAGCACCAGGTCGGCCTCGGCCAGCAACGCCTGCCAGTCGTCGCCTGCGTCCTCCTCCGGCCCGACGACGAGCACACCGGCGTCGCGGGAGGCCGCCAGGCCGCCTTCGTGCACGGGCCAGTCGGCCCGCACGGCCGCTACGGCGAACCCGTGGTCGGCGAGGTGCGCCGCGGCATACAGGGCGTCGCCCCCGTTGTTGCCGGGACCTACGAGGGCCACCACGCGGCTGCCGCCGCGCTCCTCGAGGCGGGCGGCGGCGACCTCGGCCAGCCCGGCGGAGGCACGGGCCATGAGCTCGCCCTCCGGCAGCGTCTCCATCAGGGCCGCCTCGGCGGCCCTCACCTCGTCGGCACCCCAGGCCTCGATCACGGCGTGCTCCTCCTCAGCCCTCGGCCACGACGACGGCCGAGGCGACCCCGGCGTCGTGCGACAGCGAGACGTGCAGGGCGTGCACGCCGAGGGCCTCGGCGCGCGCGGCGACGGTGCCCGAGACCTGCAGGTGCGGCCGGCCGTCGTCACCGCGGTGGACGGTGCAGTCGTGCCAGTGCAGCCCGACGGGGGCGCCGAGCGCCTTGGCCAGGGCCTCCTTCGCCGCGAACCGGGCCGCGAGCGAGTTCAGCGCCAGCTCGCGCTCGGCCTCGGTGAACAGGCGCTCCCGCAGGGTGGGGGTGCGCTCCAGCGTCTGCCCGAAGCGCTCGACGTCGACCACGTCGATCCCCACCCCGATGATCACCGCGCTCCCCGCTCGCCTACTCGACCGTGACGCTCTTGGCGAGGTTGCGCGGCTGGTCGACGTCGAGGCCCTTGGCCGTCGACAGGTGCAGCGCGAAGACCTGCAGCGGCACCACGCTCAGCAGCGGCGCGAGCAGCGGCGAGGACTGCGGGATGCGGATGACCTCGTCGGCGAACGGCACCACGTCCTCGTCGCCGTCCTCGGCGATGACCAGGGTGCGGGCGCCCCGGGCGCGGATCTCCTGGATGTTGGAGACCACCTTGCCGTGCAGCCCGTGCGGGGTGTCGGGGCTCGGCACCACGATGAAGACCGGCTGTCCGGCGTCGATCAGGGCGATGGGACCGTGCTTGAGCTCGCCGGCGGCGAAGCCTTCGGCGTGGATGTAGGCGAGCTCCTTGAGCTTGAGCGCGCCCTCCATGGCGACGGGGTAGCCGACGTGTCGGCCGAGGAAGAGCACCGAGCGGGTGTCGGCCATGAACCGGGCGATCTCCTTGACCCGGCCCATCCGGCCGAGCAGGTCCTCGATCTTGGCCGGGATGCCCTGGAGCTCCTTCATGACGGCCTGCGCCTCGTCGGCGTAGGTGCCGCCGCGCAGCTGGGCGAGGTAGAGGCCGAGCACGTAGCTGGCGGTGATCTGGGCCAGGAAGGCCTTGGTCGAGGCGACCGCGATCTCCGGGCCGGCGTGGGTGTAGAGCACCGCGTCGGACTCGCGCGGGATGGTCGAGCCGTGCGTGTTGCAGATCGACAGGGTGCGCGCGCCGAGCTCGCGGGCGTGGCGCACGGCCATCAGGGTGTCCATCGTCTCGCCCGACTGCGAGATGGACACGACGAGGGTGTGGTCGTTGACGACCGGGTCGCGGTAGCGGAACTCGTGGGCGAGCTCGACCTCGACGGGGATCCGGGTCCAGTGCTCGATGGCGTACTTGGCCACCATGCCCGCGTAGGCCGCCGTGCCGCACGCGATGATGACGATCTTGTCGATCGTGCGCAGGTCGTCCTCGGAGATCTCCATCTGGTCGAGGACCAGGCGGCCGTCCTCGTCGGTGCGGCCGAGCAGGGTGTCGCCCACGGCGTGGGGCTGCTCGTTGATCTCCTTCTCCATGAAGGTGGCGTAGCCGCCCTTCTCGGCGGCGGCCGCGTCCCAGGTGACCTCGTAGTGCTTGCCCTCGGCGGGGGTGCCGTCGAAGTTGATGACGGTGGCGCTCTCCGGGGTGATCGTGACGATCTGGTCCTGGCCGAGCTCGAGCGCGTTGCGCGTGTGCCCGATGAAGGCGGCGACGTCGGAGCCGAGGAAGTTCTCGCCCTCGCCGAGGCCCACGACCAGCGGGCTGTTGCGGCGGGCGCCGACGACGACGCCGGGGGCGTCCTCGTGCACGGCGAGCAGGGTGAAGGCGCCCTCGAGGCGGTTGACCACGGCCCGCATCGCCTCGGTCAGGTCGCCGCACTCCCGGTAGGCGCCGGCCACGAGGTGGGCCACGACCTCGGTGTCGGTCTCCGAGCGGAAGGCCACCCCCTTGGCGACGAGGTCCTTCTTGAGCGCGTGGAAGTTCTCGATGATGCCGTTGTGGATCAGCGCCAGCCGGTCGTCGTCGCCGCCGCGGTGCGGGTGGGCGTTGGCGTCGGTGGGGCCGCCGTGGGTCGCCCAGCGCGTGTGGCCGATACCGGTGGTCGCCGGCGGCAGCTGGTCGGCCTCGAGGGCCTCCCGGAGGTTCGCGAGCTTGCCGGCGCGCTTCTCGGAGGCAACGCCGTCCGTGGTGACGAGCGCGACACCCGCCGAGTCGTACCCGCGGTACTCGAGACGGGCCAGGCCCTCCATGACGACGTCCAGGGCCTTGCCGTCGACGCTCGGGCCGACGTAGCCAACGATTCCACACATGGCCGCAAGCCTAACGGCACGGTCGACCTCGTCTGCGCCCCGACGGGCGGTGGGCAAGAATGGCGCGCGTGACGCACCCTGCCGGCACCGCGACCATCCCTTCGCCCTACGTCGAGCTCGACCGGGCGGCGTGGGCCAGGCTGCGCCAGAACCACCCCCTGAGCCTGTCGGCCGACGACGTGGCCCGCCTCCAGGGTCTCGGCGACCGGCTCGACCTCAGCGAGGTCGAGGAGGTCTACCTACCGCTGTCGCGGCTGCTCAACTTCTACGTCGGCGCCACCGCCGGTCTGCACCGCATCACCAGCGACTTCCTGGGTGAGAGCCCGGCCAAGACCCCGTTCATCATCGGCGTGGCGGGCTCCGTCGCGGTCGGCAAGTCCACGACCGCCCGCATCCTGCGCGAGCTGCTCCGCCGCTGGTCGGGCACGCCGCGCGTGGAGCTGATCACCACCGACGGGTTCCTCTACCCCAACAGCGAGCTCGAGCGCCGCGGCATCCTGCAGCGCAAGGGGTTCCCCGAGTCCTACAACCGCCGGGCTCTGCTGCGCTTCGTGGCGGAGGTCAAGGCGGGCCGGGCCGAGGTCTCCGCCCCCGTGTACTCGCACCTCACCTACGACATCGTGCCGGGCGAGCGCACCGTGATCCGCCAGCCCGACGTGCTCATCGTCGAGGGCCTGAACGTGCTGCAGGCCCCCCGCGTCCAGCCCGACGGCCGCACCGGACTCGCGGTCAGCGACTTCTTCGACTTCTCCGTCTACGTCGACGCGCGCACCTCGCACATCCGGCAGTGGTACGTCGAGCGGTTCCTGCGGCTGCGCGAGACCGCCTTCGCGGACCCGCACTCCTACTTCCACCGGTATGCCGCGTTGTCCGACGACGAGGCGCGGGCCACCGCGACGGGCATCTGGGAGCGGATCAACGAGCCGAACCTGCGCGAGAACGTCCTCCCCACCCGTGGGCGGGCCTCGCTGGTGCTGGGCAAGGGCCAGGACCACAGCGTGCGCCGCGTGCGGCTGCGCAAGCTCTAGGCCCCGAGCATCATGGGGGCATGAGCCAGCCGGAGCAGACGAGTACGACCGCCCCTGCCACGCGCACCGAGCACGACTCCATGGGCGAGGTGCAGGTGCCCGCCGACGCGCTCTGGGGGGCCCAGACGGCGCGGGCGGTCGACAACTTCCCGATCTCCTTCCAGCCGGTGCCCTCGGGCGTCGTGCACGCGCTGGCCCTGCTCAAGGGTGCGGCGGCCGAGGTGAACGCCGAGTTGGGGGTGCTCGACCGCGAGCGCGCCGACGCCATCGGGGCCGCCGCACGCGAGGTGGCTGAGGGCCGGCACGACGAGCAGTTCCCGGTCGACGTGTTCCAGACCGGCTCGGGCACCTCCACCAACATGAACGCGAACGAGGTCATCGGCCGGCTCGCCCACCTCGCGACGGGGCTGGCGGTGCACCCCAACGACCACGTCAACTACGGCCAGTCGAGCAACGACACCTTCCCCAGCGCCCTGCGCATCGCCGCCACCCTGGCGGTGCGCCAGCAGCTCGCTCCTGCCCTCGTCCGCCTGGCCGAGTCTCTGGCGGCCAAGGAGCGCGAGCTCGCCGACGTGGTGAAGTCGGGCCGCACCCACCTCATGGACGCCGTGCCGGTCACCCTCGGCCAGGAGTTCGGCGGCTACCGCCGGCAGGTCGAGCTCGGCCTGCAGCGGGTCATGGTCGCGGCGCAGGCCACCGCGGAGCTGCCGCTGGGCGGCACCGCGGCAGGCACCGGCATCAACGCGGCCCCCGGCTTCGCCGCGCGGGTCATCGCCCTGGTCAGCGAGCGCACCGGGGTGGAGTTCCGCGAGGCGGAGAACCACTTCGAGGCTCAGTCCGCCCAGGACGCCGTGGTGGAGCTGAGCGGGGCGCTGAAGGTGGTGGCCGTCAGCCTCACCAAGATCTGCAACGACCTGCGCTGGATGTCCTCGGGCCCGCGGGCCGGGCTGGGCGAGATCCACCTGCCCGACCTCCAGCCGGGGTCGAGCATCATGCCCGGCAAGGTCAACCCGGTCGTGTGCGAGGCGACCCTCATGGCGTGCGCCCAGGTCATCGGCAACGACGTGACCATCACGACGGCGGGCGCGGCCGGCAACTTCGAGCTCAACGTCATGCTGCCGGTGATGGCCAAGAACGTGCTCGAGTCGACGCGGCTGCTCAGCGCGACGAGCCGCCTGCTCGCGGACCGTTGCATCGACGGGATCGAGGCGGACGTGGAACGCTGCCGCGAGCTGGCGGAGGGCTCACCCTCGATCGTCACCCCGCTGAACCGCTACATCGGCTACGAGGCCGCCGCTGCGGTGGCCAAGCAGTCGGTCAAGGAGCGCCGCTCGATCCGCGACGTCGTCATCGAGCGGGGGCACCTCGCCTCGGGGGAGCTCAGCGAGCAGCAGCTCGACGAGGCCCTCGACGTGCTGGGGATGACCCGGCCGGAGGGCTGAGCCTCTGGCTCAGTACCAGTGCGGCGACCGGCTCTGCCAGGACGACCAGGCGTTGCAGGGGCTGCCGTAGGAGCTCTTGATGTACTCCAGCCCCCACTTGATCTGGGTGGCGGGGTTGTCGCGCCAGTCGGGGCCGGCGCTGGCCATCTTCGAGGCGGGCAGCGACTGCGGGATGCCGTAGGCGCCCGATGAGGGGTTGGTGGCCTTGTAGTCCCAGTTGCTCTCGCCGACCCAGAGGTTGTCCAGGCAGGAGAACTCGCCCTCGCCCCAGCCGTAGTCGGCCATGAGCAGGCGGGCGACGGCGCGGGGGTCGGCCTTGGCGCGGTCCAGCACCGCCTGGCGCTTCTTCTCCAGGGCGGCGCGCTCCTTGGCACGGGCGGCGCGCTCGGCGGCCTCCTTGCGAGCCTTCGCGGCGGCCGCCTCGGCAGCCAGCTGGTCGCGCCGGCTCTTCTCCTGCGCTGCCGCGAGGCTGAGGTTCGCGTCGCTGCGGGCGCTGGCGAGACGGGCGTCGTTCTCGATCTGGGTGTCGGCCAGCTCGTTGGCCTGCTCGACGGCCTCGGCGGAGACGGTGAACCCCGCCTGCCCGGTGCCGTCGCCCTTGGCCTGGTAGCCGGCGGCGGTGGTCGCCACCACGGCCAGCACGAAACCGGCGGTCAGGGCGGGTCGCCCGACGGCCCTGGCGACGACGACGCTGCGGGAGCGGTGCGATCCACCAGCGGGTCGTGCGGGGGCCTGGGCACCGCGGTGCCGACCCTCGTAGGGCTTGCTCATCCAGTTCCTCCAACGCAGAGGCCACCTTGGGCAGGTGGCCTCAGTTGCCGTGCAGTTGCCGTGCGAACACCGCCCGTATGGCCCGAAGTGACCAGGGCGGCGCGTTACGAAACCGAGATGTTAGCGCATTCAAAGCGGGCGAAAAGGGGCACAGCAGCAGATGAGCACGGCCGGGTGGGCGCCGTCACACCCGGCCGCGCTCACCGGTGACTAGTCCGGACTAGTCACCGCCGCTAGACCTCGAGGCCCTCGAGGAGGTCGGTCACCAGGGCCGCGATCGGGCTGCGCTCGCTGCGGGTGAGGGTGACGTGCGCGAACAGCGGGTGGCCCTTGAGCGCCTCGATGACCGCCGCGACTCCGTCGTGCCGGCCGACCCTGAGGTTGTCGCGCTGGGCGACGTCGTGGGTGAGCACGACCTTCGAGTTCTGGCCGATGCGCGAGAGCACCGTGAGCAGCACGTTGCGCTCGAGGGACTGCGCCTCGTCGACGATGACGAAGGCGTCGTGCAGCGACCGTCCGCGGATGTGCGTCAGGGGCAGCACCTCGAGCATGCCGCGGTCCATGACCTCCTCGACGACCTCGCGCGACACGAGCGCCCCCAGCGTGTCGAACACCGCCTGGGCCCAGGGGCCCATCTTCTCGGCCTCGCTGCCCGGCAGGTACCCGAGCTCCTGGCCGCCCACGGCATACAGGGGACGGAAGACGACGACCCGGCGCTGCTGGCGGCGCTCCATGACGGCCTCGAGGCCGGCGCACAGGGCCAGCGCGCTCTTGCCGGTGCCGGCCCGGCCACCGAGGCTGACGATGCCCACGTCGGGGTCGAGCAGCAGGTCGAGGGCGATGCGCTGCTCGGCGCTGCGGCCGTGCAGCCCGAAGGCGTCACGGTCGCCGCGCACCAGCCGGACCTGCTTGTCGGCCCCGACCCGCCCCAGACCGCTTCCCCGCGGCGAGAGCAGGACCAGTCCGGTGTGGCAGGGCAGCTCTGCGGCTCCGGCGTGCTCGACGCGGCCGTGCTCGTAGAGGGCGTCCATCTCCTCGGTGGTGACGTCGAGCTCGGTCATGCCGGTCCAGCCGCTGTCGACGGCGAGCTCGGCGCGGTACTCCTCGGCCGCCAGGCCGACCGCGGAGGCCTTGACCCGCATGGGCAGGTCCTTGCTCACCACGGTGACGTCGTGACCCTCGTTGGCGAGGTTCTTGGCCACCGAGAGGATCCGGGTGTCGTTGTCGCCGAGCCGGAAGCCGGCCGGCAGCGAGCTCGGGTCGGTGTGGTTCAGCTCGACCCGCAGCGTGCCGCCGTCCTCCCCGACGGCGACCGGTGCGTCGAGCCGGCCCTCCTTGATGCGCAGGTCGTCCAGCATCCGCAGGGCGGTGCGGGCGAAGTAGCCGAGCTCGGGGTGGTGCCGCTTGGCCTCCAGCTCGGTCACGACCACGACCGGCAGGACGACCTCGTGCTCGGCGAACCGCAGCATGGCCCTCGGGTCGGACAGCAGCACCGAGGTGTCGAGGACGAAGGTCCGGTATGCCGGGGGCGCCCCTCTGCGGGGTCGGGCTGCGGTGCTCGTGGTGGTGCGCACGCTGGTGGTCTTGCCACTCGATGTCGAGGCCATCTCACTCCATCCGGCACAGCGCGCTCCCCGGCGCGGTGCGCCTACTCGCGAACGAGGTGCCGGGACCGGGCCATCGCAGTGCGGTGGTGCCGGGTCCGGCCCTCCGCTCGGAGCTGCTTACGCTCCATGTGATGGCCTTCCCGAACGCGGTGCGGGTGCTCCGCGTCACAGCCGACGGTAGGGCTGGCCGGGGCCGAAGGTCGGTAACTGCAGGGCGTGTCGCCGACAGTTCACCCGGCGGACACGGGGGTCAGCTGCCGAAGCGGCGGTGGCGCTCGGAGTAGGCCCGCAGCGCCCGCAGGAAGTCGACGTGCCGGAAGTCGGGCCAGTAGGCCTCGCAGAAGTAGAACTCGCTGTGCGCGCTCTGCCAGAGCAGGAAGCCCGAGAGCCGCTGCTCGCCGGAGGTGCGGATGACCAGGTCGGGGTCGGGCTGGCCCTTGGTGTAGAGGTGCTCGGCGATGTGCTCGACCTCGAGGCTCTCGGCGAGCTCCTCGATGCTCGTGCCGTTGGCCGCGTGCGACATGAGCATCGAGCGCACCGCGTCGGTGATCTCCTGCCGGCCGCCGTAGCCGACGGCCACGTTGACGACCATGCCCTGGACGTCCTCGGTGGCGTCCGCGCTCTCCTTGAGGCGCCGGGCCGTCTCGGCAGGGAGCAGGTCGGGCGCGCCGACCGGGTTGATCCGCCAGCGGCGGGTCTCGGCGAGGTCGGCCACCGCGTTCTCGATGATGGTCAGCAGCGGGGTGAGCTCGGCGGGCGGGCGGCTGAGGTTGTCGGTCGAGAGCAGCCACAGGGTGACGACCTCGACGCCGGCCTCCTCGCACCAGCCCAGGAAGTTCGCGATGTTGTCGGCGCCGGCCTGGTGGCCCTCCTTGGTCGCCGCCCCTCGCTCGCGGGCCCAGCGCCGGTTCCCGTCCAGCATGACGCCCACGTGGCGGGGCAGCGGCGCGTGGGCGAGGCTGCGGCGCAGCCGGCGCTCGTACGCGGCATACAGCAGGTCACGCAGACCCACATGGCCTCCTGGGGAACCGACGGGGAGTGGCACGGCGGTCCGCGCGGACCGCTCTGCACACGCTACCCCCCTGCGGCCCGGTCCCCGTCCCCAGCCGCTCGGCGATTTCCCGCAACCTACGATCGCGTAAGTTACGTTTGCGTAGGTTATGCTGCTCCGCATGGCCACGACATCCGACCGCCACGAGCGCGGCCCCCTCGAGACCGTCGTCGACGCCGTCAAGCCCAAGCTGCGCGGCTGGCTCCACGCCGCGATGGTCCCCCTGACCGTGGCCGCCGGCATCGTGCTCATCGCCCTTGCCCCGAACACGCCGGCCCGCATCGCCGCCGCGGTGTTCTCGGTGACGGCCTGGCTCCTCTTCGGCACCTCCGCGGTCTACCACCGAGGCAACTGGTCCCCCAGGGTGGCCGGGGTCCTCAAGCGGCTGGACCACTCCAACATCTTCCTCATCATCGCCGGCAGCTACACCCCCTTCGCGCTGCTGCTGCCGGGCGACCAGGCCCGCACCATGCTCACGATCGTGTGGACGGGCGCCATCGCGGGCGTGCTGTTCCGCGTGCTGTGGGTGCACGCGCCACGCTGGCTCTACACGCCGATCTACGTCGCCCTCGGGTGGGTGGCCGTGTTCTACCTCGGCCCGCTCCTGCAGCACGGCGGACCCACCATCGTGGCCCTGATCGCCACCGGCGGCCTGCTCTACACCGTCGGGGCGCTGGTCTACGGCATCAAGCGGCCGAACCCGTCACCGCGCTGGTTCGGGTTCCACGAGATCTTCCACAGCCTCACCGTGGCCGCCTTCATCGCCCACTACGTCGCGGCGTCGATGAGCGTCTACAGCGCCGGGGCCTGACCTACACCTCGTAGTCGGCCCCCGACCGGCCACCCTGCGGCGCCTCGCCCTGCCGGGCTGCGGTCTGCCACAGACCCATGACGTTGCCCTCGGGGTCGCTGAAGTAGGCCGTCCAACCCATGTCGCCGACCGGCTGGCGCTCCACCAGGGTCGAGCCGCCGCGCTCGGCCACCGCCGCCAGCGTGGCGTCGATGTCGTCGACGTCGATGGTCACCACGGGCCGCTCCACCGGTCCGCCGCGCTGGGTCATACCGCCGTTGATGTACCCCGGCTCGGTCGACCCGCGCTCGTCCACCGGCCCGGTCATCACCAGCGAGTAGTCCATCCCCGGCACATCCTGCAGCTGCCAGCCGAACAGGTCGGCGTAGAACGACCGGGCCCGGGCCCCGTCGTCGAAGGGGAGCTCGAAGTGGACGACGCGACCGCTCATGGCGACCTCCTGGCTAGGGGCGTGTCCGGCCAGTCTGTCCCTCGGTCGGGCCCTCGTCATCAGCCTGCGGGGTGACGCCGTCTGCCGTGCCTGCACCGCCGACCTCGCCCGCGTCGGTCCCGTCGGTCCCGTCGGCCCCGTCGGCCCCGTCGGCCTCGCCGGTCGGCCGGCGCTCGCCCTCGGCCTGCGCCTGTCGCTGGGCCTCCTCGGCGCGGTAGGACATCCGCCGCATGCGGGCGTTCATGTTCCGCATGAGCAGCCACAGCGCCACCGCGAGCGCGAAGAACGCGAGGAAGGCGCCGATGCCCGGCGAGACGACGGTGCTCGGGGTGTTCATGCGGGGTCCTTCCGTCCGTCGTACGCGACCTCGAGGCCACCCGAGACCGCCAAGGCGTCGGCGTCGAGCCCCCGCAGGCCCGCGAACAGGTCGTCCTCGATCGGCTCGACGGGCACGTAGGACAGCGCGGCCTCGTACTCCTCGGTGGGCCAGACGCGCTGCTGCACCTCCCGCGGCACCCGGAAGAAGCTGCCGTCGGGGTCGATCTGGGTGGCGTGGGCGAGCAGCGCCCGGTCACGCCGGTCGAACCAGTCGGCGCACTCGATCCTGGTCGTCACCGTGCGCGGTTTGCGGTCCTGCCAGTTCTCGAGCCACTCTTCGTAAGGGCTCTCCTCCTCGAGGGCCAGCAGCGCCTCGTGGAAGGCGACGATGCGCTCACGGCTGAAGGTCTGGTTGTAGTAGATCTTCAGCGGCTGCCAGGCCTCGCCCGCGTGCGGGTATGCCGTGGCGTCGCCGGCCGCCGAGAAGGCCGCCATTGAGACGGTGTGGCACATGATGTGGTCGGGGTGCGGGTAGCCGCCGTTCTCGTCGTAGGTCGTCATGACGTGTGGGCGGAAGCGACGGATCTCGCGGACGAGGGCCTCCGTGGTGACCTCGAGGGGCTCGAGGGCGAAGCAGCCGGCCGGCAGGGGCGGCAGCGGGTCGCCCTCCGGGAGCCCGCTGTCGACGAACCCGAGCCAGGTGTGCTGGACGCCGAGGATCTCCTGGGCTCGCGCCATCTCCTCGCGGCGCACCCGCGGCAGGTCGCGCTGGATGTGGATGTCGTTCGCCAGCTTGGGGTTGAGGATGTCGCCCCGCTCGCCCCCGGTGCACGACACCACGAGCACCTCATGGCCCTCGTCGACGTACCTCGCCATCGTCGCCGCACCCTTGCTGGACTCGTCGTCGGGGTGCGCGTGCACCGCCATCAGGCGCAACCGGTCAGCCACCTGCAAACCTCTCTCGGTCCATCGTCGACAATGGGGCCACCGGTCATCCTCTCACCTGCGTCCGGGCCCGCCTCCCGCGGCCACCGGCGCGGCGCCGGCTGCCGAAGACCCCGACCACCGGAAAGGCCCCCACCGCATGCCCCTCCCCCGTCCTGCGCCGGGCACCGGCAAGTGGTGGGCCATCGGCGTGCTCGGGTGCGCCCTGGGCGTGGCCCTGGCCACCTGGCTGGCCCTGGTCAACACCGTCGGCAAGGTGACCTGGACCGACACCGGCTACCGCGTCGTGGACGACCGCACGGTCGTGGTGGACTTCGCCGTCCACCGTCCCGACGGGAGGGCCGCGACCTGCCTCGTGCGGGCCCTCGACCAGGGCTTCGGGGTGGTCGGCGCGGTCGAGGTGGCCATCCCGGCCTCCTCCGAGCGCACCGTGGAGCGCCGAGTCACGATCCGCACCACGACCCGGGCGGTGACGGGGGCGGTCCGCAGCTGCAGCGCCCGGTAGGCCGATCGGGCCCGGCCCGCTCCGCCGTCGGTCTCGTTCCCACCCATGGAATGGACCACGTCGGGCGGACGTTGTTACCCTTGTACTTTCACGAAGCGGTCTGGACCGAGGGCCCGAAGAGGCTCGAGGTCCGGGCCGTCTTGCGTAACGCCCCCCGGTCGCGTCTGCTGCCGGCCGAGGATCGATCAAGGAGTTTTTCACGTGAGCGACATCGCGACCCCCGCACAGAGCTACCTCACCCAGGAGGCCTTCGACCGCCTCAAGGCTGAGCTCGACCAGCTCTCCGGTGAGGGCCGTACCGAGATCGCGAAGAAGATCGAGGCGGCCCGCGAGGAGGGCGACCTGAAGGAGAACGGCGGCTACCACGCCGCCAAGGAGGAGCAGGGCAAGATGGAGGCCCGCATCCGCCAGCTCACCCAGCTCCTCGAGAGCGCCAAGGTGGGCGAGGCCCCCGCCGACGACGGCATCGTCGAGCCCGGCATGGTGGTCACCGTCGACATGTTCGGCGACGACATGACCTTCCTCATGGGTTCGCGCGAGATCGCCGACGCCGACCTCGAGGTCTACAGCGAGAAGTCCGCGATGGGCGTCGCCATCAACGGCAAGAAGGTCGGCGACACGGTCTCCTACGAGGCCCCCAACGGCAAGACCATCGAGGTCACCATCAAGGACGCCAAGCCGTACGCCGGCTGAGCGCCACACAAGCACATCCTGGCGACGGGCCGCTCCCCTGGGGGGCGGCCCGTCGTGGTGCCTGCGGGCTGCTCAGTCCTCCACCGGGTTGAGCAGCTCGAAGAGGACGTGGTCGCGCCAGTCGCCCGCGATCTTCAGGTACCGCCGGGCGAGGCCGAACTGCGCGAAGCCGCTCTTCACCAGCACCCGCTGCGAGCGGTGGTTGTCGACGAGGGTGCCAGCCTGGATGCGGTGCAGGCGCAGGTCGTCGAAGGCCACCTCGACGATGTGCCGCACGGCGGCGGTCGCCAGCCCGCGTCCGCCCGCCTCCTGCGCCAACCAGTAGCCCAGGCTGCACGACTGGAGCGGGCCCCGGACGATCTCGTTGAGGGTGATCCGCCCGACCACCGTGCCGTCCTCGTCGAGGATGACGTGCGGCAGCGAGCGGTCCTGCGCGTGCAGCGTCAACAGCCCGCGCACGAGGGCACGCTGGCCCTCGACCGTGTAGTACTCCTCGCTCCGGAACGGCTCGTAGGGCGCCATGAACTCACGGTTGGTGCGCGCCAGCTCGGCCAGCACCGGCGCGTCGGCCAGGCTGACGAGCCGCGTCACCAGCCTGCCTGCCCCCTCCGCCATCAGCCGAACTTCAGCTCGTAGCCCTTGGTCCGCAGCGCCCGCAGGACCTGCTCGCAGTGCTCGTGGCCGCGGGTCTCGAGCTGGAGGCCGATCTCCACCTCGTCGACGCGGATCGTGGTGCCGGTGCGCACGTGCTCGACCTCGAGGACGTTGGCGTCGGCAGCGGCGAGGTCGGCCAGCAGCCCGGCGAGGGAGCCCGGCTTGTCCGGCACCCGCACCCGAAACTGCAGGTAGCGCCCGGCCGAGGCCATGCCGTGCCGGATGATGCGCAGGAGCAGCAGGGGGTCGATGTTGCCGCCCGAGAGCACCGCGACGACCGGGCCGTCGACGTGGCGGCCGGCCGTGCCGAGCAGGTGCGCCACGGCAGCCGCTCCGGCCGGCTCGACGACGAGCTTGGCGCGCTCGAGCAGGAACAGCAGAGCTCGCGAGAGCGCCTCCTCGCTCACCGTCTCCATGCCGTCGACGAGCTCGCGGACCAGCGCGTAGGGCACGTCGCCCGGCATACCCACGGCGATGCCGTCGGCCATGGTCTGCATGTTCTCGAACGCGACCGGCTTCCCGGCGGCGAGCGAGAGCGGGTAGGCGGCGGCCTGCTCGGCCTGAACGCCGATGATCCGCACGTCGGGCTTGAGCGCCTTGACCGCCGTGGAGATGCCCGCGAGGAGCCCGCCGCCTCCGGCGCTCACCACGATGGTCCGCACGTCGGGGCACTCCTGGAGGATCTCCAGCCCGCAGGTGCCCTGCCCGGCCACGATGTCGGGGTGGTCGAACGGGTGGATCAGCACCGCCCCGGTCTCCGCCTCCCACTCGCGGGCCTTGACCAGGCACTCGTCGATGGTCGTGCCCACCTGCTCGATCTCGGCCCCGTAGGCGCGGGTCGCGACGAGCTTGGGCATCGGGGCCCCGTGCGGCATGTAGACCTTGGCCCTGATGCCGAGCATCTGCGCCGCGAGGGCCACGCCCTGGGCGTGGTTGCCGGCGCTGGCCGCCACCACTCCCCTGGCCTTCTCCTCGTCCGAGAGCCGGGACATGCGGGTGTACGCCCCACGGATCTTGAAGGAGCCGGCCCGCTGGAGGTTCTCGCACTTCAGGAACACCTCGGCCCCGACCCGGTCGGCGAGGGCGCGGCTGTACTCCAGCGGGGTGGGGCGGACGACGCCGCTGAGCAGGTCCTGCGCAGCGCGGACGTCGTCCAGGGTGACGGACAACGGAGATGCCATGGGCGGCAGGGTATCTGCCGCCCATGGCACCGTGGCACCTGCTAGTCGTTGGTGCGCCGGTTGAAGGCCCGCACTGCGAGCGGCGCCACCAGCACCGCGATGAGGATCGACCAGCCGGCCGCGAACAGCTCGGGGTGGCGCAGCGGCAGCGCGGCGTCCGGAGGCGCCGGCGGGGTGTTGCCCCACAGCTCTCGCATGGCCTGGACCAGCGAGGAGATGGGGTTCCACTCGGCGATGGTGCGCAGCCAGGGCGTCATGTTCTCGGAGGGCGCGAAGGTGTTGGCCAGGAAGGTGATCGGGAAGATCGTCGTGAACATCAGGCCGTTGACCGCCTCGATGGAGCGCATGGCGGAGCCGACGAGGATGCCGATCCAGATCATGGCGAACCCGAAGAGCAGCAGCAGGCCGTAGGCGAGCAGGCCCTCAGCCACCCCGTTGTGGATGCGCCAGCCGATCGCCAGACCCGTCAAGGACATGACGACGATGCCGATGCTCGAGTGGATGAGGCTGGAGATGCTGCGGCCGATGAGCACCGAGGACCGGGCGATGGGCAGCGACCGGAACCGGTCGACGATGCCCTTGTCGATGTCGGTGTTCAGGCCGATGGCGACGACGAAGGAGGCGAAGGCCATCGTCTGCGCCATGATGCCCGGCAGCAGCCACTCGCGGTACTCGCTGCCCTCGGTCTGGATCGAGCCGCCGAAGACGAAGGCGAAGAGCACGACGAACATGATCGGCTGGATCGTGACGTCGGTCAGCGCCTCCGGCTGGCGCCTGATGTGGCGCAGGTTGCGGCGCACGATGGTCCACGACTGGTGCAGCAGCCCTGTCTGGCGCAGCTCGGGCCGGTCGCTCTCCCGGGTCGCGGCGGCGGTGGTCGTCTCGGTCGTCATGACGCCTTCTCCTCCAGGGTCTGCTCGGAAGCGTCCTCGGCGCGGTGGCCGGTCAGGTGCAGGAACACGTCGTCGAGGCTGGGACGCTTCAGCCCGAGGTCGTCGAGCTCGATCTCGCTGTGCTCGAAGACGGCCGCGATGCGGGTCATGTCCCGCAGGCCGTCGGCCGGGGCCGTGAGCTGACGCGCCGCCTCGTCGACGTGCACGGTGGGCACGTGCTGGCGGAGCATCTGCTCGGCGAGCGGCAGGTCGGCGGCCCTGGAGACGGTCAGGACGATGGCGGCCTGCCCGCTCTGGTCCTTCAGCTCGAGTGCCGTGCCCTCGGCGATGACCTTGCCGTGGTCGATGACGATGATGCGGTCGGCGAGGTGGTCGGCCTCCTCGAGGTACTGCGTCGTCAGCAGCAGGGTGGTGCCGTCGCGGACGAGCCCCCGCAGCACCTCCCACAGCTCGACCCGGCTGCGGGGGTCGAGCCCGGTGGTCGGCTCGTCGAGGAAGAGCACGGGCGGCGTCGCGACGAGGCTGACCGCGAGGTCGAGCCGGCGGCGCATGCCACCGGAGTACGTCTTGACGATGCGGTCGCCGGCGTCGGTCAGTGAGAAGCGCTCGAGCAGGTCGTCGGCGGCGGTGCGGACGTAGGACGAGCTCAGGCCGTAGAGCGCCCCGATGAGGCGGATGTTCTCCCTGCCGGTGAGCAGCTCGTCGACCGTCGCCGCCTGGCCGGTGAGCCCCATGCTGCGGCGCACCGCGTCGGGCTCGCGCAGCACGTCGTGGCCGTTGACCCGGGCCGTGCCGCTCGTCGGCGTCGTCAGCGTCGTCATCATCCGCACGGTCGTGGTCTTGCCCGCCCCGTTGGGCCCGAGGAGGCCGAGGACCGACCCCCTCGGGACGGAGAAGCTGACGCCTTCGACGGCGACCGTCTCGCCGAAGTGCTTGACCAGGTTGTCGGCCTCGATGGCCATGCCGTTTGACATGCCTTCGAGCCTAGGCGGGGGGTCTGACAACCCCAACCGATTAATTCGGCGGATCTGCGGAGTCGTTCAGCTCCTGCACAGGCAGAAGGGGTGCCCGGCGGGGTCGAGGTAGACCTTGAAGCTGCCGCTCTCCGACGGCTGGTGCTCGGCCACCGTGGCACCGGCGGCCAACACCCGCGGCTCGGCCGCCTCGATGTCGGCGACGTCGAAGTCGAGGTGGAACTGCTGCGGCCGCGGGCCCTCCGGCCAGGTCGGGGCCTGGTAGCTCTCCACCTTCTGGAAGGCCAGGCTGACGTGTCCGCGGGGGTGGTCGGCGCTGATGCCGCCCCCCGGCGGCTCGAGCGTCACCCAGTCGTCCTCCGCCGACTCGATCCCCCAGCCGAGGATCTTGGCGTAGAACTCGCCCAGCGCCCGGGGGTCGGGGCAGTCGAGGACGATGAGGTCGAGACGAGGCATGCCCAGCGCAATGTGAGAGTCACTCATGGGCCCAACCTAGGACTCCGCGCCGACAACGCGCTCGGCCAGCGAGCGAGCGGCGTCCGGGTGATCCTCGGCCAGCAGCCCGACGGCGAAGAGCAGGTATGCCGTGTCGGTCGCCACCCGCGCCTCCCGGGGCACCCGCCACCCGCCCGCATGGTCGCCGGTCACGGCGCGCAGCACCGCGCGCTGGTCGTCGTCCTCGGCGTGCCGCAGCACACCGCCCGAGCCGATGACGTGCACGACGTCGGCCAGGGGGCGCGGGCTGGCCCCCGGCGAGGCTGGGCGCGCGTGGCGCCGGACGGCGACCACCGCGGCGAGCCGGGCGAGCTCGAGGTCGAGGGCCTGCTCGGCCGCATCGGCTGGGAGGTGGGCCGTGTCGCGGGCCACGCGCGCGGCATACCCGGGCAGTCCGTCGGAGACGGGCAGCGCCTCTCGCTGGGCTGCCTCGAGCACACCCTCGGCGCTCCACCGCATGCCGAGGTCGGCCTCGACGGTGCGCGACTGCCACAGGGGGGCGACGACGTCCTTGGCGAGGCCGGCGTCCTCGCCCTGCGGCTGCAGCGCGGAGTAGACGTCGCTGGTGGCTCCGCCGACATCGACCACCAGCACGTCGCCCTCGACCGAGTCCGCGAGCACCTGTACGCCTGCCAGAACGGCGTCGGGCGTCGCGGCACGCACCATGTCGACGAACTCCGTCCCCTTCGACAGGTGCTTACCGCCGATGACGTGGTGGAGGAAGGCTGCGCGGATCGCGGCTCGGGCCCCCTTCGGGGCGATGACGCCGATCTGGGGCAGCACGTTGGCGGTGACCTCGAAGCGCCGGCCGGTGGAGGCCAGCACGGCGGCCACCTCGTCGGCGGCGTCGGCGTTGCCGGCCACCACGATGGGGGCCGCGACGCGCATGTGGGCGAGGCGCTCGGCGTTGTGCAGCAGCACGTCGGCGTTGCCGCCGTCGGTGCCGCCGACGAGCAGCACGATGTCGGGCCGGGCCGCGCGCAGGTCGTGCACGTCGGGTCCCGACAGCCGTCCGGACGCGACGTGGACGACCTTGGCCCCGGCGCTCAGGCCCACGCGGTAGCCGGCCTGGGCCGTGACCTCCCGCTCGTAGCCGACGACCGCCAGCCGCAGCCCGCCGCCGGCGCTGGAGCAGGCGAGCACGCCCTCGGGCTCCGGGAGTGCCTCGGCCGCCAGGGACTCCCGGATGACCCGGTAGCCGTCGAGGACGTCCGTGCCGATCGTCGTCGGCACCTCACGGGTGGCGAGCAGCTCGCCCTCCGCGGCGTCGACGAGCGCGGCCTTGGTGAAGGTCGAGCCGAAGTCGACGCAGAGGAGGCGTGCCATCGTGGTTCAGGCGAGCCGGTCGAGGGCCTGGGAGAGGTCGGCGATGAGGTCGGCGACGTCCTCGATGCCGACCGAGAGGCGGATGAGGTCGGCGGGCACCTCGAGCTCGGTGCCGCGGACCGACGCGTGGGTCATGCGTGCGGGGTGCTCGATGAGCGACTCGACGCCGCCGAGCGACTCGCCCAGGGTCCACACCTGGGTCTCGGCGCAGACCTTGACGGCGACGTCCTCGCCGGCCTTGAGCTGGAACGAGATCATGCCGCCGAAGCGCTTCATCTGCTTCTTGGCGACCTCGTGGCCGGGGTGGCTCGGCAGGCCCGGGTAGTGCACGGCGCTGACGGCCGGGTGGCCCTGCAGGAACTCGACGACCTTCTCGGCGTTGTCGCAGTGCCGCTCCATGCGGACCGCCAGCGTCTTCAGACCGCGCAGCACGAGCCAGGCGTCGAACGGTCCGGCGACGGCACCCATCGAGTTCTGGTGGAAGGCAATGCGATCCGCCGCGTCCTCGAAGCCGGGGACGGAGATGCCGTGGCCGACCACGACCGCGCCGCCGACGACGTCGCTGTGGCCCCCGGAGTACTTCGTCGTCGAGTGGCAGACGATGTCGGCGCCGAGCGCGAGCGGCTGCTGGAGGTAGGCGGAGGCGAAGGTGTTGTCGACGACGAGCAGGGCGCCGGCCTCGTGCGCGATGGCGGCGAGCGCCTCGATGTCGGCGATGCCGAGCAGCGGGTTGGTCGGCGTCTCGACCCACAGCATCTTGGTCTGGCCCGGGCGGATCGCGGCGCGCACGGCGTCGACGTCACCCATGGGGGCGATGGTGTGCTCGACGCCCCAGGGCACGAGCACCTTGTTGAAGAGGCGGTAGGTGCCGCCGTAGGCGTCGGAGGGCACGACGACGTGCTCCCCCGGCTGGAGCAGGGCGCGCAGGAGGGTGTCCTGCCCGGCGAGGCCGGAGGCGAACGCGAAACCGCGGGCGCCGCCCTCGAGCGCGGCGAAGCACTCCTCGAGCGCGGAGCGGGTCGGGTTGGCCGAGCGGCTGTACTCGTAGCCGCCGCGGAAGCCGCCGATGCCGTCCTGCTTGTAGGTCGACACCTGGTAGATCGGCGTGATCACGGCGCCGGTGCTGGCATCCGGCTCCTGCCCGGCGTGGATCGCCCTGGTCGAGAAACCGCCCTGCCCGCTCTGCTGCTCGCTCATGCGGGCAAGGCTAACGGCAGCCCCTCGCCCGTCAGCCCAGCACCTTCTGCCACTCGCGCCTGTGGGCGTCGACCGCGTAGCCGAGCCGCTGGTTGACCGCGAGCATGTGGGCGTTGTCCTCGGCGTTCCACGTGCGGATGCCGGTCAGCTCCGGCAGGTGCTCCATCACCGCGAGGGTGTTGGCCGCCTTGAGCCGCAGGCCCAGGGCGTGGCCGCGGTGCTCGCGCACCACGAGGGTGTCCTGCTGGTAGCCCAGCGTCGGCGTCTCCGGCGAGAACTGCACCTGGGTGTAGCCGACGAGCCGGCCGGACGGGAGGTGCCGGGCCACGGTCTCCACGACGCGACGGCCCATGGAGGCGAGCACGTCGTACTCGCCCCGCATCCGCGCGGCGTCCCAGTCCTCCTCCTCGAGCTGCAGGTCACCGAGCGGCACGTCGGTGCTCATCCGGCGCTGCAGCTCAGCCCGGTCCTCCAGCCACGAGCCGGGTATGCCGTCGACGCTGGTCTCGAGGGTGTAGTCACCGTCGTCTGCGGCGACGTCGCCGACGGTCGCGTCGTCCACGGGCAGCAGGAGGGTGCTGCGCAGGACGTGCTGCGCCGCTGTGTAGCCGTGCCCCCGGGCGAAGCCCTCGCCAGAGACGTCTTTGGCCCCAGCCGGCCACTCGGTCTCGGCGATGAAGACGCTGCGTCCGTGCTCGACAGCCCGGGCCTCTGCCCAGCGGAGCAGCTCGCTGCCCACTCCCCGGAGGCGGTGGTCGGGGTGCACCGCCAGTGACAGGAAGGCCACCCGGGGGTTCTCCCGGGTGCGGAGCACGACGAGCACCGCGCCGGCCACCTCGCCGTCCGGCTGCACCGCTGCGGCGGCGATCGTGCGGCGGTGCGGGTTGCGCTCCAGCTCGCGGAGCTCGTCGGCGCCCCACGCGGTGTGCTCGTCGCCGAACACGGCGCGGCCGGACGCGGCATACACCTCGGCCCACCGCGTGAAGAGGTCGCGCTGGGAGTCGTCGAGGCCGCTGACCGGCACGAGGGTGACCATGGCCGCATCCTGCCGGACTACAGCGGCGAGTCCGGCAAGGGCTCGTCCGGTGGCACCGGCGCCTCGGGCACGGTGAGCAGCGGGAGCGCCACGTGCACGACCGGCCCGATCGCGATCGCGAAGAGCACGGTGCCGACGCCGAGGTTGCCCCCGAGCAGCCAGCCGATGACGACGACCGCGACCTCGATGCCGGTGCGCACCACTCGCACCGACCAGCCGCGGGTGCGCACGAGACCGGTCATGAGGCCGTCGCGCGGGCCGGGACCGAGTCGGGCGCCGATGTAGGCCGCGGTGGCCACGCCGTTGATGAGGATGCCGGTCACGAGGAACAGCGCACGCACCCAGACCGAGCCCGGTGTCGCCAGCAGGCCGAGGAAGACGTCGAGGGCGGCACCGATGACGATGACGTTGCTGATGGTGCCGAGCCCGGGTCGCTCGCGCAGTGGGATCCACAGCAGCAGCACGACGGCGCCGATGATGATCGACCACTGGCCGATGGTGAGGCCGAACTGCTGGACCAGGCCCTGGTGCAGCACGTCCCAGGGGATGACCCCCAGGGAGGCACGCACGATGAGGGCCTCGCCGAACGCGAAGACGAGCAGGCCGGCATACAGCTGGATCACGCGCCGCGGGAGGCGACGGGCGGCAAGGGGCATGGGCGCACCGTAGCCCCGCGTGTTCCAATGGATGGGTGCTGTTCGGATCGCGAGCGAAGACCACCATGCCCACCGCCGAGACGGCCCTGAAGGGCCGCTCCAGCAGGCCGTATGCCGTGCCCGCCCGGCACGAGGTGCTCGGCACCCCGCTCGAGGGGCCGTGGCCGCAGGGCACCGAGGTGCTGTACGTCGCCATGGGGTGCTTCTGGGGCGCCGAGCGGATCTTCTGGCGGCTGCCCGGCGTCGTGACGACCGCGGCCGGCTACATGGGCGGGTTCACGCCGCACCCGACCTACGAGGAGACCTGCACGGGCATGACCGGGCACGCCGAGACGGTGCTCGTGGCCTACGACCCGACGCAGACGACGCCCGAGCTGCTGCTCAAGGAGTTCTGGGAGAACCACGACCCGACGCAGGGCAACCGGCAGGGCAACGACATCGGCACCGCCTACCGCTCGGCGATCTACTGGACGACCGACGAGCAGGAGCGGGCCGCCCGCGCCACGCGTGACGCGTTCCAGAAGGTGTTGACCGACAACGGGTTCGGCCCCATCACCACCGAGCTGCGGTCGGCGGAGGACGCCGGGACGTTCTACTGGGCCGAGGACTACCACCAGCAGTACCTGCACAAGAACCCCGGCGGCTACTGCAACCACGGCCCCAACGGGATGACCTGTCCCGTGGGCCTGCTCAAGCAGGACGAGGTGCCGTCGCAGCAGGACATCCTGCCGCCCAGCGCCTGAGTCGCCTGCGCCGGAGCCCGGCGGCCGGCACCATAGGGTCCGGGTGTGATCAGCTCCGGACTCAGCGACAAGCTCGGTCGCGTCGTCACCCTGCGCCCGATCGCTGACGACTGGCGCGCGGTGGCCGACGT
The DNA here is from genome assembly GCF_029222705.1 of Knoellia sp. p5-6-4. NCBI lineage: Bacteria > Bacillati > Actinomycetota > Actinomycetes > Micrococcales > Intrasporangiaceae > Knoellia > Knoellia sp. p5-6-4. The sequence goes on from NZ_JARGZF010000002.1 coordinate 1,228,966, forward strand.
GGCGCCTGCCGACGACCAGCGGGACTTCGTCTACGCCCTTGCGGGGCGGTACATGCTCATGACCGAGCGCGGCGGGCCGTGGACCTCGCTCGGCGTCTACGCCGACGAGACCGTGGTCGGCCACGTGATGTGGGGCCTCGACGACGACGGCTCGCACTGGATCGGCGGGCTGGTCATCGACCGGTCCCACCAGGGTCATGGACTCGGCCGGGCGGTGACGCAGACCCTGGTCGACTGGTTCCGCGCCCAGCCGGGCCACTGGGTGACCCGGCTGACCTACCACCCCGACAACACCGCGGCCGCAGCGCTGTACGCCTCGCTCGGGTTCGTGCCGACCGGCGAGGTCGACGAAGGCGAGAGCGTCGCCGAGCTGCGCCGAGGCTGAACGACCGCACCAGCGCCGGCTGGTCGTGAATTCGGCCTGTCAGACCTCCTTCCTAGCGTGACCCACAAGGAGGTAAGTCATGAGAGTTCTACGGGCCACGACGGCGACCAACGGCGACGTCGCAGGTGACTACACGGCGGGTGTACCGGGTGAGCTGGTCTACCTGGGATTGGTGTGCGCGACCGACCGGAACGACCCCGACGGCGGCTGCGGCTGCGGGCGCGGTTTCAGCGGGCTCAACTCCGCACGCGCAACGACCACTGCCGTGGTCGTCGACGTGCCGCTCTCTGAGGTCGAGGTTCGGGAGGCGTACCGGTCCGGCCTGACCGCCCAGGGCTGGATCAACTCGCGGATGAGCGAGGCAGAGGTCGACGAGTTCCTCGACGAGGTCGTGGGCGTGGTCACCCGCATCGCGGAGCACTTCTCTGTCGGCTCGGTGCTCGGTCGACGGCTGGACCAGGTGGTCTCGCGCGGCTTCTCGTTGCGCGACGTGGTCGCCTGAGGCCCGCTGCCCGGCCGGTTTCTCGGTTGCCGGCTGCGGCTGGGACTGTCTAGCGTCGCGGCGTGCTGATCCGCGAGGCCACTGACGCTGACCTGCCCTCCATCGCCCCGTTCTTCCGCGAGATCGTCGCGGACGGGGAGAGCTACGCCTTCCCCGAGGGCCTTGACGACGAGGGCGTCAGGGCGTGGTGGTTCGAACAACCCCCGGGACGGACGGTCGTGGCGGTCGACGACGACGGGACCGTGCTGGGCACCGCCAAGATGGGCCCCAACCGGCCGGAGCGCGGCTCACACATCGGCACGGCCAGCTTCATGGTCTCGCCCTACGCCCGTGGCCGCGGGGTCGGACGTGCCCTCGGCGAGCACGTCGTCGCCTGGAACCGCGAGCAGGGCTACGACGGCATCCAGTTCAACGCCGTCGTCGAGACCAATACGGCGGCGGTCGCGCTCTGGAAGAGCCTGGGGTTCGAGGTGCTGGCCACCGTGCCGGGCGCGTTCGAGTCGCACCGGCACGGAAAGGTCGGCCTGCACCTGATGTTCCTGCCCCTTCGCTAGAGCAGACGGCTCGCGGTCAGGCGCTGTCGAGCAGGTCGGGCAGCCGGTCTCTGTCCGCCCAGCTGAGGGTGATGACGTTGTCCCGCCAAGGGTGCGGGTGCGCCCGGCGCGGGTCGCCCCGGGTGGGCAGGAGGGGTGGGGCGGTGGAGTCGTAGGTGTGTCCGGTGGGGGTGGTGGTGCGGACCCGGTGCGGTGGCGCGTGCGGGTCGGCGGCGGTCGGGCCCGGGTCGGTGGTGACCGGGACCAGCCGGGGGCCTCCTTGGCGTGGTTGCACGCCTCGCACAGCCCCTGACCGTTGGTGGCGGTGGTGGGGCCGCCGGACCGGTCGGGGACCACGTGGTCGGCGTGCCGGATCGGGGCGTCGCACCACGGGGTGCGGCAGCTCTGGTCGCGCAGGGTGAGGAAGCGGCGCAGCTGGCCGTCGAAGACCCGGCGCCGGGAGTCCATC